>CAJBOM010000097.1 GCA_903956835.1 uncultured Verrucomicrobiota bacterium
AATTATCTCCAAATCTCCACTCCCTAAAGTTCCCACCTGCCAAGACCACTTTTTTGATCCCCTTTTATGGAACAGTTCGACCGCGCTCCCTCACGCTTCCCCGCACGCCACTCCTCCGCTAAAAAATCTACTATGCTTCGCCTTAAATCCTTTCTTTTTCTCACTCTCACTCTCCTAGGCCAAATCTCCCCCGTTCTCGCCCAGCCTATCGCCATCGAACTTCTCCCATCGACCAATCCATCCACCCTAATCCTTCGCTTCCCAGGCCTCTCTCTCAACAATCCCGATCACGCACTCCTCCTCGCCACCGCCTCCAGCTTTGACGGCTCCGCCCTTGTCCCCTTCCAAAAATCGATCACCGGCTCTTCCCTCTTCCTTCCATTCCAAGCCGACCACTTCCTCCTTCTCCGTGGACCCAACCCCACCCTATCCTCCCGCTCGTGGAACGGATTCGGACTCACCCCCTTCACTAACTCACCCGCCGAAGTCAAACTCCTCTCCGATAAAACCGCCCCAATCGAAATCTCCATCCCCCGCTCCTGGGCCACCCCTCAAGGAAAACTACAGATCGTCGCCGCCCTCAAAAATATTCCCGCCGAAAACGGCTGGGGCCAACTCCTCCGCTCCTCCGATCCCTATCTTCTCCCTGGCCCAGGTGACCGCTCCCTCACCCATTACCTCTCTCTCCCCATCGAAAGCCCTACCACCCCCGCCTCTCTCGTTCCCCGCGCAGGCGGAAAAATCCGCATCTACCAGCTCTTTCCCCGCCTCTTCGGCAACACCAACTCCGCTCGCATCCCCAATGGTACCCTCGAACAAAACGGTTGCGGAAAGTTTGCCGACCTCAACGACACCGCCCTCGCCTCTATTAAACAACTCGGCTTCGACGCCATCTGGGTCACCGGCATCTACCGCCAAGCCACCACTCGCGACTACTCCTCTCTGCAACTTTCTCCCGACGATCCCGACCTTCTCAAGGGCATCGCCGGCAGCCCCTACGCCATCCGCGACTACTACGATGTCTGCCCCGACTACGCCCTCGATCCCGCCAAGCGGCTCGACGAGTTCAAAGCTCTCCTCGCCCGTGCCAAAAAACAGAACCTCCGTATCTTTATCGATTTCGTCCCCAACCACGTCGCCCGCAGTTACGCCTCCGTCGTCCATCCTGAACGCGATTTCGGAAAAGACGACCTAGGCACCGAATTCTTTTCGGGGGACGACTTCTACTACCTAAAACCCAGCTCCGATGGCCCACCCCTCCGCCTCTCCACCTTCGACCCCAAGAAAAAACAGCCCACCACCCCCACCACCCGAGTTATCTGGGAAGATAAAGACAACCGATTCCCCGGCCTCAAAGAAAAGATCGATGGCCTCTTCCCCCCCGAGGAAAAACGCGGGCGCGTCACCGGCGACAACCAGAGCACCTGGCGACCCAGCCAAGACTGCTGGTACGAGACCTGTAAACTCAACTACGGCTACGACTTCCTCCAAGGCGCCAAAGGGAAAAGAAAACATCCCACCATCATCCAACCCGATCTGCCCGTTCCCAATCTCTGGAAAAAAATGGATGCCATCCTCACCTACTGGCAGGAGATAGGCGTCGACGGCTTTCGCTGCGATGTCTCCCATATCGTCCCCTCAGAATTCTGGCACTGGGCCCTCGCCCGCGCCCGCGCCCGCAAGCCCGACACCTACTTTTACGCCGAATGCTACGAGGGCGATACCCGCCTCGAAGTCCCCGATGCCAACCCCGATCTCGCCTCCTACCACTCCAACCCCCTCAGCCTGATCGAAGCCGGCTTCAGCTCCGTCTATGGCCACGATGCCTACAAAGGTCTCATGAAAATCTACGCAGAGTCAGGATGGGCCAACGATCTCGACTCCCTCACCCGCCCCGGTTTTGTCGGTGACAACTCCCTCCGCTATGCCGAGAACCACGACGAGTGCCGCGTTGCCTCCCCCCAGCACTGGGGTGGACACGGAATGTCCGTGGGTCGAGTTGTCTCCTCCATTCTTTTCGCTCTCTCCCGTGGTCCTGTTCTCGTCTACTATGGCCAAGAAGTCGGCGAAGCCGCCACCGTCGGTGCCGCTGGCTTTGAACTCGATAAAGGCCGCACCACCTTCTTCGACTTCTGGTCAGTCCCTGAACTCCAGAAATGGTATCACGACGGATCGTGTGACGGTTCCGCTCTAAGCAGGGAGCAGAAAGAGCTTCGGGCATTCTACGGGCGAGCCCTCCAATCCCTCCCCCACCCCGCCCTCTCCCAAGGAAACTTCTTTCCCTTAAATCCCGCCAATCAAAACAATCCTGCTTACGGTCGCCTCTCCGGAGAGACTACCTCAGGACACTGGATGTACTCCTTCCTGCGAAATGATCCTGTCAGCCAAAAATCAGTTCTCGTCGCAGTCAATCTCCACCCCACCCAAACGCTTTCTGCCGTCCGCTGTCGCCTCTCCTCCGAATCAACCGCCGCTCTCGCACTTCCCGCAGGTTCCACTTTATCTGGCACTGACCTCCTCGCCTCCTCCTCCCCCTCCACTTTCTCTACCCCCGCCGATACCTTAACCACCACCGGCATTCCCCTTCCCGATCTCCCCCCCTTCACCACCTACTACTTCGATCTCTCCACTCAAAAGTAACTCCTCATGCGCCGAATCCTTCTTTGGACGGTTTTGCTTACGGGATCTCCCCTTCTCTCCCCAGCCGAGGAGACCAGCCCTAGCAAAAGGTGCTGGGCCCAAGAAGCCATCTGGTACCAGATTTTTCCCGAGCGCTTCCGCAACGGCGACCCCAAGAATGATCCCACCGCCGACTACGCCCGCGTTCCCGATCAGGCCAAAGCCGATTGGAAAATCATGCCTTGGACCAAGGAGTGGTACGCCTTGGAAGATTGGGAAAAGAAACTCGGCTCCGATGTCTACGCCACCAACGGTTTCCGCCGATACGGGGGCGATTTTCAAGGTATCATCGATCAACTCGACTATCTCAAAGATCTTGGCGTCACCGCACTTTATCTAAATCCCATTTTCGAATCGCCCTCCTTGCATAAGTACGACTCTCGCTCCTTTCATCACGCCGATCCCCACTTCGGGCCTGACCCCACAGGCGATATCGCTCTCACCCAAGGTGAAACTGCCGATCCCTCGAGTTGGAAATGGACCGCCGCCGATAAACTATTCCTCGAACTTGTCCGCCAAGCCCATCTCCGTGGTCTCCATCTCATTCTCGATGGAGTCTTTAACCACTGCGCGACTGAATTTTTTGCCTTTGCCGATCTCCGTGAAAAACAGAAGGGCTCTGCCTATGCCTCCTGGTTCGATGTCCACCAGTTCGACGACCCCGCGACCAAGGACAAGAACGAGTTTAACTACGCAGGGTGGTGGGGCCTGAAAAGTATGCCCGAATTCGTCGAGGTCACCGACGAGAAAGGCAAAAAAAATCTGCATCCCCAAGTCAAAGCTTACCTCTTTGCCATCACTCGCCGCTGGATGGATCCCAATGGAGACGGCGATCCCTCCGATGGTGTGGACGGATGGCGACTCGATGTCGCCAACGAGGTCGGTACCGGTTTCTGGGCCGAGTGGAATGATCTCGTTCACTCCATCAGGCCCCAAGCCTACACCACCCCCGAAATCTGGGTGGAAGCACCCAACTTTATTCGTGAGGGAAAATTCGATGGAGTCATGAACTACTACGCTTTCGCCATGCCCGCCAAAGGAGGCCTCATCGATGCCACCATTCCCATCCGAGATTTCGTTCGCCTAATCGAAGAGCGCCGCAACAAGTTCAACTGGGACGAAACTCTCCAATTGCAGAATCTTTTCGATTCCCACGATACCGATCGCATGCCCTCCATGATCGCCAATCGCGACCGACCCTACTACGCCAAATCGGAAGCCTTCGCCTACGACGCAGAAATCTGGCCTGGCAGCCGCGACAAGCCCTACCTCATTCGCAAACCCAATGAAGAGGAACGCAAACTCCAACGGATGATTGTTCTCTTTCAAATGACCTACCCAGGCGCCCCTTATCTCTACTACGGCACAGAGGCGGGAATGTGGGGAGCGGATGATCCGGATGATCGTATGCCCATGGTCTGGGCCGATCTGAAGTTCGAACCCCAAACCCTCAGCCCAGGAGGCCAACCCGCCCGAAAGGATGATCTCAATTTCGACTCAGCTCTCCACCACTACTACCGCGATGCCATCGCCCTGCGCAAAAAATTTCCCGATCTCATTCATGGAAAGATGCAGATGATTGGGGCCGAAAACCACAGTCGAATGTTCGCCTTCGCCCGCACGGGAACCAACACCCTCGTCGCCGTATTCAATCGACATTCGGAACCGCAAACCTTCACC
>CAJBOM010000098.1 GCA_903956835.1 uncultured Verrucomicrobiota bacterium
GCCATCAAACTCAAACTAGAAACCTTACAAGAGGCAGACCCATTCCTCGTCGCCCTCAAGGAGCGCAATCATACCCTTTACGACATTCTTTCTTGGATGAATGAAGAGGTCAGTCTCTCGGAAGACTGGGCTCGCTACATGGGGGTTCCCCACTACGTCATCGCTGTTGGCGAACCACCGGAAGCACTCTACAAACTGGTCACCCACCCCAACCCTTGGGTCGTCTACGCCAGTTACTCCATGAGCTACGGCACGCCTGAAAAACGGAAAGAGATCGATAAGGTCATCCACCGCCTTCGTAAATACGCGGTGATTGTTGATCCCCAGTCGATCGAGATTGGCACAAATTTCGAGGGAGTCCCTACCAGCGACCGCGAATCGATTTACGCATACACCGTCCATCGCGACTTGCACTGGTACGTGGGCAAAGTCCACGCCGTCGTCGCCATCCACCCCTACCCTGAGCGTCCACCCCTCTCCACAGGGATGATGGACGAATTAGGACATGCACGAGATTACATGAAATCCCGCTACATGATCTTCCCCCGTGGCGGCTTTAGCCCCTTCACCACCGATTCCTATATTGAAAAAGGCCATCTCTTCGAGACCTCTGACGACTTTTTCAAGTACCTCGACGAAGTCGAAAAACGCCCCAAGTTTACCGATGAATTAGAACTGCAAGGCGAGTTTTTTAAGGGCCAGTAGCCCATATTCTAAAATGCGGAGGTGGCAACCCAACAAACCACCCATGACACGGGCGGACTCGACCCAGAAACCATTTTTGACTAGTGTATTTCGATGTCTCTGATTCCTCGCATTGTCCAAACCACCGCCGCCCAAGAGCTCAGTTCACCCGAAATGAGGCGCTACGCCCGCCACCTCATCATGCCCGAGGTAACGGTGGAAGGTCAGCGCAAGCTCAAGGCCTCCCGTGTTCTCGCCATCGGCACAGGCGGCCTTGGTTCTCCTCTTCTCGCCTATCTCGCCGCGGCTGGGGTTGGTCGCCTCGGCATCATCGATTTCGATCGCGTCGACGAATCCAATCTCCAACGCCAAATCATCCACCGCCAAACCTCCATTGGTCAGCCCAAGGTAGAATCAGCCCGCCGCACCATTTCCGAACTTAATCCCCACGTCCAAGTCGTCACCCACGAAGTCGCTCTCCGTTCCGACAACGCCCTCGATCTTCTCCGGGACTACGACATCGTGGTTGATGGCACCGATAATTTCCCCACCCGCTACCTTGTCAACGATGCCTGCGCCCTGTTGGGTAAACCGAATGTCTACGGATCGATCTTCCGTTTCGAAGGCCAGTGCACCGTTTTTTGGGCAGGCCACGGCCCATGCTACCGCTGCCTTTACCCCGAACCCCCCCCTCCTGGAAGCGTGCCAAGTTGCGCCGAAGGGGGCGTTCTAGGAATTCTTCCTGGCGTCATCGGGGTTCTCCAAGCCATCGAGACGGTCAAACTTATCCTCGGCATCGGGGATCCTCTCATCGGTCGCCTCCTCCTTTTTGATGCGCTGAAAATGCGCTTCAAAGAGATGCGCTTACGCCAGAATCCTGATTGCCCGATGTGTGGAAAAAATAAAACCATTACAGGCCTTATCGACTACGAACAGTTTTGCGGCATGCCCGCCCGAGAAGGTCCTGTTCAGCAAACTGGTCCCACTGTGCCTGAAATCACCTGCGCAGAACTGAAGAAGAAAATCGATTCAAAAAAACCCTTCTTCCTTCTCGATGTCCGCGAACCTCACGAATTCCAGATTTCCAAGATCACTGGCTCTACCTTGCTCCCACTGGGCGAACTCCCCAAACGTTGGTCAGAAATTCCCCAAGACAAAGAAATCGTCATCCACTGCAAGGCGGGCATCCGCAGCGCCAAAGCCCTTCTTTTTCTCCAGCAGCAAGGCTACAAAAAAATGCTCAACCTCAAGGGCGGCATCGATGCTTGGTCCGACGAAATCGACCCCTCCCAGCCACGCTATTGAATTTTGTTAGCTTCCTCGGCTTCACCTGCTGGCTCAGCATCGCTGGAGCTTGGGCTGGAGGCGAAGTAAAATTAGAAATCGGTGATCAACGATTGACCGTAGAAATCGCTCTGCGCCCCGAGGAGCAGATGACGGGCCTGATGAATCGCGATGCCTTGGACTCCGATCGGGGAATGCTCTTTGTTTTCCCTGCACCCAAACAGGCCTCCTTCTGGATGCACAACACCTCCATTCCCCTCGATCTTGCTTTTCTCGATGCCGACGGGGTAATTCTTGAGATCATTCCCCTTGTTCCCTTTCAAGAGAAACCAGTCCAGAGCCAATCCTCAAAAGTATCTTATGCCCTCGAGGTAGTCCGCGACTGGTTCGCCAGCCGCGGACTAAAAGCCGGGCTCAAGGTGAAGGGGCTGCCAAAATAATTTAACCACCCGGCAGAATTGATTGCTTGAATCTACATTTTGAGCCCGTTGCCCTTCTCACCCAACCCACAGCCCTATCCTTTGAGTCTGGTAGCCAAAGAGGGAGTTTCTTGATTCTCCGCCGTTACCCCCAGATCTGACGGTCGAGAGTGCGATACTGAATCGCCTCGGCCAGATGATCTAAGAGAACCTTTTCACTTTCTGCTAAATCCGCAATCGTCCGACCCACTTTCAGAATCCGATCCAAAGCCCGTGCACTCAAAGCTAAATCAGTCATCGCACTGGAAAGAAGTGCCTTCGCTTCCCGATCCATCGGCACCCGCTTTCGTAATTCTCTCGGGCCCATTTGCGCATTAGCGTGGGTCGAAGAGTTTGGCCCAAACCTTTTTCTTTGTAACTCCCGCGCACGCTCAACTCTCTTTTGAATCACCGCCGAAGACTCCCCTGGCTCTTCGGATAACAACTCCTCATGCTTCATCGCTGGCACCTCAAGATGCAGATCAATTCGATCCAGAAGCGGTCCACTAATTTTATTCAAATACCGACGAGAAGCCTGACCATTCGGTCGGCCTTCGAAATTACCCCGCGGACTCGGGTTCATTGCTCCAATAAACATGAACCGGGCAGGAAAGGTCATCGTCCCTGAAGCTCGGGAAATCGTTACCTGCCCGTCTTCCAGCGGTTGGCGCAAAACCTCCAGTGCCGATCGTTTAAATTCTGGGAGTTCATCCAAAAAAAGCACTCCGTGATGGGCCAAGCTAACTTCGCCTGGAGAGGGGTGAGCCGAGCCTCCAATCAGCCCAATATCTGAAATGGTGTGGTGGGGACTACGAAAAGGACGCTCCCTTACCAACGAATCTTCCGCTCGTAACAAACCCGCCACGCTATGGATGCGCGTTGTTTCAAAGGATTCTTCCAAAGTCATCTGCGGAAGTATTCCTGGCAGCCTTTTTGCTAGCATACTTTTCCCTGAACCCGGGGGGCCGATCATTAACACATTATGATTTCCGGCAGCCGCAATTTCCAAGGCGCGCTTAACCGCCTCCTGCCCTTTGACCTCAGAGAAGTCTACCCCGAGCGGATTTTCTGCCCTTGGAATCTGTCCGTTCGCTAATTTTTTCACCACGATCGGAATATCCACCGCTTTGCCATCGATTACCTCCGCCGCCTCACGCAGGTCCCGCACAGGAACCACTTTCACCCCTTCCACCGCACTGGCCTCGGCCGCATTCAAGACAGGAACGATGAGTCCCCGCACTCGACGATCTCGGGCCAGAAGGGAGATAGCCAAAACTCCTCGTACAGAACGAACAGCTCCATCCAGAGCCAATTCCCCCACGACCATCCACTCCGCTAGATTATCTTTCGAGATCTGCCCGGAGCACGCTAACAATCCCAGAGCGATTGGCAGATCAAAACAAGGCCCAGCTTTTTTTAAATCTGCTGGCGCCAAGCTCGCCGTAATAAACCCTTCAGGACAAGAGTAACCACTATTCCATATTGCTGCCTTCACCCTTTGTCGCGACTCTTTCACTGCGGTGTCCGCTAATCCGACCACGACGAAGTTCTCTTTTCCACCCCCCGCATCCACCTCTACCTCCACTGGCAGGGCCGATACCCCGACAACCGCAGCCGACCAAGTACTGGCGATCTGTCTCATCGGCTCCACTCCAATCCTGCTTCTTGAAGGGTAAAGGCGTGCTGCAACCAACGGCATCGAGGAATTTTCCCAGGCGAGTAAAGAACCTCCACGATATCGAACCGCACAGGCGGGGGTCGGCTTGATAGCTCTCTCAGATAACGATTCGCTGTGGCAATGATTCGCCGCTGCTTGCCATACGTGACCGCATGCTCGGGCTTGAGCCGCGCCAGAAAATGGCGTGTCTTTACTTCCACCACCACAAGCTCCTGTCCGTGCCGTCCCACTAGGTCGATCTCCCCGCACCGAGCCTGGTAGTTGCGAACTAGAATTTTGACCCCCGCCCGCTGCAGATAGCGGGCTGCAACCCTTTCCCCGTGGCTACCCGCTTGGCGGCTATTTTTCCACGCGGGGCACGGAAACCGATCCCAAGGGTAGAAACGATCTCCGATGAATCGGACAAGGTCCATCCATGGCCAACGCGCGTAAATGCTCTGCCGTGCCGTACCCACGATTTTTAGTAAATCCATAGGTAGGATATAACTGCCCAAAGTGCAAAAAGTTGCGGTCCCGAGAAACTTTTCCTAAAATAGATGCTGCCGCAATCGAAGGGCAGATTCCATCACCCCCCACCACCGCGATATGTTTCCGCCCTAAATGCTTGGCAGGTAACCCGTCTACGAGGATAACCCCATCGTTAAGCCCTAACTTATCCAAAGCACGCCCCATCGCCATTTGGCTCGCGACGAGAATATTATACTCTTCAATCTCCTCAATCGTGGCCTCCCCGATAGCCCAAACCCCAATTTCGGGCTGAGTGAGTAGTGAAAAAAGCTCCTCTCTTTTCTTTAAGGACAGCTTCTTCGAATCATCTAGGCCAGGAATAAGTGTGCCCGATCGATGAAAACGGTAGGCCGCCGCTACAACCGATCCAGCCAGCGAACCCCGCCCCACTTCATCCACCCCCGTGACCGGAGCAGATCCGGCCCACTTCTTCTCCGCTTTCCAAGCGGGAGGAATTCTTTAGCCCTTCTTTTTAACAACCAGCTCCCGAACCGACATATCGGAACGACCACGCAGATAAAAAAGTTTTGCCCGACGTGGGTTACCCCTCGACTCGACTTCAATCTTCTCAATCCGTGGAGAGTGTAGGGGAAAAATACGTTCCACCCCTTCGCCATAGCTAATCCGGCGCACGGTGAACTGCTCGTTCAATCCACGACCTTTCCGCGCGATCACCGTCCCCGCAAAAAGCTGGGTCCGCTCCTTGTCCCCTTCTTTTACCTTGGTGAAAACTTTGATCTTATCGCCCACCCCAAAACCGGTGCGGCCTTCTTTGAACTGCTCCTGTTCTATCGTTTCGATGATCTTTATGCTCATAATTTGTTTTCCTTTAGAAAGGAAAAGCCTACCTGCTTTTTTCCTTTAAGTAAATCTCCCCTTCGTGCCTCCGTCCGCGCTAGAGCCTGACTCTTTCGCCAGGCGGCAATCTCCGCATGGTGACCAGAAAGCAGAACATCGGGCACCGTCATTCCTTGGAACACCTCGGGACGGGTATACTGAGGTCCCTCCAACAGTCCCTCCCCTTCAAAGGAGTCGTCCCCCGCCGATTCCTCATTCCCCAAGACCCCAGGAATCAGCCGGACCATAGCATCAATCAAGGTCAAGGCAGGTACCGTCCCGTTACTCAAAATATAATCACCCACCGATATCTCCTCATCGATCCACCCTTGGCGCACCCGCTCATCGATCCCCTCATAGTGTCCACTCACCAAAAGAAGACGGGGATACTCCCGCACCATCTGTCGAACTTTCGCTTGCTCGAGCCGAGTCCCCTCAGGCGTTAAAAAAATCACCCGCGCACGATTTTCTCCCTCCCCGCGTAAATGCTCAATCGCATCCACCAACGGTTCCGCCTTCATCACCATCCCAGGACCACCCCCAAAGGGACGATCATCTACAATACGATGTTTGTCTTTGGCGTAATCCCGTAGTTGATGAACCCTTATTTGCACTAAACCAGCACGCTGGGCCCGACCCAAAATACTTTCACCCAACACCCCTTGTGCCATCGCGGGGAAAAGAGTCAGCAGATCAATTGTCACCCAGCCATCCCCTCGTGGGCGCCATCCTCCACTTCGACAAAGATGCGTTGACCATCTCGACTCGCTGCATTGAGCAACGACCGAATTGCCTCAATCGTCCGACCATTACGACCAATGATTCGCCCGAGATCCTCGGGATTTACACGAATTCGGAAAAGGGAACCACGCTCGTCGGAAGTTTCTTCCACATCCACTTCCTCGGGATGAGTCACCAGCCGACCGAGGACGAGTTCGAGAAAATATCGCATGCGGTTCCGGCCTTCAACCGGAGAGGTTAAGCCTTAGGGGCTTTGCGGGCTTTTCGAATGAAACTAGCGACCGTCTCGCTTGGCTTCGCTCCTTGACCCACCCAATGATCGATCCGATCCAATTTCAGCTTCATTCCTTCGTCCTTACCCATGGGATTGTAGGTTCCGACCAGTTCCAGAAAACGGCCGTCGCGCGGACTTTGCTTGTCCGTGACCACCACCCGAAAATAGGGGCGATTCTTTTTGCCCTCTTTGCGCAAGCGAATAACAACCGCCATAAAGTTAACTCCTTACTCCCGCCAACTTAGCTACCTCCCGGCCCTTATCTTGGGGGCAAATTCGAAAGACGTTGACGAAAGAAAAACCTTATCGAAAACCCGCTCCCCTTCCAAGGACAAAGTCCTCGCCCCCTAGGGCTTACCGATCACCAAGGCTTCCACGCACTCCAACCAAGAATGAATCAGCCAACCATGAATCTCCTGAATCCGCGATGTATCCTCACTCGGCACAACAATCGCATGATCGCAAAGCCCTTTTGCCGAGCCTCCATCCTTTCCTAAGGCGCCCAAGCACAGCATGTTGCGACTTTTCGCTACCTCAAGAGCCTTGATAATATTTGGAGATTTTCCGCTCGTGCTAAAGACAATCAGCACATCCCCTTTCTGCCCAAAGGCCTCCACTTGCCGTGAAAAAACCTCTGCAAAGGACCAGTCGTTCGCGATGCAGGTCAAGGCCGAACCATCGGCCGCAAGGCACAGTGCGGGTAAAGCCCTGCGATTTGCGCGGTATCTTCCCGTCATCTCCTCCGCAAAATGCATCGCATCCGCCGAACTTCCACCATTCCCGCAGGTCAGAACCTTACTCCCCGCCTTCACCCTTTCCGCCAAAGCCCGCCCCGCCGCTTCCACCGCAGGAACAATCGCATGACACCGCTTGACGGTTTCCTCCAGTGCGGAAAGATCGTGGGTCAGGTTCATAAAGGTGCTATTTCTAGTTTTGCACGAAACATGAAAATCGTCGAAAAATATCTTTGGCGCTCCGTCATCGTTCCTTTGGGCTTTATCATTACCGCCCTTTTCGTCCTTTGGCTGATGTTCGATATCTTTGATAAATTAGGACGGCTCGTAGAAAAGAATCCTCCCTTTTACCTTCTGGCCAAATACTTTCTCATTCAACTACCCGATCTGGCTCAATCCATTCTTCCCGTGGCCGTCCTTTTTGCCACTCTCTATGTCCTCGCCTACTTTTCGCGCCACCGCGAATCGGTCGCCCTTCTCGCCGCTGGAATGAGTCCTGTCGTCCTCGCTCGCCCCTTTCTCCTCTGTAGCGCAGGCCTTTCTGTCGTGCTTTACGTTCTCTCATTCTCCCTCTCCCCCACCGCTCAGGCCGGCAGGGAAAAAGTAAAAAAAGAGATAAAACAAGAACCCATCGAGGAAAATATCTTCAACCAGATTGTCTATCGCTCCCCCTCCTCACCCCAAAGCACCCAAGGAACCATCTGGTACATCGGCCAAATTAATTTAAAAGAGAAAACTATGCAAAACGTGGAAATCCTCTTCCGTACCGAACCGGCAGGCCACGATCTCTCGAAAATCTTTGCTAGCTCTGGCGCCTACCGCAGTGGGGTTTGGCATCTTTCGGACGTTCGTCGGGCCGAGTATGCCACCGCGGGCGGTCCAGAAAGTCTCGGCCCCATCCTCCCCGAACTGGTTTTACCCGAGCTCACCGAGCCCCCCGAGACCCTCGCCGCCAAGCTTCTACCACCCGATGAACTTCCTTGGCCCGATGTCGCTCGCCTCGCAGCCGACCGAGGTCGCCTCAACGACCGACTACGCGCCCCCTACGCCACCGAGCACTGGAATCGGCTGGCCTACCCACTCGCCTGCCCTTTACTTTGTCTTTTCGGCATCGCCTTCGGCATGACCGACGCCCGCCGTAACGTCGCCGCTACCGTATTCAGCAGCGTCTTTGTTCTCTTTGGCTTCCTCGTCACCACTCGCCTCACCGTAGCCTTAGGACAAGGCAACCGAATTCCTGCATTTTTTGCGGGCACAGGCTCCATCATTCTTTTCGGATTGGGCGGGCTCTACCTTTTCGCCGATAAAGTGGGATGGCTCTGGGAACTGCAAGGCTGGAGCAAAGAACATCCTCGCGCCGCCATCTGGCTTCGCAGGCTAGGACTGGTCACATGAAACATAGAATTTTTCTCATTCTTGCTCTGACTTCAATAACTGCTCTTGCCCGCGACCCCGTTGAGTCCGTCGAATCTGATCCCATGGGTGGGGGAACCCCCGTCGAAAATAAATCACCTACCTCTACATCTGCAAAAGAAGTTCCTGCCCCCGACCCTATCGGGGGTGCTACTACCCCCACTTCGGAAACAACTACAAATAAAGCTCAGGACACTGTCGCAGAATCTACCACGCCCTCCGACCCAATGGGAGGCGCAGTCCAAGAGCCAGCATCTAAACCTTCAGCTAAAAAAAAAGCGCTCCCCTCCCTCAAACCACTCACCCCCGAAATTGCTAATTTAAATTTACCCACAGAGGTGGAGGTTCCCAACGAAGACCCCGACAAAGTTCTTTATCTCCCTGCGGGTACCTATCGACAGATTTTACAAATCCCGATCGACTCACCAACGATGCAGTCGGCCAATCAAATGCGGATTCAAAGAAGCCAGGAGGTGAAGGCAACCCCTGTCCTTCCCCCCAAACCCACGCCCAACACAAAACCTCTTTGGATCCGGTACGAGTCACTTGAAAAAATCAAAATAGGCGGTGAAGAGCGCAGGGGAGGAATTGACCTGCCTGTGAACGGCCCAACAGATCTTAAACCTAGGGTCTGGTATGCCAAATCAGAGACGGCCGACGTGGCAAGTTCAGTCTTCTACTTTGTTTTTGGTGGGGCGGGATACACTTTGGCAAACTTAGCAGGATGGTCAGCAGGCAATACCCGAGATATTCCTGTGGAATTCCCCTACCGTCTAGTTCGCAAATAGAGGTTAGGGCTAATTAGAATTAGCCGCTGTGGTGGGCGCTCCCGCCGTCGGGTTTAGCGGTTGGCCATCGACCCGCAGAATTCTTGGGGTGACGAAAATTAGCGTATTCTTTTTAACCGCCTGCTCCGTCTTTCCCCGAAAAGCCCTACCAAAAATCGGCACGTCCCCAAGTAGAGGAATCTTCTCATCGACCGTCTGAATGTCTTCCCTTAATAGTCCTCCAAGTAAGATCGTGTAACCATCTGCCACCTCCAAATAATCTAATTTAACCTCCCTTTTAATGAAAACCGGCTGATTAATTACATTCGTTAAGATTGTCACTGGACTTGTCGCTGCGAGAATAGGAGCATTTGGCCTGCTCGCGTAAGACGAAACTATTACAGTGCCATAGTTGATATTCCCCTCAAAATCGAGAAAAGTTGGCTCGAGCTTCATCGAAACTTTGCTCGTGCCCTTCACGTCGGCCTCCACCCCTAACTCAACCCCGATAGGAACGATATCACTAATCGAGGAGGGAAAGGACCCAATCACGGTTTCGGGGCCGGGCACAGTTGCGCCACCTGCAATCGTGATCTGTGCGATGCTACTTTGCGGATCGTTATACTCTTTCACGTACCTAAACTCTTGTATCGAAGTTATTAATCCCTTGTGCCCTCGTTTGAGCACAATCGATGGATTAGCCAGAACATTCGCACTGTTTTTCTGTGAAATGGCCGTTATCAAACTGCTGAACTGCATTGTGTTTAAAAACCCACCCAAAGTCATGGTGTTTAAGGCGTAGCTCGCATTCGAATTCGTTCCCGCCAAAACCCCTGGAGATAGAAATGATGTAAGATTGTTATTCTGCAAAAGACCCACCCCTTGAATCTGATTGAGTTGTCCATTAACCCCAGTTCCTCCCCCCGGAGTGATTGGGGTAACACCACCCCCCGGAACGGGGACTCCTACTGCTGCAGTACCAAACTTACTATTAACCGTGATACTATCCAAATCGCTTTGATTGATCTCAATCAAACGCACTCCCACCTGAATCAATAGAGTCTCCTCCTCTGATGCGCTAATCAGCTGGCTAATTAGGTCAAGCATCTCCGCATTATTAACAACCTTCAACGAAGAAGTATTTCGGTTGTATACCGCATAAGCACCAGGCGGAAAGACCACCCCAAGGCTTGTCAGCTTCTGCTGCTCATTTTGACCTACTCCAGCGGTCTTTTCCGCACTACTCGTCGAGCCATACTTTGCCGATAGTGGTGAAACGTCGGTTATCTCACTTGCCCCCTTGAAAAAGGAAGGGCTGACTCGAAAATCACGGGGAATCAGGTCAGGCCGAGTCTCCACTAATGGACTAAAGGTAACGCCGATCTCATTCACACGTGTTTTGATGCCAGCGATCTTACAGACATACTTGACAACTTCAGCCAGGGAAGTTTGTCGCAAACGCAAACTAACCAGCGATGCATCGGTAATATCGGAGCTGACCACAAAATTCACCCCACCCTTACTAACCTCTGGGTCATATTGACGGCTAAGTGTAATCAGTGCTCTGCGGATTGTCTCCAAATCCGCGCCCTCAAAGTCGATTTGCGGAATAATCGTAGTCCTCAGTTTGTTTTCAATCGAGAAACTCGGAGAACGTGTCATCGCCTCACCAACCGCATCAATCCCACCAGATTTAATGTCAGCTTTTGGATAGATGTTATTCCAAGCCTCGTGTACCTCCCTTTTCCGTTCTAAATTTGACACGTCTTTGGCCTTCTCAGCCACGAGAGATCTTTCCTCGTAGATCTTTTTAATTCCATCAGTTGCCACCTGATTGAAAGGGTCGTTCTTCAGTGCATCTTCATATGCTTGCTCCGCCTTGTCTAACTGGCCCGTCTCTCGAAATGCCTGGGCCTCTTCCAAACCATTCCGAACCCCATTCAGCCGATCAAAAAATCTGGTGGTCAAAGCAGGATTCACCGCCTCGCCCGCCACTGTGCCCCGCCGCAGGACCTCATCACTCTGCCGCAACAGCTCCAACGCTTTCTCATTCGTTGGGTCATACCGCAATGATGCTAAAGCCCGTTTCCTTACCTCGGGCCAGTGGTTTTGCTTACCTGCAGACTCCCCTAAAGCTGCCTGTAGATTGCTCAAGGTCTTTTGAACTTTCTTCGCTAAGGAAGTGCCCGTAAGCGATTCAGGTATATTTTTATACGCTAATTCCAAATCATCGCACGCTTGCCTTGTCTGACCATTCTTCGCTATCTCACGGCTTTTATCGTAAGCGACAATCAAAGGCTGTAGCAGCTGCTCGCGCCGTGCGGTTTCCTCCTCCACCTTATTTTGCAACTTCCCGCTCTCGCTCTGCGCCGAAGAAGAGAGCAATACCAGTGAGAATATAACTACGAAAAAAGTATTCATGGCACGGCCGACATCATCTCCCCTGATCCAGCTTGTTGGTACTCAGGATTTTCATCATCCTCAGGGTACTGCAGTGTGCCGTCAGGCTTAATAATTCTTACGGTCGTAAAGACAACTAGGTTGTTTTTTACTTTTTGGGAAACTTCACTCCTAAAGAACCGCCCCATTACAGGCAGGTCTCCTAGAATAGGAACGTTATCGTTTACCATCTGCTCTGCTTCTGCAATCAGCCCTCCAATCGCAAACGTTTGCCCATCAAGCATCCTAATTTGAGTTGTAAGTGCTTTTCTAGCAAATACGGGCACAAGATATGGAGATTGGGCTGGTGGTCTTATTGCAGCAGGCGCGACAGTTACCGTTCCATAGCTGACGCTGGTAATTGTCGTGCCGTAATTAAGGAAGCCCGCAAAATCAACTACCTCTAGATTGTCGATCTTGATGTCAACTGCAGTAGGCAGGGCTGTCGAGGATGCATTCACTTTCATTACCACACCTACGTTCCTCGCTTCGAAGCCTGTTGGATTGGCTGGCAAAATAAATCCAGATCCCTGCCCAGTGTCATTATTCGGAACTACCGGTTGAGTATAACTTGTTGGATAACGCATTTCACGTGCAATAGTGATCGTCGAATCTTTGCCATCCGCACAAGTTACTCGTGGAGCAGCCACAAGATCTTTTCCTAAGGCGTTTTGCAATAACTGAAGAATTGCAGCAAAACCCTTATTATAGATCTGCCCGTTAATTCCTATCTGATTCGAGCTGGCCTGAAGATTGTTAGGGTCCAGTAACTGTTTCAGTCCCGCTAAGGCCACCCCATTCGGATCTAGCCCGGCCGTTCCACGTAGCCCCGTGGTCTGCGTCCCAAACCCGATCTCATCAGGCGTGTCCCCAGGATCTAACGAAGTGGGAATGGTTGAATTGGCAGATATATTGTAATTAAAAGTAAAATTCTTAAGGTCATTTTCTGTGAATTGCAGAAATTTTGACTCAATCTCAAACTGCTTTTGAGACTCTTCATTCGAAGAATCTCTTAATATCTGCTCGAGCTTGGCATGTTCGCTCCCTGTGTTTCTCACGACCAGTTTTGCGGTGTCCCGAAAACAAATGGCTGAGGAATCTTTGATCGTAGTATCAGCCCCGATCCCAGCTAAAATTAGATCACCGACTTTCTTTGGATCAGTCTCAGTCGTCCCCAAATTGGCCACCAAACTTGGAGGCAGGTTATAACTTCTTGTCTCTAACTGCCCTCCAGACTCAGCGATCGGAAGGAGCAAAACAGCGCTATTCTCAACCTCAAAACGCAGTTTCTCTCCACCGCGAATCTGCTCGCAAAGATACTTCAGAACCGTCTGCAGGTTGACGTCACGAAGCTCTAGACTTACTGTCGCCGATTCTGGGTCGACCCCAGTTGCTGCAGTCGGAAGCCGCAAAACAATATTAAGACCTTTTTTCTCTGGATCGTACTGCTCACTCAGCCGTCGCAACTCTTCCACCGCCGCCCGAATCGGTTTTTCATTAAAAACAAGTTCGGGAATTTTAATACTGGCAAGGGTCTTTAGAATCTCAGCTGAGCTTGAACTCGTGCTTGATCCAGTGGTCCGATTTCCTTTTTCGCTGGGCACTGCGGGAATAGGAGGGTTCCAAGCCTCAGTCACCTGGGCCAATGCCTTTTCCCGGGTAGCGGCATGCCGCAAATCTGCTGAGGTAATTCGCTTTTGCTCTAATTTTTCGATCTTCGTCGTCGCCGCAAAGTTATAATGATCGATCCGCAATACGTCATCCAACCTCTTTCTCGCATCTCGGTACTGCCCCGTCTCCATCAACTGATCTGCCAAGGATAGCAACCTCTTAATCTCTTTTGTTTTCTCCACCAGATCACTCGTCGCCGCCACATTCCCTTCGTAAGGATCCGCCAACCGAGCTGCCTGCTCCTGCATCGAAGCGGACTGTTTCGCCACCATCGGATTGGTCGGATCAAGATCCGAGGCCTGCTTCATTAGCCCAGCCGCCTCCGCATTTTTCCCCTCCTTTTCCTGCGCCAAAGCTTGCGCCGCTAAGGACTTTGCCACCCCCGTCCGAGCCCGCTGATAAAATCCCGAGGTCGCGGTCTGCGGATCGGTTTGCCTCATGACCAATCTAAACTTCGCTTGCGCATGCTCCCACTCCCCCGCCTGATAAAGGCGCTCCGCCAGATCTAGATTTTCATTCAATCGGAACGTGACCTCTCTCCTTCGGTCAATCTCTCTCTGGGTCATTTCCGCCGCCGTAACCTGCCGCGGAGGCAGAGGAGACTCAGCGGTTTCACCTTCCCCCTCTTCTGCACGGCCGCACACTAACCCCAAAGTCCACCAACAAATCAAGACAAGGGCCACGGGCGATCTCATAGAGGATAACTTTACGAGATCAGGGGTGGGTCAGGTCAACGAGGCTCCCCCTGCCTTGCGAAGAACTTGCCAATGACTAGGGAGTTTTGGGAAGTAAAGTTGGAGTCGTATTCGGCAAAATATATACCATCTCACCCTCGGGCATCATTTTGAGGGATACTTTTAACGGCGTCGCTTCCGTCACAACAAATACTTTCCCTGCGTAAGGGAATGATTGCCCCACCCGATAAGGCCCCATCTCCCCCTCCCCTGGCACCAGAGAAATCAAGCGTATATCCCCCACACTCCACTCTACCCCACGCGATTTACCCCTCTCATCTAGCAATATGTTAATCGGACCAGCCAGTTCATCCATCCGCTGCAAAACTAACATCGAATCATCATAATCGTTCTCTGTTTTCGTCTTTTCATCCATCCTCTTTCCTTTGTCATCTTTATACTCCTTCACCATCAGCGGAATGGCGTGCGGACAACTCTTTGTTCCCCCTGCCTTCGCTTTCGCCTCCTCTTCACTTTTCAGAATCTCCACGGCCTTGTTCCCTGCCAAAACCCATATCTTGTCCCCCACCACCACATCCACATCCTTTGGCTTTACTCCCATTTTAAAACGAACCGTATAACGTCCTTCGCTTTTTCCAGAAAAACCAATCAGGAGTTTTGCCGGATCAACAGAAGCAATCTTCACCTTGACCCACTTGGAAGGGCTACTCGTAGGATCTTTTGGATCGGTCTTCTTGTCGTACTCCTCCTTATTCGTAAAGCCGTCTTGATCCTCATCCTGATCCGCCACCTCACGATCTTCCGGAGAAAAACCATACTTCATTTTCCAACCTACCTCAATTCCGTCCTCCGTAATCTGCTTCTCATTCAGCGGTTGGACAGGCTCATTCTCCTTGGGAAGAAAAACAATGCTACGTGAAACAAACACTCGATGCCCCTTCCACTCCTCTACCCCAAAATCTTTTTTCCCACTCTTTTTCGCCAAAGCCGCCAAACTCAAAGCCACCTTTTGCTTGAACTCCCCCACCGCCGATTTTCCGCCGCCACCAGGTGCCTCGACCGGTTCGATCCCTCCTGGCCGCAGAACCCCAAGGCCCAAACCCACCAAACCAACCAGGAAAAGAACCCCCGCCCCACCCGTCAACCAAGGGGATATCTTCATGAGGGCTTTCCTGGGGCCAATCCTTTTCCCGGGGGAGGAATCTTCCACCCCATAAAATCGATTTTCATCATCACTCTCAAACGCTCTTTTCCAGCCAACACCAGCAAAAGGGGCGTTGCCGACTTGCCATTCGCACTCCCCTCGACCGCAGGATCACTTTTCTCGCCTTCAAATTTTTTCGCCACTTCACTTCGTTTAAGAAACTCCTTCTGCTCATTTTCTAAGCTAAGGTCCATTACGACAAACAGCCAAGGATCTTGCGACAATCGGCCGACAAACCCGTAAAATACTTCTGGCGAACACTCCATCTGTAATCGATAGCTTTCTCGAACCATACCTCCCCCATCCACCCCACCCGGCTTGGCCTTGCCCGCCTCAGGCTTTGCCACCTCCCCCTCCTTTACCGCTGGCCCCTCCAAGCCCTGCAAAATACACTGTGTCGGATAGGCCTCTTTCGCCCCCCCTTTGGCCTCCATCAGAATCTCCACTAACTTTTCCGCCACCGAAAGGTGCAAAGCTAAATCAGGAATCTGACTGGCCGTCGGACTCTTCTGCTTATACTCCTGTAGCCCTAAATAAAAATCATCTGCCAAAATTACTTTGCTGTTATCCCCCTTCTTCCCAGCTTTTTTTCGCAGTTGGTCATGGACCGCAATCAACCTGTCTTTCCACTTGTTCGGGTCGGTCGACCAATCTTGGCCTTGCCCCGAAGCCTTGCTCAACCCCTCCCGCCAACTTCCCACCACCTTCTCTTCCTCCTTCGCCAAATCCTCTGTGATTTTATCCAATTCCAACGCGTCTTTCCGTGCTGCCCCCGCTCCTCCCGGTCTAGCCAGCACCGCCGCCACCTCAGGCTTTAGTTTCCGATCCGCCAACGATTGCGCTTGAGTCTGCGTTTCCTCTAACGCCCCCAACCCGAAAAAGCCCAGCACCAACCCAAGCAAAAGAACACCTACGCCCACCCCAAGGGCAATCATCTGCGGTTTCGATAGCTTTCCTTTCATTTCGCCTCGGGCTTCTTAGCCGCCTCCACCTTGATCACCCCACCGACAGGCCACTCCGCTCTCATCCTAAACTTCAAAGCCACCTGCTCGGTTTTGCCATCAGCCGACCTCTCAGGAGTATCGCGCTGAGTCGTCTCCACCTTTTGCAAGACCCCGCCCTGTTCCAAAGCCACTCGAAAATCTTCCACCACCTTGGAGTCTGCTTCCTCTGATTTTGTTTCGAAAAACCCGCCCAATTCTAAAACCGGCACCGCAATCTTCGCCGCCCCAGGTTTCGCCCCCGCACCCGCCTCCCCACCAGAAACGGCCTCACCGCCAGCCAGAGCAATCTGCGTTACCCACATCCCTGGCAAACTTTTCGCACGCAACTCCGCCAATAAAATTGGCCACCGCATCCGCTCTGCCTCCAACCCCAAAGCCTTGTCCGCCAAACCCAATATCTCGACTCCCTTTTTCTGCTCCGCCTCCACCTTGCTCAAGGCTGCCTCCGCCTCCTCCACCTCCGCCGTCTGCGAAGAAAGTAGCCCCTGAATCCGTCCCGATTGCCAAAACCCATGTAACCCAGGAAGAAGTAAAAGCAATCCTACCCCCACCCCTACTGCGATTATCGCTGGCCGGTCTTTCGTCTTTGCCACCGCCGCTTTTTGTACCGACCCGAGTATGTTAATCCGACACGGACTGTCGGGCAAAGAACGCAACGCCGCCCCCACCAAGATGGCCCAAGAGGGAAATGTTTTAGCCAACTCAGCCGGAGCCACTCCCGCCCCCAAAGCCGCGCGCCGAAACGGCTGAAAGAATTCTACTGGCACCTTCAGCTTCTCTCGGAAGAACAGCTCGGTCAGCCCAAGACACGCCCCCCCGCCCGCCAACAAAACCTGCGCCGGCCGACTGCCTGCTTGCTGACTCCGATAAAATGTCACCGACCTCTCCACTTCCGTATGGAGACGTGTCATCACCCCACGGGCTAACTTGCTTATCCGTGCCGTCTGTTCATCCGCCGGATCCTCATACGAACCTCCAGGATGCACAAATCCCTTTGCCCTCTTCAAAACCTCCGCCCCCGCAAAGGACTCCTGCAAATCCGCCGCGATCGCCTGGGTCACCGTCGCTCCGCCCAACGGCACCACCCGGCAAAACATCCTCTTTCCTTCCACGATCACAATATTGGTCGACCTCGCCCCAATCTCCAAAAGTAGCGTGCACGTCGTCATCTCAGGATAATTATAACGAAAAGCATTGATCAATGCTGTCGGGGCCAGCTCGACCATGTCGGTCCGTAGCCCCGCCTTCGATGCCGCCGCCATCACCTCGTCCACCGAATCTCGCTTCATCGCTACAATCAACGCTTCCAATTCGCCCGTCGCTCCTTCGCTCGCAGGAAAAATCTGGAAATCCCAACAGGCCTCCTCAATCGCTGGAATCGCCTGCTGCGCCTCAAACCCCACCATCTGTCCCACCTGTGTCGGATCAGATACCGGCACCTTAATCACTCGAGTAAAAACCGAAGGACCCCCCAAACAGATCGTTGCCGGCCCTGGCTTCAACCCCGCCCCTTTTACCAAAGTCTCCACCCCTGCAAGCAGAGCAGGAAAAAACTCCGCTGGCTTCGACGGATCTAATCCCAACCCCAAAGATCGCAATTGAGAAAAAACTGGGACCCCACTCTTGTCTGGCACTACCTCCGCCACGCGGATTTCATTCACCCCAACATCCAGAATCAATCGCCGCAAAAAAGACGCCATAGGAAAGCCGGAAGAGGCTTATGGTTTCTTCGGTTGCGAATACCGTTTGTAATCTTTAGGCCAGAACGGAGTTTCGTAAATCGGCAGCAAAACACCCGAAACTTCTGTCGCTTCACTGCTTTTATTCCAATCCAGATCTTTTTTTCCTCCCCGCCCGCTTGGACCCTTCTCTTTCTCTGATTGCAAATCAAACACCTTCTCTACTGGTGCCCCCCCCTCCGTCGCTTCCACCTTCAAATTCATCAATCCTTTCGCCCAATCCATCTCCCCTCCTAGTTTGTGCACCGCAAAACGCAAAACCGAAGCTGGCGGAAGAAAAACTCCTGCAAAATGCTTCTTTCCAGCTGGCACATCACGGTAGGTCGCTTCCCCACTCAAAACGACAAACTTTACCGCCATCTTACCGCCCTCCACCGCAGGAACCCCCTCATAACCTTCCAAGGAAAATTTAAACTTCACCTCAGGGGTAAACTTGTTCGTCGTGGAAAAAGGCACGTCGATCCGCAACCAGCGCCCCTCTTGACTCGCCTTCTGATCCTCAATCGCAGGAGCAGGCTTACCCCCCGACCCCACGGAGTCAGGCACCGACACCATCTCCATTTCCAACTCCATCGGCTTACCAAAAACCAAGTTCACCTTTTCCTCTTTCTTCGCCTCTTGCGCCCATCCCAAAGGGATAAACGACACGCTGAGCCATCCCAGAAAGGCAAAGGAACTCAGTCTCATTGACTTGAATCTAAAGAGACCCTCCAACGGGTCAATGGAATTGAATCCACTTCCTCCCAACCGACAACTAACTTTTCGGTTCGTAGGCCAAGTTCGGCCGCAACCACTTCTCCATCTCCGCCAAAGCCACCCCTTTCCGCCGAGCATAGTCCTCCACCTGATCCTTGCCCAACGGACCCACTGCAAAATACCTTGCCTCAGGATGCCCAAAATAAAGCCCACTGACCGAACTCGCAGGATTCATCGCACAACTCTCGGTTAACTCGATCCCCGTACTCTTCTCCGCATCCAGCAACACCATCAAACCCCTCTTTTCCGTGTGATCGGGACAAGCCGGATAACCCGCTGCCGGCCGAATCCCCCGATATTTCTCTTCAATCAAATCCTCCTTGGTCAACCCCTCCTTCTTTCCAAAGCCCCACGCTTGCCTTGCCAATTCATGCATCTTTTCCGCAAAAGCTTCCGCACACCGGTCCGCCAACGCTTTCAGCATGATCGCCTGATAGTCATCATGCTCCTTTTCCAACTCCTTCGCCCACTTCTCTACCCCGTGCCCCGTTGTCACCGCGAACGCTCCCAAATAATCCTTCTTTCCACTACTCACTGGCGCAATGAAATCAGTCAAACAACGATTCGGCTCCCCATCACTCCGTGCCATCTGCTGACGCAACCCGTGCAGTCGAGCCCGTACCTTCTTTCGGGAATCATCCTCGTACAGCAAAATATCATCCCCCTCGGAATTTGCTGGGAAAAAAGCCATCACCCCCCGCGCCTGAATCCGCTTCTCCTTTAGAATCCTTTGCAAGAGTACCTGAGCATCCTCATAAAGCTTTTTCGACTCCACCCCCACCACCGGATCCTCAAAAATCTTCGGAAACCGTCCCCGTAGCTCCCAAGCATGGAAAAAGGGCGACCAATCGATATATCCCGCCAACTCATCCAACGGAAAAGAATCAAAAACTTTCGTCCCCAGAAAATCAGGCTTCGCTGGATCCTGGGACCAATCCATTTTCGCCGCCCGCCCCCGCGCCTCCTCAATCGAGAGCAATTTCTGCGCCGCCCGCCTCTCCGCAAAATCCTTCCGTGCCTTTTCTTGCTCCCCCCCAATCTTCGCCAAATACGCCGGCTTCTTTTCCACCGAAAGCAACTGCTGTGCCACCCCCACCACTCGCGAGGCGTCGATCACGTGAATCACCGATCCGGTATACGCAGGCGCAATCTTCACTGCAGTGTGCGCCGCACTCGTCGTTGCCCCACCAATTAACAAAGGAATGGTAAACTTCTCCCGACTCATCTCCTCCGCCACCGTCACCATTTCGTCCAAGGAAGGCGTGATCAAACCACTCAACCCAATCAAATCCACCCCACGACTCTTCGCCTCCGCTAAAATCTTTTCGCAAGGCACCATCACCCCCAAATCAATTACCTCATAGTTATTACAGGCCAACACCACCCCCACGATGTTCTTGCCGATGTCATGCACATCCCCCTTCACCGTCGCCATGAGAATCTTGCCCGCGTTTTTGCTCTGATCCCCCGACTTCTCTTTTTCTTTCTCCATGAAAGGAGTCAAATAGGCTACTGCCTTTTTCATCACCCGCGCACTCTTGACTACCTGCGGTAAAAACATTTTTCCCGCGCCAAATAAATCACCCACATGCCGCATCCCACTCATCAACGGACCCTCAATCACCTCCAACGGACGCCCATACTTCGCCCGCGCCTCCTCCGTATCCCCATCAATGTGATCCGTAATCCCCTTCAACATCGCATGCATCAAACGCTCTTCCACCGTTCCCTTACGCCAAACCTCATCCTTCACCACCGCCTTCCCGCCCGCTTTGACCGTCTCCGCAAACTCCAGCAACCGCTCCGTCGCGTCGGCACGCCGATTCAATAAAACATCCTCCACCCGCTCCTTTAAATCCGCCGGAATCTCGTCGTAAACCGCCAACTGGCCTGCATTGACGATCGCCATGTCCAACCCCGCCTGTATCGCATGATAAAGAAAACAGCAGTGCATCGCTTCCCGCATCGTGTTGTTTCCTCGAAACGAAAATGAAATATTACTCAATCCCCCGCTCGTCTTACACCCAGGCAACGTCCGCTTAATCTCTTTCACCGCCTCAATGAACTCCACTGCGTAGTTGTTATGCTCCTCAATCCCCGTCGCCACCGTCAAAATATTCACGTCAAAAATAATGTCCTCGGGATCCATCCCCGCCTTCTCCGTTAAGAGTTGGTAGGCCCGCCGACAAATCGCCACTTTCCTCTTCGCATCCGCCGCCTGCCCCTCCTCATCAAAAGCCATCACAATCACCGCCGCCCCATACCGCTGAGCTTTCCTCGCGTGCTCCAAAAATATCTTCTCCCCCTCCTTCAAACTAATCGAATTCACGATCACTTTGCCCTGCACGCACTGCAAGCCCGCCTCCAGAACCGACCACTTCGAACTATCAATCACAAAGGGTACTCGCGAGATTTCTGGCTCACTCCCAATCAAATTCAAAAAGCGCGTCATACTCGCCTCTCCATCCAGCAACGCCTCGTCAAAGTTTAAATCAATTAAGTTCGCCCCCGCTTCCACTTGCTGCCGAGCCACCGCCACCGCCGCCTCAAACTTCTCCTCTTTGATCAAAGCCGAGAATTTTGGAGATCCCGTCACATTCGTCCGTTCCCCAATCGAAGTGAACGACCCCCCCGTCCCAATCACGTAGGGTTCCAACCCCGCTAACACCGTTTCGGAGGAACGGACCGGCAACACCCTCGGCTTCACCCCTTCCACTGCTTTTGCCATCGCCGCAATGTGCGCCGGAGTCGTCCCGCAACATCCCCCCACCATGTTGAGAAAACCCGCTCGCGCAAATTCCCCCAGTACCTCCGCCATCTGCTCAGGCGTCTCATCATACTCCCCAAATGCATTCGGCAACCCAGCGTTCGGATAGCAACTTACAAAACAGTTGGCCACTTTTGAAAGAATCGCCATGTACGGCCTCATCTCCTTTGGACCTAAAGCACAGTTAATCCCCACACTGAAAGGCCTCGCATGCCGAATCGAATGCCAGAAAGCTTCTGTCGTCTGCCCCGAAAGTGTTCGCCCCGAGGCATCCGTAATCGTAACCGAAATCATCACCGGCAAACGAAATCCAATCTCATCAAATACCTCCTCAATCGCCCACAGAGCCGCTTTCAAATTTAAAGTGTCAAACGTCGTCTCCGGCAACAACACATCCACCCCACCCTTTATCAAGGCCCTCACCTGCTCCGCATACGATTCGGCTAACTCCCTGAAAGTCACCGCCCGATATTCAGGCCGATTCACATCGGGCGACATCGAAGCTGTCCGACTCGTCGGCCCCACCGCTCCCGCCACCCAAGCCACCCGCCCTGGGTTGTCTGCCAGATACTCATCCGTCACCTTTCTTGCTAATCGTGCTGCCGCCAAATTGATTTCTTCTACCACCCCCTCCAAACCATAATCGGCCTGCGAAACAGAAGTGCTGTTAAACGTGTTCGTCTCAATGATCCCAGCCCCCGCGTCTAAATACGCCCGATGAATCCCCCCAATCACATCCGGCCGAGTAATCGCCAGAATATCGTTATTCCCCTTAAGATCCTTTGGGTGAGCCGCAAATCGTACCCCTCGAAAATCTTTTTCCCCCAGTTTGTGCTGCTGAATCATTGTCCCCATCGCCCCATCCATCAACACGATCCGCTCCGCCAGCGCTTTTTCTAGCTGGTGCCTCCGCAGCGTAATCCGTTCTCTTGCTTCCATCGCTTTGATCCTAGGGAAACAGTTTAACTTGTCCAGCCTTGCATCAGCTTATCATGATATATTGATGGATCTCTTAAATGAATCTAACCTTTGCCTTGGCCAAAGCATCCGAATTGCTACTGTTTTGCCTTCGTGGGCGCTGTCGTCTAGAGGCCTAGGACAGGTCCCTTTCAAGGACCATACACGGGTTCGAATCCCGTCAGCGCCACCACTTACTTCCCACGCGTCTTCAACCACGACTCCGCTAAGACCCAGTCGGACGGAACCGTAATCTTTAAGTTAGGCTCCTCCGCTTCCACCAACACCCCCTTCACCCCACCCAACTCCGCCACCGCTAAGCAATCCGTCACCACCCGCTTCTCCTTTCTCGCCCTCTCCAACCCCGCCCGCAATACCTCCACTCGCACCACCTGCGGAGTCTCCATCCGCCATAAACCCTCCCGAGGTATTAGCTTCATAATCCGTCCCTCCCCATCCGTTTCTCGAACCGTGTCCGACATCTTTCGTGCCGCTGCCGCCGCCCCAATCTTTCTCGCCTCCTCCAAAACCCGCTCGGTCAACCGCCGGGTCAATAAAACTCGCGCCGCATCATGCACCACCACCCACTCCACCCCCGCACCCAACGCCTTCAACCCCTCCCCCACCGAATCCTGCCTCTCCACTCCCCCCACAATCACCACCACCCTCGCTCCCTCCACTTCGCACTCCTTCTTCACCCATCCCTTCGCCTCCTCCAACACATCCGCCCGCACCGTCACCACCACTTTCTCTACCTCCTCACAAGCCAGCAACGCCCGCAACCCATAACTCAAGACCGGTTGCCCAGCAATCGAAGTCACCGATTTATCATGACCCAGGCGCCGCCCCTGGCCCGCCGCCAACAAAATGGCCCCAACTCTTCCGCTCACGGCCTAGATCGATCAATCGCCGCCGATTTCTTTTCCGCGCGCTTCGCTGCCTCCCCATCTTTATTCGCCGAATCATCTTCATAAAAAAGCACCCCGTGCTTCCTTAAATTCGCCATCAGATTCTTCATGTCGTGCGACATCTTCTCGTCCTTCATTAAAGTGTAAATCGGCCCCTTCCCATGCTCCGCCTCCTGCAAAAGCGTCGTCGCGGATTTGGCAAACTCATCCACCCGCCGAGCCGCCGACCGTATCTCCTCCAACGCCGGCCCTGCCGAAGCCATCATCGCCGACAACCCCGCCTCCTGCTCCCCCTTCACCTTCGCCCCCGCCGCTAAAAAGGTCCCGTCCATCGTCTCCGGCGGCACCACCCGTACAAAGCGATCTCCCAACATCCCGTACTGATCGATCCTAAACTTCGAGCCACTCGGCAGCTGTGTCCCCTCATCAATATTCAAGGTCAACTCGACAAAGTTTTGCCCCACTCGATAAATCGGCGTATCCCCCACAATCCCTATCTGCGCCCCCCGCAAGAGCACCTTGGAATTTTTTAAAATATCTCGGGCATCATCAAACTCCACAATCACCGGATAGCCTTGCCGGAAATAATTTCCGATCTTGCCAAAGGCCACCACCAAGCTCGCCGTCGCCAAAAGGCCGACTAAAACAAAAAATCCAACTTTGGTCTCCAAGCTCTTTTCTTTCATTCGATACCTCCTTTAACCCGTCACTCCTGTACCCTCAGCATGCCCGCGAACAAAGTCGCGTACCAGCGGATCCTCACACCGATCCACCTGCTCTGGGGTTCCTTCAAAGTAGATCTTCCCCTCGTGCAAATACGCAATCCGGTCCCCTACCATCCGTGCACTCACCATGTCATGCGTCACCACAATCGAGGCCATCCCCAAAATCTCTCCTAAATGCAAAATCAGTCGGTTAATACTGTCCGCCACAATCGGATCCAACCCCGTTGTCGGTTCGTCATAAAGCATCAAGTCGGGCTTGCGAATAATCGCTCTCGCCAAGGCCGCCCTTTTCTTCATCCCCCCACTCAACTCCGCCGGCATCTTCCGCTCCGTCCCGCTCAGCGAAACAATTTTTAACGCCTCCGCCACTTTTTCTCCTAGCACCTTCTCATTTTTTTCTCCCGCTTCCCGCAAAGGAAAAGCCAGATTTTCAAACACCGAGAGCGAATCAAATAAAGCCGCCCCTTGAAAAAGCATCCCAATCTTTCGCCGATAAGGATTCCAATCCTCCTCACTTAATCCCGTCAACTTTGTCCCCTCAAAAATCACCACCCCTGCATCTGAAGGCAATAACCCCATAATAATTCTCAGCATCACACTCTTCCCACAACCACTTCGCCCAATCACCACCACCCGCTCCCCTTGCCCCACCTGCAAGTTCACCCCGCGCAACACCGCTTGCCCTCCTAACTTCTTTTCAATTCCTTGGAGTTTTAACATACACCTTCCTTAGTTCGAATAGAGCAATGCATTCAATAAAACCGTCAGAAAAAAGTTCACCACCAACAAAGTGATCGAAGCGTTCACCACCGCCTCCGTTGTCGTCTTTCCCACCCCCGCCGTCCCCGGCGGACAGTTCATCCCTTTATGACAGGCAATCGTCGCAATGATCACCCCGAAAATCAGCGCCTTAATCAAAGCAATCAAGACGTCCTTCCGGTCGGTAAACTTGACCGTGTTGTCCCAGTAGTACGCCCCGTCCACCCCGAAGATTTTTACCGCCACGAAATACCCACAGCCAATCCCCGTCACCAAAGCCATCGCCGTTAAAATCGGCGCAGACAACACCAAAGCAAGAAATCGCGGCACCACCAGATACTCCACCGGATAAACCCCTAACGCCCGCAACGCATCCACCTGCTCCGTAATCTTCATCGAACTCAACTCCGCCGCCATCGCCGCCCCCACTCGACCCGCCAGAAGCAAACAACACAAAACCGGCCCCAACTCCCTGCACATCGCAATCGACACCGTCGGCCCAATCGCCGATTCCATCCCAAATCGCTTAAACTGAAACCACACCTGCGCTGCAAACACCGCTCCCGTAAAGGCCCCCGTCGTCAACACCACCACCTGCGATCGAATCCCAATAAAATACATCTGCTCCAAGAGTTGATCCCAACGAATCTTGTAACGGAACATGCTGCGAATGGTATCCCCCAAAAGCAGGAAAACCCCGCCCGCTGTCTGGCAGGAACCCAGCACCAGTCCTCCCAGTTTTCCTGTCAAATATTCTGCCCTGCCCATCCTCTTGTCCTAGGGAACAGTTTCCCCCGCATCAAGCCGACCGCCCAAACCACTCCGCCAACTCCTCCACTCGCAACTCATCCAACCTCTCCACCTCTCGGTCCACCCCCTCTAAATGCCCCCCTGGATGAGTCGTCGTCACCCCCACCACTTTCATCCCCGCCGCCCGCCCTGCCTCCACCCCCGCCGGCGCATCCTCAAAAACTACACACCTTCCCGCCTCCGCCCCCAACCTCCGCGCCACCTCCAAAAAAACGTCCGGTGCTGGTTTCCCCCTCTGCACATCCTCCGCCGTCACCGCCGTAACAAAAAATCTGTCCAACCCCAAAATCCTCAACCCCAACTCCACATTCTTTTTCTCCGTGGAAGAACCAATCCCACAGGCGATTCCCGCCGCCTCCAACCGCTCCAGCCAAACCCGCACCCCAGGCAACGGCTCAATACCCCACTCCTTCACTACATCCCGATACCACTCTTCCTTCCGCGAACTCAACCGCTGGATTTCCGGCAAATCCGTCGACCAACCCAGCAAATCCCTCATGATCTCTATATTTCTCCGCCCAAATCCCATCAAAAAATGGCCCTCAGGTAAAACCCTTCCTTCCTCCCGCCCCAATCTTTCCCAACTCTCCTCGTGATGACGCGAACTATCCAGAATCACCCCATCCCAATCAAAAATAGCAGTCCACTTCTCTTTCACTTCTATCGGGCATAGCCCGCCACCTTCCCACTTTCAAACCTTCCCACTTTCGCCATTCTCTTTCTATGGCCGTCCCACCCCTCGAAAAACTAAACGCCCAACCCAGCGACGCCATCGACCAATCCCTCCGCCCCTCCCGCCTCGCCGATTTCACGGGCCAACCCAAACTCAAAGACCGCCTCAGCATCCTCCTCGATTCCGCTCGCGCCCGCTCCCAACCCCTCGACCACCTTCTTCTCAGCGGCCCCCCAGGCCTCGGCAAAACCACCCTCGCCCACATCCTCGGCGCAGAAATGAATGCCACCGTCCGCACCACCTCAGGCCCCGCCATCGAAAAAGCTGGCGACCTCGCCGGCCTCCTCACCGGCCTCCAAGAAGGAGATATCCTCTTCATCGACGAAATCCATCGCCTCTCCAAAGTCATCGAAGAATACCTCTACCCCGCCGTCGAAGATTTCCGTATCGATATCATCATCGATCAAGGCCCCGCCGCCCGCTCTGTTCGCCTCAACCTTCCCCGCTTCACCCTCATCGGAGCCACCACCCGTGCAGGCCTCCTCAGCGCCCCACTCCGCTCCCGCTTCGGCGTCGCCCACCGACTCGACTACTATACCGCCGAAGACCTCACCACCATCGTTCGCCGCTCCGCCACCCTCCTCGATGTCCAACTCGAGCAAGCTGCCGCCCCCGAAATCGCTCGCCGCTGCCGAGGTACCCCACGCATCGCCAATAATCTCCTCCGCTGGGTTCGCGACTACGCCCTCGCTCGCACCCAGGGCATCGCCTCCGCCGCCACCGCCATCGCCGCTCTCGAAATGCTCGAGATCGATCAGCACGGCCTCGACGAAATGGATAAACGACTCCTCCAAGCCCTCACCGGAAAATTTAAAGGTGGTCCCGCAGGACTCCACTCCCTCGCCGCCTCCGTCGGCGAAGAACCCGGCACCCTCGAAGAAGTCCACGAACCCTACCTCATCCTCGAAGGCTACCTCCAACGCACCCAACAAGGTCGCGTCGCCCTCCCCCGCGCCTATGAAGTCCTCGGCCTTAAACCACCCGCCTCCCAACCCTCGCTCCTCTAAATCCCATCGGCCGAAAGGCCTTTCCATGCACCTCCGACCTCACCTTCTCCTTTTCCTTCTTCTCGGTGCCACTTCCTTCGCTCAAGAGGCCATACTTTGGCCCCCACGAGGAAATAATCGACCCCTCCTCGCCGCCAGCCAAGCCCTCTGGTGGAACAAAGATGATCCCGAGGCCCGTAAACTCAAAGCC
>CAJBOM010000099.1 GCA_903956835.1 uncultured Verrucomicrobiota bacterium
CAGCGGAACAAATCGATTCATCGAGGGAGGTCACTCGCGCAACCTAGAAAACGCCAAAGTGAAAGTCCGAATCCGGGGCGAGTTGAAAGCCAACGGAGCTCAGATCGTCCTCCTAATCCAAGCGAGTGTGGCTGGGTTCGTCGTGCCGTGGGCGCTAACATCGCAACCCATCACCGTCCAGAGTGATTGGACCGAGCAGACCCTTACGCTCACGCCCGAGGAGAAAGCTTGGACCTGCCTAGGTGGACGACACGATCGTGCAGATTATTATGGAAAGCAACCACTCTCCCCCTGCCTGCGCGACGTGAATCAGAATCTCATGCTGATTTTCTTTCCTCTCAATATCCAACCCATAGGTGATCCTGGTGGCGACTTGCACCGACTCCGTCCCGAGCGCGACTACCCCGTTTGGCGCTCCGCTTTGCCTGAAGGACGCATCCAATTAGACCAGTTTGAAATCCACTACCCATGAAATCCGCCTCCGCAGCTAAAACACCCCCCCTCCCCCCCGCTTTCGTTCATCGCTTAGGCGAAGAGGAAAAGAATGCCGTTCACAAGATTTGCGCCGGCTTTGTCCCTGATCGACTCTTTGATCTCCACGCTCATTTGCTTCGGGCCTCACATTTCCCAGAAGCGGTGCGTCCCAATTATCTAAATCAAGATGACGTTCATGGTGCGGACTCCTACAGCAAAACTGTCGAAGATTTTTTCGGCCAACGGAAGTGGAGCGGCTTATTTTTCGGGTTTCCCGCCAAGGGAAATAATCCAACCGAAATTAATTCGTGGGTCAAACAAGAGATCCAATCCCTTGGCGAGGATTCCGCTGCCTTGATGCTTTGCAAACCAGATTCCGATCCGCAAAGCGTGACGTCGATGCTCGAGGCCGGGGCATTTTCTGGCCTCAAGCCTTATCATGCCTACGCCCACTTGCCCACGACCAACCAAGCGCCCATCGAAGCCTTCGCTCCAGAGTGGATGTGGGAAGCCTGCCATGCGACCAAATCAGTTATCATGTTGCATATCATGCGCGATCACGGAATTTCCGACCCGGATAACTGCGCTACCCTCCGGCGGTTTTTAACCAAGTACCCCCATTGCCATGTCGTGCTCGCGCACGTTGCCCGGTCCTTTAATTATCGATGCGCACGAGGAAATCTCCAATGGCTCAACGAGTTTTCCAATGTCTGGCTTGATACCTCCGCTATTACGGAGACAGAAGCCTTCCGAATCGCCTTGCAAGAACTGGGTGTGGCCCGCCTTTGTTACGGAGGCGATTTCCCCATCAGTAATCTCCGTGGAAAAACTATGACGACCGACGGCCCACCACGCTGGCACTATGGACATGAAGTCGCTTATTCACCCTCCACCAGCATCCCCCTCGTCGGTATCGAGTCACTGCGCTGCTTGCGCGAGGCGTGCGATGACGCCGACCTCAATCAAGATGACCTCAAATGTCTTTTTGAAACTAACGCTCTCCGTGTTCTCCGACGTCCAATTAATCCGTCCTTAGCCGCAACTGGCCCCCAACGCTGGAACCACGCCAAGTCGGTCATTTCTTGCGGCTCTGGCTTACGATCCAAATGGGCGGAGCTTTATGATCCTGCAACCTGGCCATCCTATTTTTCTCGCTGCAAAGGATCTCGCATTTGGGATTTTAGCGGTCGCGAGTTTACCGATTTCGGAGCAGGGGCAGGCGCAATCGTACTCGGGTATTCTGATCCAGTCGTCGATCAGGCCGTTCATCAAAGAATTTCGCGGGGAACGTACTGTACCCTTCTCTCACCCCAAGAGGTTGAGTTGGCCGAGCTGCTCCTCGAACTCCATCCTTGGGCCGGGCGGGTGCGCTACGGAAGAGGCGGGGGAGAGGCCATGGGTATCGCGGTGCGTATTGCCCGCGCCGCCACCGGCCGAAGCGGAGTGGCCTTCTGCGGCTACCACGGTTGGCAGGATTGGTACTTAGCAGCAAATCTCGGGGATCAGGCCAGCCTCGACGGTCATCTCCTCCCAGGCTTACGACCTCTTGGGGTTCCTCGCGAACTAAAGGGCACCGCCACAACCTTCAAATATAACGACCTTGCCTCGTTTGAGCATGCCCTCACTTCGCTGAACGGTCAGCCCGCAGCCATCGTCATGGAACCCATGCGAACCCAGTGGCCTGAACCGGGATACTTAGCCACGATTAAACGCCGCGCCGCCGAAGTAGGAGCAGTATTGATCATGGACGAAATTACCAGCGGCTGGCGATTCGGGTTTCCAGGAGCGAGCGCTCGATTCGGGATCGAACCGGATATTGCCGTATATGCAAAGGCCATGAGTAACGGATTTCCTTGCGCGGCCATCATCGGCCGGACGGAAGTGATGGAGGCTGCAAATTCCAGTTTTATTTCAAGCAGCTACTGGACCGATGCCATTGGACCGGCCGCATCCCTCGCCTCAGTGCGACGAATGCGCGAATTAAAAGTTCAGGAGGCGATCTGGCAGAGAGGCGGGGATTTTCAAACGAAACTGAAAGAAGTCGCCGCCAGACATACCGACTGTCGGGTTCAGATCAGTGGAATGCCATGCAATCCTTACGTCACCTTTGATCTTGGACCTCTCGCCAACAAGGCCAAGGTCGCCTTTATTCGGATTATGGCTGCACAAGGATTCCTTGTCGCAGGAGTGAACTACATCATGTTTACGCACACAGATCGTATGTTCGAAGAATTCCTCATTGCGGCCTCAGTAGCCTTTGCTCAGGTGGATACCCTAGTCCGCAAAGGAGCCCTCGACGATTTTGTTGGGGAAAACGTGGGAATTGGAAATTTCGCACGCTTAACCTAAAGCCAGCCCCTTTCTTAATGAAACTTGTCTGGATTTTTGACTTTCATACTCCAAGCCATGTCCGCGTGGGAGAACGGTGCGACAGCGATGGTGTCGCAGGCTCGTTGGTAAAAGCAGGCATCGAAGGCGTGATTTTTATTGCCAAGTGTCACTATGGTTTTTCTTACTATCCGACCCGTGTCGGCACTCCCCACCCTCGTCTAGCCACCGATCTTTTCGGTCGCCTGCTCACTTCGTCTCGCGCGCGAGGGCTCAAGGTCGCCTCCTATGTGAGTTTCGGAATTGATGGAGCGGCTGGGGAAGCACACCCCGATTGGCGTCGAGTCTATGCCAATGGAACCAGCGACCCAAACGGGTGGTTTGTGAATTTGTGCCCGTTCACTCCGTACCTCGAAAAAAGTGTTCTTCCCCAAATTACGGAACTCCATCAGCTCTATCGTCCCGATGGCTACTGGTTCGACACCATGAGCGCCCTTTCTCCATGCTACTGCGCCATCTGTCAGGCCGAGTTTCGTCAGCACTCTGGATGTGATCTGCCGACGGACGACGAGGATCCCCTTCAGGAACAAGCAGGAAAATGGCGAAAGCAGAGGGGATTCGCTCTAGTCGAACGCGTAGGCCAATATATCCATCAACTCGATCCAAAAGCTGAAGTCGGATTCAACCAACTCGGTAGCCTGTCGTACCCAGAACCACTGCCCTCCAATGTTACCGTGCTAACACTCGATCCCGAAACTATGGGGCCGCAGTCCATCCCCTTCAGCCTCAATGCAGCTTATGGATCCAACGCTCCTCAATCCTGTGAAATCATGCCAACAATTTTTCAAGGGGGCTGGGGAGACTGGTCGCCGGCCCCTGCCCTTCGCCTTGTTACAACAGCTTTCGCCTGTTGGATCCGAGGAACCATCCTTATCCCAGGAGATCGGCTTCATCCCGAGGGCCGGTTGAGCGAGATCTCGCAGACCGCAATGAAATTAATCGCCGACACCCGTGCCCGATGGACTGCCACTGCACCCTCCGATAAGGCAAGGCTCGCAGCCGACATAGTCGTCCTGCATAGCCCCTCTCTGACCCACGGTCCGGACTGCCGCCTCTTTGCTGTGGGCGACCCGCGCTCCCGGCTCATTCCGATCAATGGCATGCATCGCTTACTACTCGATGCCGGCTGCAACGCCACCGTAGCGGGCGAGTGGCAGTTGGACCACGCACTGACCCAAGCCCGACTCGTTATCGTGCCAGAGATCCCCACCCTCACCATCGAGACGGAGGAGCGTTTAAAGCTTTTTGCGAAAAATGGCGGTGCGGTTCTCTTTGTGGGAAGAATTCCATCGGTGGAAGATCGCCAGTTCTCCCAGACAGGAATCCAAATTGGAGACTCCGTTTGGCAGGACCAAGCCTATCTGCCCGACTTCGAAAACCCTGCTCTGGAGGTTCTCGTCAGAGGTGCAATTCACGAAACCACACTTTTACAGGCCTCCGCAGAATTATTTCTCGTGCCCGCTTACGATGCTAAGCCCGGCTCACGCTACGGCTGGGGGGTAGGGCCATCGTCTGGTCAACTTTCCAAAAATCCAGCCCTCACCCGCCATTCGCTTGGGTCTGGCTCGATTTGGTTCCTCAATGCCCCATTGGCCAGCGACTACGCCAAAACGGGAAACTGGCCACAGGCCAAGTGGATGGCAAATTTGCTCCACCGTATTGGTCTGCCCCACCGAGCGAAGATCGTCGATAGCGAAGGCAACTTGGAATTGACCGTCTGGGAAGATCGGCAGTCCACTTGGCTCTATCTACTCAGTCACGATGCCGAGCAACTCGTCGGAACCGATCGCCTCTGGGCAAGGAGCACCGGATCAGCCGGGCAGCGCACGGCTTGCCTGCAAATCGCCCTTCGGGGCACCTCGTCAAAAATTAATGCTTTGGCCGGTTCCGTCTCCAACCAATCTTCCAGCCCTACCCACCTCACAATCCATTTAAATTTCGATCGACCCTTCGCCGCCCTTCGCATCGATTGGAATCTAAAACCCAAAACATAAAAACAAAACAGAGAAACACCTACACCTAAAAACCTATGAAATCAGCCCAAATCCTCAAAGCAAAAATCAATAGTCCCGAAGTCACAACCGGCGTAATCATCACCTTCCACCTTTGGCCAGGACTCATCGAGTTACTCATCCGAAGTGGAATTGATTATGCAATTATCGACCTCGAACATCTAACCCACTCCCATGAAATGGTGGCGGAGTGTTGCGCCATCGGTCGACGAGCCAACTTTCCCGTGCTCATCCGGCCGCCCGAAGCGGAGTTCTCGCCGATTCGCCTTGCGATGGATCTTGGTCCTTGCGGATTACTCCTGCCCTATGTCTCGTCACTTGAAACCATGGCCACCATCCAGCAAGCCGTCTACATGGCCCCACGGGGTCGCCGGCGCCCAGGTGGACATGGAAATTTCTGGGTCAGCGGATACAACTACGACAACTTTCGCACCGAAGTTGAGGACGACCTTATCATTCTTCCCCAAATCGAAAATAAGGCGGGGCTGGCTTGCGTGAATCAGATCGCCGCGCATCCGCTGACCACCGCGCTGGCTATCGGACCCTACGACATGTCTGCCTCGCTCGGTTGTTGTTGGAAACCCGATGCCCCCGAACTTCTCGCCACACTCGATCAAATCCTGGCTGCGGGCAAGGCCGTGGGGAAGAACACCTGGATCATCGGCGATCCCGCCTTACTGCGTCCGCGCGGGTTCACTTTTCTCGGAATTTCCGAGCCAACCATGTTGATGGAAGGTGCCCTGCGCGATTTGAGTAATCGGGTGAAACACGGCCAGGCCTCCGCTGCCGGCCCGGAACTTCTGCCATGAGTCAAATGGCGATGCACCTTTTCCACAATGCGCCACATTTGATCCTTGGCGTACTTCTCGTTTCCGGGAGCACTGCCCCCGCCGAGAGCGCAACCCACCAGACGAACTGGCCAAAGGAGGTCGTCGTGACGGTGGGCGACATCCGCACCCGCATTGATGGACCCAAGTTGTGGACCATGAGCGGGATTGAATATCAGAACACCGTCATGGCCACCGCAGACAGTGCCTACGGCACCGTCATCACCATTCGTGGAGTAGGGCATCTGGGCACGGCCCATTTTATCGACGTGCCCGGCAAGCCCGGTGAAGTGGAAAAGGAGGATGTGACCAGTCTGAAGTTTCTGGTGGATGGCAAGCCCGTCACCGAGTTCACGCCGCAGATGAACCTCACTGGCACATCGTTCCGCATGGATCGGACATCGAAAATCCGGGACTTGGATTTGGAATCCTCGGTTTCGATCCGCGACGGTGTCTTGATTGAGACCGCCCACTTGCGTGCGAAAAAGGCGATTGATTTGCAGATGACCTATCCCCTGATGTACGCGTGGAATCCCAAAGCGGCGTTCTACATGTTCGGTGACGAGAACGGCATGCAAAAACAAGGGGTCTTCCGCAAGGAGGGTCAATCCGACGAGCCACCGGAAAAGACCGCGCGCTGGATGGCCGTCTTCAATCCAGCCAGCGGTAAGGGTAGCGTGTGCTACCTGCTGAAGCGTCCGACCGACGCCGACGCCTGGCTGCAATGGACCGACGCGCCCGCCGCTTATCGCAAGTTGCGCATCATGAGCTTCGTGGAAAAAGTGATGCCGGCGGGTTTTGATGGCACGTATCAAGCGGCGGTGGGGTTTTTCTCCGCCACGGAGCAGGACTGGGAAAAGGCCACTTTGGCCAAGGTGGCTGAGTTGAAAAAAGCTTCCCCGGATAGCCCGTAGTTACGACAAAAATAGCAACCCAAGAAAATAATTCCCCATCGAACTTAATTTCTCCTTCAAGTTAATCTTCGCCGGAATATGCCTCTTGGGTTTGGCACCTGCTGGCCAGGCATGGAGTGCCGAGAAGGTACTTGCCAAACCGGTTGAACGCTGGGCGATCCCCAGTTGGGGAGACGTAGTGATTTGTTATGGGCCGGGTACGGATGCGTCCATGGATTCGCCCGAGGCCTTGGAGAAGACCATCAAACGCTGGCAGGCCCTGAAACGGCTGGAAGAGCTAAAGCGCACGACGAAATAAACACCACCGCAATTCGATCATTTTATGAAAACACTAAATACAACCATTGAGGAGTTGCGAGATTTCGACACCGCGTTGCTGGCCAACACCATTGGTTATATTGATCCCATTCCCGCTCATGAGTATTACATGGCGGGAGAGATTCAATCGGTTACTCCCGGCCTAGGTCCGACGGTGGGCGTGGCGGTTACCTGCGAGATGGATTCCAGCTCCCCCGGAGGCACGGCCGACACCGATGGTTTTTGGCGTCAGGTCGAGGAAATCAGCGCGATGAAGATACCAGTGATCTGGGTGGTCAAGGCGGTGGGTTCGCGGCCCGGCCACGAATGTATTCTCGGCGACGGCATGGCCAAGACGCTGTTCGCGGCCGGATGTGTCGGTGCGGTCACGGATGGTGGCGTGCGCGACGCAACCGGCATGGCCAGCGTGCCCTTTGCGGCCTATTGCCGTGGACTTACCATTCACCACACGGCCTTGCGAGTAACCGCCATCAATCAACCAGTCGAGGTGGGTGGGATTACGATTTCGCCAGGAGACCTAGTCCACGCAAATTTCGAAGGCGTCATCAAGATTCCGCAGAGTTGCCTTCCCACTCTCGCCCAGAAAGCCACCCAAATGCGCGCCTTCGAACACGAGGCCCACTGCCTCATGCGGCGGACCGATGTGACTCCGGCGGAAAAGCGCAAGCAGGTCGGGGAGCTAACCCAAAAATACGGATTCACCCAGTGCGTTTAATCCAAAATGGCTAGGATGAGTAAGAGCGACGACAGATGAAAGCGACCCGCCCATTCTTGCTTGGGCTGCTCTGGGCGATTCTCGTTCCCACCAGCGAGGCTAGGGATCTGTTTGTCAACCATCAGCAAGGCAGCGATCTCCAGGGAGGGTTGTCCGCGGACGCCCCATTTCAAACCATCAAAGCCGCAATGAAGATCTGCCGCCCTGGCGATGTGATTCACCTCGCTAAAACGGCGACACCTTATCACGAAGGGATCGAAATCGCGGACAATCAATCTGGACTTCCAGGGCAGCCCATCACCATTGATGGACACGGGGCGACTCTGTCCGGTTGCACTCCGCTGCGGGTGGAGGAGTGGACGAAGCTGGGGGACGGACTTTATCGGAACGGTCGCCTGCTACCCGACATCTTTCCCTCCGGTCAACCGGTCAACGAGCCTCTCTTGCGGCGGTTCTTTTTTTTATTCAACGGCAGGATGGTGCGGATGGGACGCAACGGGAAGGGGGATTGTCCGCCTTTGCCCAAACCAGCCGACTTAAAGGAGGGTCAATGGACGCATGATCAGGAAGGGTTCTACATCAAGATCGATCCCTCGAGGGAGCTGTCGGGCGAGCGCGTGGAGTATCCCGATCTAGGCAATGGCTTGCGCACGTCAGATGGCCGCTGTGAGCACCTCGTGGTGAGGAATCTTATTGCCACCCACTTTTGGAACGACGGATTTAATATCAACGGTTCCGCCCAGATGCGATTTGAGAATGTGGAGGCCATCGAATGTGGCGACGACGGCATGAGCGCCCATACGACCAGCCGGATCGAAGTCGATGGCTTTGTTTCACGCGGTAATACCACGGGAATTTGCCACGTGCAGGGCTGCCACAGTTCCAATCGCCGGCTTGTCCTGGAGAACAATTCTGCCTTCGAAGTTCTACTTTCGGGTTCCGGGGTCCACGAAATTTCGGACAGTGTGATTTTACCCAGCCGGAGGCTGACCCGTGTCGTGCGCCTCAGTAGCGAGCAGGCGGAGGAGGGAAAGGGATGCCGCTTGCACATGGAAAATGTGCTGGTGAATGGAGATCACTCCAAAGAAATACACGATGAGGAGGAATCCCGGCGATTGGAGCATGAATTTACCGTGGAGATTCTGGGCAAATGCCAGTGGAGTGGACACCGCGTGACCCTGCGCTCTGTCGGACTCACTAGCAAATGGCCCGCGCCCGGTGTTTCGGAGGTCAGTCTCTTTCAATCTATCGTGGACGGCCAGATGAAGCCGAAGATTGATCTTCTCACCCAAACAATCTGGCAAGCTAACGACAATAGCTACGATCTGGCCGGCATCGCCGTGGGGGGAATCCGCTACACACCGGCCCAATGGGAGGAGTATCGAACGACCACCGGTCAGGATCAGGAATCTCATTGGGGAATTCCCCCTGAAGCCAAGTCGCGCGGGGCGGATTCTTCCAAGCTGCCGGCGATCCCCACCCAGTAGGCAGTCCGAAGATGGAAACGACCGACTCTTCCTTGTGGCAGAGTTTTCCTTCCCTGCCCGATCCGGTGGGCTTTGGAGGTATGTTCGCAGGCGTTTCGGAGATCGGGCTTTTTGCGGGCGGGGGAAGCCGCTTTCTCGACAAGCCGCCTTGGGAGGGAGGAATCAAGACCTTCAGCGATAGGGTCTATCTGCTCAGCGCCCCGGAAGGTCCGTGGCGCGAACTGGCCACCCGTCTTCCTCTTCCCCTGGCTCACTCCGCCTGCACTCCGTACCGGGACGGAGTAATCTCCGCCGGCGGAGCAAACGGGAGTGGCCCTTTGCAAGATGTCTGGCACCTGAGAGTGGAAAACGGCGCCTTACGCTGCCTGTCTCTGCCTGCCCTGCCTCATCCCATCGTTTATGGAGCCGCCGCTGTAGTCCGAGATGTTCTCTATGTCGTGGGAGGGGTTTCGGAAGCCCAGTCCACCGAGCCTCTCCCTACCTGCTGGGCGCTGCCTCTGCAAGAAGGCTCAGGCTGGGCTGCTCAACCGGATTTTCCCGGACGAGCGGGCAGCGTTATGACCGTGGGAAGCGATGGCGAACGGCTTTATGCTTTTGGCGGAATGACGTTTTCGCCTCACCCAGATGGAACCATCCGCCCCGATCCGTTGAGCGCAGCCTATGCCTATGATCCAGAGGTTCGCGCCTGGACTCCGCTGCCAGCACTTCCCGAGGCCCGGGCCGGAGCGGCGTCGCCTTCAATCTGGCTGCCAGATGGAAGATTTCTCGTGGCAGGGGGATACCGCTTCGTCTTTCCCGGACCGCCACAAGATCATCCTGGCTTTGAACGAACCACATGGCTGTTTTCGCCTCAAAAAAATATCTGGTCGGAAGGTCCTCCCTTACCCTGTCCTCGTGCGGGTAAGCTTCCCGCTCCGGAGCCGATGGTCACTGTGCCCGCCGTGATTTGGAAGGATTGGATCGTTCTTGTTTCCGGCGAAGTGCGTCCCGGAAGGCGCAGCCCGATGGTTCTTAGCCTAGCCGTGCAAAATGTCGGTCACGCGAGTGGGTCGGCTTGATTTCAAAAACGGCACTGCTTCGCCCATCTGCGATTCGTATTCGGATGAGGAAAGATGCATCCTATCCGCAGACGTGGCATGCGCCTTTCTAAAAATTCCTTGATGACATGTCACCCTAATGCTACATATTTCTTGTAATGTTCCCTCCTCTGTTAATTTCCAACATTTTGCGAACTCGGGTCCGTGCCTTCACTTTGGTGGAAATATTGGTAGTTATTACGATTGTCGGTATCTTGGCATCCTTGCTCATCCCTGCTATTCGAGCAGCAATGGAGAAAGGTGCCACTGGCGTCTGTATGGGCAACCAACGCCAGATTGGCTTGGCCTTATTAAGTTGCGCCAAGGATAATCAGGGTCGATTACCCAATGTCTATACAATCATAGGTAATAGTGTCCAAGATCAATGGCGCGATAAAATCAGAGAATATGCAAACCTTCCCGTTGGGAAATATGCAGGGCGCGATAGCCTGCGCTGCCCTTCTGCAAAAAAGACAACTTTTTCCTATGGGGTTCCCTATGCCACAGGAACTCGCAGAGTTTTCTCCGCAATCGACCAAAGTACAACCCCTAACCCTAACTATTGTGGCTCGCAAAGCTTGCTCTGCCTTAGCTCCTCGACCGTCATCTTAGCCGATGCCTACGATCCGAATAACCCTGATTCCGATCTGTTCTATTCTCCTTGGGGAAATTATCCGCTACAGGCCGATCGAGATGGAGACGGCATCAACGATTCAGCCTCCTCTCTCGCTCTTCCGCGAAAGTTTAACTGCATTGATCCTCGACATGGAAAGAAGTTTGTTTGCGTCCTAAGCGATGGTTCCGCTCGCCTCCTAACAATCAAGCAGTGGGTCGAGGGCACGAATAGCTACTGGGGGCCTACGCAGTGATTGCTGCTTCGATCCCAAGTGACCTAGGCCAAGCTCATTTGGGATTTACTGATTTCAGTGCCATTGCCCTTTATATGGCAGCGGTAGCAGGGATCGCCATCTGGTCCAAAATGACCGAAAAGGGCGGCGGAGAGAGCGAGTACTTCCTCGCTGGTCGTCGGATGAACTGGATCGTAGTCAGTGTGGCAATGTTCGCCGCCCTCTTTAGCTCCATCAGCTTCGTAGCGGTCCCGTCAGAAATTTACCAACACGGCATGGGCTTATTTCTCGTCTCCTTACTCATCCCCTTCACCGCCCCGCTCGGAGTAAAGTTGTTCCTGCGCTTCTTTTTCCATCATCCCACCTTGACCGCCTACGAGTATCTCGAGAACCGATTTGACCTCGGGACACGGCTAATCGGCTCTGGGCTTTTTTTTACGGTCCGCGTTTTTTATGCAGCGGTAGTTTACTATTCCGCCGCCGTGCTCTTGGGGACCCTCACGGGCTGGTCTGGGATGGGTATCATTCTTGCCATTGGAATCTTTACCACTGTCTACACCACTTTCGGCGGCATGAAGGCAGTGATGTATACCGATGCGCTCCAAGCAATCGTGCTTGTTCTAGGACTATGTGCCATCGCCTGGCGGATCATGGCCACGACCAATACGACGCTATGGGACTTGTATACCTACGCCAGTGCACAAGGCCGCGGCTTCGAGGTTCTCGTTTCACCAGCATTCTGGCAACTCGATCTCCACACGAGATTCAACGGCTGGCTATTGTTGATCGTTCTCATCACGGCCCCCATGATCACCCTGAGCAGCGATCAGCTTGTGATTCAACGTCTTCTGACTTCAAAAAACTATCGCGAAGCCCGCCGAGCCACTTACACCAACTACTGGCTGAATATCCCGCTCGGACTGCCCTCCTTCCTGATCGGCTGGGGACTGCTCCATTTCTACAATCGCTTCCCCCAGAAAGTGCCGGTCGGGTTATCGCCGGATAATCTGATGGCATTCTTTATCGGGACGGAACTCCCCGCCCCCCTGCCAGGCCTCCTCGTCGCCGCCTTGCTAGCGGCAACCATGAGCACTACCAGTTCGGTCGCGAATAGCCTTGCCACGGTGGTCTTTCATGATTTTTTCTTACGGCTGGGCTGGATCAAGCCAGGCTCCAAAAAGGAACCTCAACTATGCCGTATCCTAAGTTTTTCTGCTGGAGTCCTAGCCATGGCCTTCAGTTGCGTGCTCTTACGAGCAGGAGAAACAGTCACTACCACCATCATGGAAACCGCCGGGCTCTGGTGCTCTCTCACAAGCATCATTTTTGCCGCGTTCCTAATCGGGGTCACCGTGCCATGGGTTTCCGCCCATGCCATGAAATGGGGGTTAGCCATCGGAGGGATCCTCACCCTCGGTCTTCCACTCATCTGCTACTATCCCGTTCCAGTGGCGGAACGCATCAGCTTCGCATGGCTCTGGATTCCTGGTTTCCTCGTCGCCATCACCCTTCCCCTCCTTCTTTCCAAATTCTGGCCCCATCAAAAGTCGGTCGATAAACTCACCCTCTGGACTCTGGGGGAAGAAACTACGACCTCTCCAGCTAAGTCTTCTTAGTAATATTTTAAAATAACCATTACTTTATCTTGACATTTCAGTTTGACATGTTATTCTTAGGCATGATCAAAAATAAAATACTTGCTACCGCTATCCTAACCTTAGTCGCTGTACTGTTCTCCTCGTCCGTCCAAGCCCAGCTGAACTGGGGTGTCACGGGAACGGGCGGCTCTGGAACTTGGGATGGCTCAACCGCCAACTGGTTCAATGGCTCAAGCGCAGTGGCTTGGGATTCAACTAGCGCAGCTTTCGGTGGAACCGCTGGAACTGTAACCGTCTCCGGAACGCAGAACCTCACAGGCCTCTCATTTACAAGTAATTACAACACTATTCAAGGTGGGACACTTAACTTCACCGGCGCCACCCCAACAATTTCTGGGTCTGGAGCAGGACAAAGTATTAACTCCACTCTGGTCAGTTCGACTGGCTTAACAATCTCAGGCGCCAGCAAATCTTTCGGCGGAGACAACTCCTCCCTCACCGGCGTGATCGACGTGGCCTCTAGTGCCATTGTTCGGATCGCCAATAACAACGCCTTGGGCACTTCATCTGCGATTGCCGATAAGATTAATTTGGGCGCTTCAAGTATTTTGCAGCTCAACTCTGGCATCAACTTAAACAAATACATTGAGACCACTGGATTGAGCACGATCGAATCGGTCGGAAACTCCACCTTGTCGGGTAATCTTTCGCTCGGTGGGACTACGCTTTTCCAGCTGGATGGGTATAGCCTGACTCTGACTGGAAACGCTGGCTTGGGCTCAACCGGACCATCTGTCATGACGATGCCAGGGGGCACGGGTCGCCTCATTCTCGATGCGGTAAGTGGTGGATCGACAGCCTATGGCTTCTTCATTCGTGGAAGCGATGTGACGGTGCAGGC
>CAJBOM010000100.1 GCA_903956835.1 uncultured Verrucomicrobiota bacterium
AGGCTCTTCGACATCTTCCGCCCCTGCCGGTCGCGGATGAGGCCGGTAAAATAGACGCTGCGGAACGGGATCTCGCCGGTGAATTCCAGCCCGGCCATGATCATCCGCGCGACCCAGAAGAAAATGATGTCCGGCCCGGTGACGAGGTCGGTGGTGGGATAGAACTTCTTGAGCGTGGGTGTCTGCTCCGGCCAGCCCATCGTGGCGAAGGGCCAGAGCCAGGAACTGAACCAGGTATCGAGGACATCGGGATCTTGGGTCCAGTCCTTGCCTGGAGATTCGATTTGGCAGAGGGTTTCGTCGCCTCGATACCAGACAGGGATACGGTGTCCCCACCAGAGTTGTCGGCTGATGCACCAGTCTTGAAGATTTTCCATCCAATGGTCATAGACCTTGCTCCAGCGATCGGGAGAAAAGCGAAGTTGGCCTGAGGCGACAACCGAACGGGACTTTTCCGCACTGGGATATCGGAGGAACCACTGTTCGGAGAGGCGAGGCTCAATGGGGACATCGGCCCTTTCACTAAAGCCTACTTGGTTGGTGTAGGGTTCTTCTTTTTCGAGAAGTCCGAGTTCGCGGAGTTGTTCCACCGCAGCCAGTCGAGCTTTGCTGCGTTCGAGACCAGCTAGGGAGGTACCTGCGAGGGCGGTCATTAGGCCGGATTCGTCGATGACTTCAAGAGAAGGGAGTTGGTGGCGTTGGCCAATGGCGAAATCGGCGGGATCATGGGCAGGGGTGACTTTAAGGACGCCTGTTCCGAAGGTTAGATCGACATGATCATCACCGAGGATAGGAATGCGGCGCTGGGCTTCAGGGAGTTCGGGGGGCAAGGGCCGAAGGGCGAATTTTCCGATGAGGGAGGCGTAGCGGGGATCCTTGGGATTCACGGCGAGAGCGGTGTCTCCAGGAATAGTCTCTGGGCGGGTGGTGGCGATGGTGAGAAATTCTTGGGGTGAATCGGCGAGGGGCACACGGAAATGATAGAGGAGGCTTTTTTGCTCTTTCATGATGACCTCCTCATCGGAAAGAGCAGTGCGCGAGACGGGACACCAGTTGACCATGCGGCGGCCGCGATAGATCAGCTTTTTTTGAAAGAGATCGACAAAGACTTGCTGGACGCAGGCGGAGTAGGCGGGATCCATAGTAAAGCGTTCGCGAGACCAGTCGCAAGATGCGCCGAGTTTTTTGAGTTGCTGAATAATGATGCCGCCGTGTTTTTCCTTCCATTGCCAAATCTCTTTTAAAAAGGCCTCACGACCGAGATCGTCGCGGTGGCGAATCTTGCCTTCTTTCTTTAGAGTTCGTTCGACGACGGTTTGGGTGGCGATACCCGCGTGATCGGTCCCAGGAAGCCAAAGCACTTCGCAACCGAGGAGGCGAGCCCGTCGGGCGAGGATATCTTGGATGGTGTTATTGAGTACGTGGCCAAGGGTGAGGATGCCGGTGACGTTGGGCGGCGGGATGACGATGGCATAACCAGGCTTCTTGGAATCTGGGTTGGCCCGGTAGTCGTGGCGTTCGTTCCACTGGCGGTAGAGACGATCTTCAACCTGAGCGGGTTCGTAGGCAGGAGCGAGTTCAGGCATGGAAATTAGAGAGTGGCGATCTTAGGGAGGCGTGAAAAGCTTTGGGCGAAGAGGGGTAGAGGTTAGTCGGCTTGAGCACCCGCAGCGGCGGCGGGAGCGGCGGCTCCTGCTGGCATAAACTGCCACCAGTGGGTTTCATTGATGGCGTAGATGGGTTTGTAGTGCTGGATTTGGTTGGCGGGCCAGACGCTTTTGATTTGGTTATCGAGGATGAGACATTGGCCTCCGAAAATCACACCAAGAATGCAGTGACCCACCCCGAGGTTCAGATCTTTGACGACGAGAATACGGAGTTCGTCCTGGGTAAAGCCGAGTCGTTGGAGGGCGTAGTATTTAGCGATGGCGTGATCCTCGCAATCGCCACTGACTCTGCCTGAGATAACATAGTCTGGGTTTTGGGTGAATTGGACGGGTGTATTCCAGAGGTCAGGGACACCCCAGTTTTTTTGATCGGGCACATAGCGCATGCCATTAAATATCTCATTGGTTTTCTTAATCATGGACAAACGATCGGCCGATTTTGTTTTGGCGATAAACTCGTCCCAACCCCCAGTAAAGGGTGCCTGAATGTCGGCCTTTTGTCCTAGCTCGGTCTGTACGGAAGAAAGGATACCGGTCCATTTAGGAAACTTGGCAATGGGATCCTGTTGGACCACCTGGTACTCCCCATCCCATGACCATGAGGCCGATGGGAAAAAGGAAGCGCCGAGCAGGCTGATGCTCATGAATAGATAAGAGTACCTCATCAATCCTTCGTACAGCAAAACAAGGGGTAAGGAAATACTTGAGCTGGAGTGGGGTCTGGTGAGATAGTTCTAAGCTCTAGCGAAAGGAAACCGAATATGGCTGAAGGAAATACCCCCGCACCGCAAGACCCGTCGAAGCTTAAATTAGCTACACCGAAGATTCCGGAAGCTCCGGTGCGTCGACCTTGGAAGATGACAACAATTTTGGCGGTGGCTTTCTTGGGGGTATTCACGGTAGGAGGTGTGCTAGGAATTCTTTCTTTTGTGCAGGCAGAAAAGGAGAGAACCCTACGGGATTGGCAGATTCAGATGGGCCTAGTGGTGGAAACGAGGGCGGCGGCGATCGAGGGGTGGTTGGGATCCCAATTTGATATCTTGCGCTCGATTTCTGGAAACGAGTCGCAGAAAATTTATATCGATACCCTCCTCGATGAAGCGACTCCTGCCGACCGAAAAGAGGGAGCAGAAGGGTTTCTGCGTAATTATCTCAAGCGAGTAGCCGAACAGAACGGTTTTGTCACTCCGCCTCCCGCCTTAGAAATAAACGCCAACGTGATTCGAGAAGGGACTGCGGGAATTGCGGTGGTGGCTCCCAGTGGACAGGTTTTGGTGGCGAGTGAGTTCCTGCCCGCCTTGAAAGAGGATGGTTTTCTCGATGTTCTCAAGGAGAATGCTGCTCGTCAGAGGGGGCTTTGGAATATGCGGCTCGATGGAGAGGGCCAACCGAGTCTTGGGTTTATCGTGCCGATCTATCCAGTGGATGCGAAAGATAATGCCAAACCGATCGCTTATGTGGTGGGTCTGAAGCAGGTGGCCAAGGAGCTTTTTCCCCTTTTGAGCCAACCGGGCGAAACCTTGAAGTCCGCAGAAAATCTAGTGGTACAGGAGAAGCCTGGAACGAGTGGGAGCACGGTGCAGTACCTTTCGCCAAGGAGGTTGCCTCTTCCGAATGGGACGAAGCCGATGACGGCAGACTCCCCGAATGACCCGATCAACTCGGCGGCCGCATTTGCCTTGTCCAAGCCAGGCGGTTTTTCGATTCGGCCTAGTTATGAAAACACTTCGAGCTTGGTCTTATCGAGAAAGTTGTCGGGCACTCCTTGGCTGGTGCTGCGCACGGCCGATGCGGTAGAAGCACTCGGACCATCGCAGAAGCGTCAGCAGGCGATGCTCATTGGATTTATTTTGATTCTAGGGCTGGCTTCGGTTTCGATGGCGACCGCCTGGAAACATGGAGCAGAGATTCGGGCTTCTGCGGAAGCGCAGAGGTTGAAGATCGCGGCAGAGCGTTTTACAGGATTTTCCAAGTTTCTTCGGGTAATCACGGACAATCAGCCAACCGCGATTGCCGCGATGGATGGGGGTGGGAAGTATAACTTTGCCAATCGAACATTGGCGGATGCGGCGGGAATTACGCCGGAGGAAGTGAATGGCAAGACGATGCCAGGGGTGATTGGTCCGGTTCGGGCGGCTGCTTATCAAAAAATTAACAAGCAGGTGATCGATGAGCTTTATCCAGGATGGCCCGCGGATCGCACCGAAGGGAAGTGGGCCCCGCAAAAGGCGAGGCACGAGTTTGAGGAGAATGGAAAAAAGAAGTACACCAAAACGGATCACATTCCGTTACGGGCAGACCGGGATCATCCTCCTGGGATTCTGCTGATTGAGCAGGATATCACCGAATTTATTGTAGAGAGGGAAAAGCGGGAGAAGATGTTCCGAGGATTGATCGAGGCTTTTGTCGGCGAGGTGGATAGTCGACAGCCCAGCTCTGGGCGGACCAATGCTAGGTTGATTTCCCGAGTGGCGCGAGGAACGGCAGAGGAAATGGGGTTATCCTCCGTCGAGGTGGAAACGGCTGAGTTGGCGGGTGAACTGATCAATCTAGGAACCGTTTCTCTGTCTCAAGACTTTTTAAGCAAGGGTGGAAATCGAAATGAGGATGAGCGAAAGAAGTATCGTGAGGCGATTCTACGAAGTGCAGATCTTGTGGCGGGGTTGGAGTTTGAAGGCCCTGTGGCCGATGTCATTCGACAAGCTCAAGAGCGTATCGATGGCACGGGTTGGCCTAAACAGTTGCGTGGAGACGCTATTTTGCCAGCCGCAAAGGTGGTTGCTGTGGTGAAGAGGTTGATTGATCTTGTGCAAGGTCAAGATGGCCCCGCTCAAGGCCTTGATGTTGCGATACGAACCGTTCTTGCGGAGGCGGGTGGTTCGCTGGATCGAGCCGCAGTAGCGGCTTTGGTGGCTTTCCTGGATAACCGAGGAGGAAAAGGAAAAGTGGGTTTGGTCTAGCCAGAGACCGCATCCAAAGCCTGATTCCCGCGTTATTGCCGCGATCGTTGTTTCAGGATTATAAACTAGATTAAAGTCGTGATCATGTGGGAATGAAAAGAGCATGCAGTCCATGCCCTTAGCTTAACCTGAGTACGGACCTAGTTTAGGTTATCGAATCACCGACAAGTCATTCGCCGTTCAATCAGGAATCAAGCTTTGCTCGACTGTGTCGTCGAAGCGGAGATTGAGTAGTTTCCAGTCTGCTCCGATGGGTGTGTAGAAAACAAACTGCCAGCGGAGTGGTTTTTTGGGGTGGTAGCTTAGGTAGGTAATATAGACCACACGGGTGCCAACGGTGCGTTGGTCGTAGAGCTCATACCCTTGCAGTGGGCCAAATACTTCTAATCCCTTGCGGATATTCCCGACAAACTCAGGGACGGCGGCGGGATCGGAGAGGGTAGGATTACTTGCGACAAGAGTTTTAAAACACTCCTCGACTTTGCCTGCTTGAACGCCCTGAAAGAAGGCCTCGAGCTGTTTTTGAACGGGAGCGGGAGGTGGTTTATTGCTGGGGTTACGTGGAAGAAGCTGAGGAATGAGAGTGGAGACCTTAGGCATGTTGGTGGAGGGGCCTTTACTGGCAGGGGCGGCCAATAAGGAGGAGGTGAGAATGAGGATTGGGAGAAGGGCTTTTTTCATAAGGGGAGCTGACGAAGCTTGTTGAGGGCATCATGGAGGATTGGTGCGCCGTGTGCAAAAAAAATTCTTTGGATCGGTAGATTAAAGAGCCGTTTAACACTGATCTTGAGCATAGAAAGATCGGTACAGTACTTTTCAGGGAGCAGAGTTAATCCATGGGGTGCAAGGTTGATCAGGGAATCCCCCACTACCAGCGTGCTGGTTCTTTCATGAAAATAGGTGGTCTCGCCTTCACTTCCACCGGGCAGAGGGAGCGGGTGGAATTCGGGAGGATGGGTGGAGAGATGGGCTGAGAGCGATTGGAGGAGGGCTTGGCAGTTCCGATCGTGGTTGGTGTTCGTTCTGACAATCTGAACGACTCCAGCCGGCAGGGGAGAATTGTTGGGCCAGACGATGGGATCAAAGAGGACGGTCAACTCTTTACCATAGTAGGCGGTGGACCAGAGTTCGGCTTTACAGGAAGGATCGTAGACGTGCCAAGTGGCAAAACCTAACCCGTGAGAGGTGAGGGGTGCGGGATGAAGACTCAACTGGAGAGAGTGGCGGAGTAGTCGCTGGCCGAAAGAAGGGCGTGATTTTTGCCTGCATCGGCTTGAATCCGAAAGAGCCAACCTGATGCGTAGGGTTCACGGTTGATCAGCCCCGGATCAGCGGAAAGAGTGGGGTTGGTCTCGGTAATCTCGCCGCTTACGGGTGCATAGATATCGGAGGCGGCTTTGACGCTTTCCACCGTGGCGACGACTTCGCCGGCTGTTACCTTTCGTCCTGATTTTGGAAGTTCGACAAAAACAACATCTCCGAGGGCGGATTGGGCATAATCAGTAATTCCAACGGTGCTGCCTTCTTTCCCTTGGCGGAGCCATTCGTGGGTTTTTGCGTAAAGAAGATCTGTAGGTGTGTTCATTTTTTTAATAAAAATTTACGAGGTGAAACTTTGGCGGGAACTCGCCTTCCGCGCACCTCAAATTCTAAATCTTGTCCACAAGCGGGGGCAGGAGTTGTGATTAAAGCCAGGGCGACGCCGTAACCGAGAGTGGGCGAGGGGACCCCACTGGTGATTTCTCCAATCTGTTTACCGCTGAGAAAAACAGGGTAGCCATGTCGTGGCGGGGCTTGCTTAGGTTGCCCGACGAGTCCGATGGTAGTGCGACGCGCTCCATTTTTCTTGGCCTGCTCCAGCTGAGCCCGACCTGGAAACGGGCGGGGGCGAGAAAGATCCACGAAGAAACCTAATCCGGCCTCGATTGGGCTGATTTCTGGGGAGAGATCTTGACCGTTCAAGGGCAGGCCAGCTTCCAGTCGAAGGCTATCTCGTGCGCCGAGACCGCAGGGTAGGATACCCATGGGTTTACCTTTTTCGAGGAGGGCTCGCCAGACCTTTGGCCCATCTTCCAGTGAGGTGAAAATTTCGAATCCATCCTCCCCGGTGTAACCGGTGCGGGCAATGGTGGAGGGAATCCCTAGAAGTTGACTCTCTATGATAGTGTTGCGCAGTGGGCACGTCTCCCCAGCGGGAAGAAGCTGGGAAAGAATTACTTCAGCGCGGGGACCTTGCAAAGCCATGCCCGCTTTTGTTCCTGGATCCCCCTGAAAAAGGGCGGGGTTGTTTTGAGCCTTTCGTAAAACGCGGAGGTCTTCTTGATGGCGAGAGGCATTGACCACTAGGAGGAAATCTTCGGGGCCGAGGCGATAGAGTAAAAGATCGTCGATCACTCCGCCTTGGTCGTTGGTTAAGAAAGTATAGTGGCCCTCTCCCATGCGTAGCTTGGCAGGATCATTGGTCAGGAGACTTTCAAGTGCAGCCAGCGCACCTGCACCTTGGGCCCTGATTTGGCCCATATGGGAAATATCAAAAAGCCCTGCGGCTTGGCGGGTGGCCTGATGTTCGAGAAGGAGACCGCTGTATTCGACAGGTAGGTTCCAGCCACCGAAATTAATCATGCGAGCTCCAAGCTCGGCGTGGCAGGCTGCTAAGGGGCTGGAAGAAATAGGCGTATCCATAAGGCAAAGAAAGTAAGCCGACAAACTGAGGAGTCAACGTACTCGCGATGGAGCCGAAGGGAGGGTAGAAAGTTGCATGGCTAAAATACCCGTTCGTTTACTAGATTTGATGAGACAGACCGAAGATCCTAACGTGATCAATCTTGCGGCGGGAATTCCATCGTCTGATTTTCTGCCTTTGGAGGCGCTGAAGGGAGCTATGGAGGGGGAGATGGCGTCGCGGGCAAGGGAGATGTTTAGTTATCATCGGCCTGAGGGGGCGGGGATTCTGCGTGAGGCGATCTGCGATTATCTCAAGGTCCGAGGAATTGGTGTCACAGCGGATCAGGTTCTTGTTACGACAGGCTGCACTGGCGCCTTAGCTTCCATAATGAGCACGGTTCTTAAAAAAGGGGATACGGTGGTATGTGAGGCACCCGCCTATTATGGTCAGTTGGAGTTATTAAGGGCGATTGGGGTGAAGTTTCGTACTGTGGCGACGGGGGTGGGGCAAGAACCCGATCCGGCGAAATGGCAGAAAGCTATTCTCGCGAAGCCCAGGCCCAAGCTCTTGGTAATCACTTCGACCCTTTCCAATCCGAGTGGCACCACCTTACGTGAGGAGTGGAGGCCAAAGTTACTAGAGATTTGCAAGAAGGCAGGGGTATCTATTTTAGAGGATGATATTTATGGAGATTTACTCGGGCGGGGTC
>CAJBOM010000101.1 GCA_903956835.1 uncultured Verrucomicrobiota bacterium
ATTCCAGGATGCTTCGTCCGAATGTATGGCGCGTAAGCAATACAGGGGCGAATGTTGGCGTAAAGCCCGAATGCCTTGCGCGTCGTCACGTTCAAGCTTTTGTAACCCCCACCCTGCGGAGTCGTAATCGGTGCCTTTAAAAATACCTTCGTCCGTCGAAGAGAGTCCCAAGCCGAATCTTCAATCCCCGCACTGTTACCCCTCAAATAAACTTTCTCTCCAATCTCAATCTCTTCGATCTCCAACCGCGCCCCACCACCCTTGAGAATACTCAAGGTCGCCTCCATAATCTCCGGACCAATCCCATCACCGCGAGCCACCGTGACTGGAGTAGTTTTTGCCATCGGCATAAATGATTGCGGTTCAGCATCCTGCGGTCAACGTAAAATCACCTTCTCTTCATCGCTTGAGCCCACTCCTCGACGAAAGTACTCTCACCCAATGCGATTCTGGCTCCCTTTAGCCCTGCTAGCCCTTGCAACACCCACCGCACAGGCCCATGACATCGTTCTCATCTCCGGAGGTCCCGCCCTACGCTCCTTCGAAAGATATCGCACCGCTTCCCACGATAAGTACTGGGGTAACTTCATCGACTCCGCCATCCTGCGCGCCAAAGAACTGCAACTCACCATTGCGCCCACAGATCAAATTGTCTGGCTGGTTTTTCGTCCAAGTTATCAACGCCGCTCCCAAGAAGATCAAGATGACTACCTTAAGGTTCTCGAAGAGCGTGGCCTGAAGGCGGGAATCACCCCAATTTACTTTGATAACAAGACTCAACTCTTCACTCTCCTGCGCCGAGACGGCTCCAAAGAAAAACCCAAAATATCCCGCCTGGAATATTTCGGTCACTCCAATAAGAAGTGCTGGATGTTCGACTACAGCAACCGAGTCGATGGGGGCGCCCTCGAGCCTCTCGTCGTTCATGTCGATGACCTCGACCAAATCTCAGGCAAGAGTTTTACCTCCGATGCGGAATGCATCAGCTACGGTTGCCACTCGGGCGAGGAATTTTCCCAACGCTGGCGAATGATTGTCGGTCGTCCCATGATCGGTGCCGTTGGAAAAACAGACTACAGCGAAGGGGGAATTCCCAAGCTCTCTACTGGAAAAGGCGGCACATGGGCCTTCTAGCCACTCTCGTCCTCATCACTCTTCTGCCCTGTCTCTGCTTCGCACCTCCCTTGCCTCTTCGCTCCAGTTCCGCCTCCTCCACCAATCCTGCTACATCTCTGGTGACCGAACCCACTCCAGAAGAAAAAGTACCCGCCGAAGAATCAGAGGAAGAAGTTCGCCCACCTACCACCGAAAAGGTAATGCGTGCGACTCTTCGCGCTGCCCATACTCCTGCCAAGCACGGCCGAACCGATGGACCCTACCTTATCGCTCAGCGCACTATCGTGGAGGACTACTGCGGTTGGGGTTGGGTGCGCAAAGAAAACCAGTCCTGGCGACAAGCCACTTGGATCGCTATCGAAGGAACCCCCGACCTTTGCCCTATCCCTCATACCTTCCTACCCAAACCAGAAGACGATAAGAATCAGCAGTACCGGTTTTATGGCGAGTTTGCTCCCTACCGTGCCTACGAACCGCAGGCTGATATGTGGGTCGATGTCTTCATTCTGAAGGGATTCATGAGCATGGGCCCAGCCGAACCGATTCGGCGCGATCCCCCCGCCCAAGCCAGCTCCCGCCCCAACCGCTTTGCCGAGCGGGGAGCGAATATGCTCAAGCCTTGACCCCAAAGACCAGATCCATTACTATATCCTCCTAATGCGTGAGCAAGTCATCTTAGAATGCACTGAAGCCCGTGCCGAGGGAAAGCCCCCGTCCCGCTACTTCGGCACTCGGAATAAGAAGCTCAAGAAAGAACGGATTGAACTCAGAAAATTCAACCC
>CAJBOM010000102.1 GCA_903956835.1 uncultured Verrucomicrobiota bacterium
CACATGCCAGATCCCGTCCCGCACCGCCTTCTCTAAATAAGCCGCCGTTAAAACATGAAAATCTTCCCGATCCCGCAACACTCCCGCCCCCGCGTAATACAAATCTAAAAAGGACTGCAGATCTTTAAACTGATACGCCTGACGCAAAGCCTCCGCGTTAGAAAAACGTAACTTAGTCTTATGTTTTCGAGCGAGATGAAACGTCATCTCCGGCTCTAATGTCCCTTCCAGATGAACATGCAGTTCAGCTTTGGGCAACGCCGCCGCCAATCGTTCCAGCTTTTTCATCGTCATCCCAAAGATTGCGCCGCCGCCGCCAACTTCGCCGCATCCATCTCTGGCCCTGACGCCGCTACCCCCATCCGGCCTGGCTGAAATAACTCTTGGGCCACTTCCTTAACAATCTTCGCGTCCACCGCTGCCAACTTCTCTATCGCCTCTTTCGGTTCCACCACCCGGCCACGCGTCAGCATCGAATCACCAATCCAGAACATCTGCTGACTCGTCCCCTCCAACCCAAGCGCAAACTGCCCCGTCACATAGTCCTTCGCCCGTTTTAACTCCGCCGCTCCTGGTCCCTTCGCCGCCAACGACTTTAACTCCCCCGCAATCAAACCCAAGGCCTTGCTCAAATTCCCTGGCTCCAACCCTGCCGAGATATAAAAAGCCCCGTCATCACGCTGGAGATGAACCCCGCTCGAAACCGAATAGACCAATCCCTGCTCCTCCCGCAAACGCTGGAAAAGACGCGAACTCATCGCCTCCCCCAAAATAACACTCAACATCCGCAACCCATGCCGTCGCGGATCCTGACGGCGAAAAGCGTAAATTCCTAATGTCACATTCACCTGAGCCACCGGCTTAGCCACCGCCACCACTCGGACCGTATTCGAGCGTACTCGCTTCGCGGGAATCGGTTCCCCACTTGCCGTCGGAATGGATCGGCGCAAAGCCGCCCTCGCCGTCTTTCGAACCTCCTCCAAACTCATCCCCCCAGCAATCGCCAGCACCGGTCGAACTCCTCGAATTCTTCGCTCCCAGTACTCCATCAGCCCCTTCCTCGGTATCCCTCCCACCGAAGCAATCGTTCCCGCAATCGGTCGCCCCAAAGTTTGCTCAGGCCAAAGCAACGCATTCAACGCCTCCCCCGCCACCACCGCAGGCTGATCGTCCATCATCCGAATCTCCTCCGTAATCACCCCTCTCTCCCTCTCCACTTCCTCCTTGGGAAAAGTCGAACTCAACGCCATCTCCGCCAAAAGAGAAATCAACATCGGACCATGACCCGCTGGAACCCGTCCGTGCAAACAAAGCGTCTCTTCCCCCGTAAACGCATTGAGATCCCCGCCCCGACCCTCCACCGCCCGACTCAGCTCCTTACAACTGTGCTTCTCCGTCCCTTTAAATAGGAGATGCTCCACAAAATGAGCCGCCCCATGCTCCTCCGTATTTTCCCAACGCGAACCTGCAGGATAAAAAAGTCCCACCGCCACTCCCGGAGCCTCTTGATTCTCTCGGTGCACCACGGGCACCCCCGCAATCGTTTCCACTACGGCATAAGACATCCCTCAACAATATCCCGCTCCCCACCCACATTCCAATCTTAAGCTGCAGGCCTACTTCTTCGCCTACTCCTTTTCCCCCACTTTACTTTTCCACCTCGTCGCCAACTCGTTCCTCACCCCCAGATGATCCAGGATTCTTGCCACCACCGTGTCCACCACATCCTCCACTGATTTCGGACGACCATAAAACGAGGGAACCGCAGGCAAGATCACCGCCCCCGCCTCTAACAAAGTCACCACATTCCGTGCTTGCACCAAATTCCAGGGAGTCTCCCTCGGCACCACAATCAACTTTCTCTTTTCCTTCAGAAATACATCGGCCGAGCGCGCAATCGTTCCATCGCTGTATCCATGGGCAATCCGCCCCAACATCCCCATCGAACACGGCACAATCACCATCGCTTCAAACCGTGCCGACCCACTCGCAAAAGGCACCTGCATGGTCTTATCCCCATATAACTTCATCCCCTTGGGAATCTTTAAACCCTGCGCCCCCAACTCCGTCGCCGCCACCTCAGGCGCATACTGACTCAGCACAACATGACACTCCTCCACCTCCCTCGCCTTGGCGATCTGCCCCAGCAATCGTTGCGCATAAATTGAACCACTCGCCCCCGTCACCGCCACAACCAGTTTCATTCCTACTTCCCCTTTAAGCCGCAACTAGTTTTCTAGCAGGCTTCACTTGGGCAATGATCTTTTTGCGCTCACCCGCAAGAGCACGGAAATCACACTCCACCTGTAATCCGTGCCAGAAGTTTTCTGACTGATGGAAGAATTTCCCAAACCGAATCGACATCACCGGTGTGATGGCACGCTTCCCAAGGACAATCTCATTAATCGCACGGGGAGGGACTCCCACAGCGCGGGCCATGCCGTTTTGTGATATACCCATCGGGAGGAGATACTCCTCCAGCAGAATCTCGCCAGGGAAGATCGGAGGTTTCATATCTATAACGTACCGCGTTATACAACCTCGTCAATGGTAGTCTTCAATCTGAACGCCTTCGGCTCCGTTTCCAAACCATCGAAACACCAACCTCCACTGCTGATTAATCCTTATGGAATACTCTCCTTTTCGCTTTCCCTGCAACCCTTCCAGTCGATTTCCAGGGGGAACAGCCAAGTCCTCCAGTCTTCCTGCTTGATTCAGCTGAATCAGTTTACGCAAGGCCACCCTTGCAATGGCCCTCCATCGCCGACTATTTTCCGTTCGAAAGAGTTTTTCCGTTTCGCGGTCGGAAAAGGAATTAATCATCCCATTCGCCGTGCCATCGCAAGGAGTTCTCTTGCCCTCGCCGCCGCTTCCGGCGTGGTTCGACACTCTTCGGGCCAATCTCGCGCATACCCTTCCCCTTTCAACTTCCTCGTCGCATCAATCCCAACATGGCTTCCGCAATGCGGCAAGGTCGTCGCGTGGTCCAGACTGTCACTCGGCCCTTGAATAAAAATCATGTCCCTTTGTGGCTCAATATTGGCTCCCAGATAAAAAAGAACCTCGCTCGTGTCGTGCACGTTTACCTCCGCATCTACCGCCACAATCATCTTACTAAACATCATCTGCCCAGCCCCCCACAATCCGTGCATCAACTTAAACGCTTGATAGGGATACTGTTTTTTTAAGCTCACAAAAACCATGTTGTGAAATACTCCCTCTGCCGGTAGCGCCAAATCAACCAACTCAGGAAAGTTCATCTTGAGCACCGGCAACAAAATACGCACGCTGGCCGAACCGAGCCAGAAATCCTCCATCGGCGGCTTTCCTACCACCGTCGCCGGATAAATCGCTTTCTTACGATGAGTAATTGCCGTCACCCGAAACCGCGGATACTTGTCCATGGGCGTGTAAAACCCTGTGTGATCACCAAAAGGTCCCTCATCCACCCCTTCCCCCGTCGGATCCACCGTTCCCTCCAGAATAAAATCCGCATCCGCCGGCACCTCGATCGGCTGACTCACCGCAGGCACAAAGGCCACCGATTTCTTTCTCAAGAAACCCGCAAACATATACTCATCAATTCCGTCAGGTAATGGGGCCGTCGCCGCAAACGCATTCGCTGGATCGCCCCCCAGCGCCACCGCCACCGGCATCGGCTTACCCATCTCCCTATATTTCTTTCCATGCCGAGCCCCCACTTTGTGCAACTGCCAGTGCAAGGCCGCTTCCCACGGACCCAAAACCTGAATCCGATACATCCCTACATTCCTCTCCTTCGTCTCAGGATCCTCCGTGATCACCTGAGGCAAAGTCAAAAAAGGCCCCCCATCCTTCGGCCAAGTCTTTAAAACCGGAATTTCCGCAAGACCCCTACCCCCATCCTCGGCTCGATGAATCACCTCCTGACACGCCCCCCTTCCCACCGAAACCGGACGGGCATGCCGCAACTCCAATCCCTGCCGAAGAAGTTTCCACGCCTCCGCCACTCCCGCTGGCGGCTTCGCCCTGACCAAAGCCTCCACCTCCGCCCCAATCTCCCCCACATCTTCCCGTCCCAACGCCAATCCCATTCGCTTCGCCGATCCATAACCGTTAATCAAAACCGGAAACGCATAGGGCACCCCTGCAGCGTCCACCGGCTTTTCAAAAAGCAAAGCCTTGCCCCCACCCTTTGCTTTCGATTCCACATCCGCCGCCGCCGCAATCTCCAAATCCACCTGTGCCGGCTCATGAATACGCAAGAGCTCTCCCTCACGGTCCAGCCTCTCCACAAAGCTACTCAAAGCATCATACGCCATAAGTATAGAATTCTGCCCAGTTTTCCTCCCCAAACAAGTTCACTTCCCCCGCCCCTTGGTAGGGCTCACCGTCTCCTAGCCTTCGAAGTAACGCGTCTGTGGAACGTAGTAGGCTCGGTGAGCCGATTCAAACCTCACAACTCAAAACCACCTTCACACTTTCTAACATTCTCAAATCTGGAATCCCTTTGCGCCCTTGGCGGCCTTTGCGTGAGAAAAAATCCGCGCATCCGCGGGGAAAATCGTGACACCCTCGCCCCACCCCTACCCCGCAACATCCAACGCGTGTTTCCGCAGATCTCCCAACTCCACATACTCCAACGACGATTCATGCGTCGACTCTAGGACCACCAATGCCGCCTTGCCCGCCAACCTCGCCTCCTCCCACCTTTCCGCACAAACACACCAACGATCCCCCACCTTCAATCCAGGAAAACCATACTCCGGCCTTGGCGTCGTTAGATCATTGCCCGCCCTCTGACTGAAAAGTAAAAACTCCTCCGTCATCTGCGCACAAATCGCATGACAACCCACGTCCGCCTCATGCCCATCACAGCTCCCCGTACGAGTAAACCCACTCATCGGATCCACCGAACAGATCTTTAGTTCCCCACCCAACACATTTTTCTGCCCTTTTTTCATAATATTCAATACCCCCCATCCTGCACCGTTTCCCAATTCTACCAAATATCCATATGAATTTCCGAAAATAACATTTTTTTGATACTTTAGCACTATCTTAAGATACTTATAGATAGCTTTTTACGCTCGCTGAAATCCTAATACTCCAAACTCGCTATTTTACTCTTTTTCTGCCAAGATAAGAAACCATGGCCCACGATCTTACCCGCTCCTCTGAAATAGATCCTGCCCTCAAAACCTTAGACCGCCTCAACCCCAACCATCTTTCCTCCTCCCCCTCACCCGCCCTCGGTCGCATCGGCCACCCAGGCAACGGCGCTTTTCTCGAAGAACTCCACGAATCATGGAAAACCGACCCCACCTCTGTCGATCCCACCTGGCGCGCTTTCTTCGAAGGTTTCGAACTCGGTTGCCAGCTCCGCCCCCCAACCCGCTCCGGGAGCACCCCTCTCCCTAACTCCGCCAGCTCGCCAGAATTTGGTAACGTCCTCCCCCAAGCCCGCATTTACAATCTTCTTTTCGCCTACCGCGCCCTCGGCCACACCCTCGCCCACCTCGACCCCCTCGGCCTCACCCCAGAAGCCAACCCCGATCTATCCCTCGCCACCTTCCGCTTCACCGAAGCCGATCTCGATTCCGTTTTTGACTCAGGCACCCTCAGCGGCGGCGGTCCGCGCACCCTTCGCGAGATTCTTGCTTTCCTAAAACAAACCTACTGCGACCACATCGGCGTCGAATTCATGCACATCATGAACTTCACTATTCGCCGCTGGCTCCGTGATCGGATGGAACGAAATCATAACCAACCCACCCTCACCCCCGCCCAACAACGCCGCATCCTCGAAAAAGTAATCTCTGCCGAATCCCTCGAACGCTTTCTCCACACCCGCTACGTCGGCCAAAAACGCTTCTCCCTTGAAGGAGGCGAAACTCTCATCGCCGTCCTCGACTCCCTTCTCGAAGCCTGCCCCGAAGCCGGAGTCGAAGAAGTTGTCATCGGTATGGCCCACCGCGGTCGCCTTAACGTCCTCGTCAATACCCTCGGAAAATCTCGCAGAAAACTATTCACCGAATTCCATGAGAACTACGTTCCCCAAACCGTCCTCGGAGGCGGCGACGTCAAATACCATCTCGGCTACGAAAATGAAGTCACCACCTCCTCCGGAAAGAAAATCCTCCTCTCCCTCGCCCCAAACCCCAGCCATCTCGAGGCCGTCGACCCCGTCGTCGAAGGCAAGGCCCGCGCCCGCCAACGCCTCCGCCAAGATACCGTCAAACGCGAAAAAGTTATCCCCGTCCTCATTCACGGAGACGGCGCTTTCATCGGACAAGGCATCGTCGCCGAAACCCTCAACCTCTCCCGCCTCGAAGGCTACCGCACTGGCGGCACCATCCACATCATCGTTAACAACCAGATCGCCTTTACCACAATCCCCGAAGACTCCCGCTCCACTCGCTACTGCACCGCTCCAGGAAAATCCCTCGGCCTACCCATCTTCCACATCAATGGGGACGATCCTCTTGCCGCCGCTTCCGTCATTCAACTGGCACTCGAATTCCGCCAGCGCTTTCATGAGGATATTATCCTCGATCTCGTCGGCTACCGCCGCCACGGCCACAACGAAGGGGATGAACCCAGCTTTACTCAACCCACCCTCTACTCCGAAATCGATGCCCACCCCCCAGTCAGTCGCTTGCTCTCTCGCAAACTCCTCGACGCGGGCATCATCACCGAAGAGGAAATCCAAAAGATCCGTTCCCAAATCAACACCGTCTCGGAAGAAGCCCTTCACGAATCCCGCGCCGCTGTCGCCAACTTTAAACCCCAGCTCCATCCCCCACCCAGCTGCCCCGCCCTTCTCCAAGAAGTCCCCACCGGCGTCCCCGCCCCTCGCCTTGCCCAACTCGGCGCTTCTATTTCACACATCCCCGCCGATTTTCAGATCAATACCAAGATCCGCAAACTCCTCGATACTCGACTCGCCATGGCTTCAGGAAAAGTCCCCCTCGATTGGGGCTGCGCCGAACACCTTGCCTTCGCCTCTCTCCTCACTTCAGGTGTCCCCATTCGCCTCTCAGGCCAAGACAGTCGCCGTGGCACCTTCAGCCATCGCCACTCCTCCGTCTACGACCTTCGCACCCGCGCCCGCTATATTCCTCTCAAAAACCTCGCGAAAAATCAGGCCTCCTTCTGCGTCTACAATAGCCCCCTCTCCGAAGCCGCCGTTCTCGGCTTCGATTACGGCTACTCCCTCGACTGCCCAGATATGCTCGTCCTCTGGGAAGCACAGTTCGGCGATTTCGCCAACGGCGCTCAAACCCAGATCGATCAGTACATCTGCTCCTCCGAATCGAAATGGGGCACCACCTCCCGCCTGACTCTCCTCCTCCCCCACGGCTACCACGGCCAAGGACCCGAACACTCCAGCGCCCGCCTCGAACGATTTCTTCAGCTCTGCGCCGAAGACAATATGGCCGTTACCTACCCCACAACTCCCGCCAACTACTTCCACCTCCTCCGACGTCAAGCCCTTCGCAAAATCATCAAACCACTCATCGTCATGACCCCCAAAGGCCTCCTCCGCGACGCCCGTGCCACCAGCCCACTCACCGACCTCACCCACGGCGCCTTCCAAGAAATTCTCTCCGACCCCACCCAACCCAAAAATGCCATGCGCGTTATCCTTTGTTCAGGAAAAGTCTTTTACGACCTAGCCGACTATCGCGAAAAAAATAAAATCCGCGATACCGCCATTCTCCGCCTCGAACAGATCTATCCCCTTCACGAAAAGAAACTCCTCGCCCTGCTCGCTGCCCAATCCCCTAACGCAGAACTCGTCTGGTGCCAGGAAGAGTCGGAAAATATGGGAGCCTGGTCCCACCTCGCCCTCCGCCTGCAAAACCTTACCAAACGCACTCTTCGCTACGCAGGCCGCGCCGCGTCCTCCTCTCCCGCCACCGGCTCCCTCGCCATCCACCTACTCGAACAAGAGCAACTCGTCCGCCAAGCCTTCCAATCCCCTAGCCCAACCCCCACCCTCAAGAAAATTTCTCCCACCCTCCAAAAGAAACCGAAAAATAAGACTGGAAAAAAATAACTATGAGCACCGCCACCTCTCTCATTCCCATCCGCATTCCCTCTGTCGGAGAGTCCATCACCTCAGGTACTCTCGGCACCTGGAAACGGAAAAATGGCGAATCTGTCGCCTCCGGCGATCCCCTTTTCGAAATCGAAACCGATAAAGTCACTTCGGAAGTCTTCGCCGAAACCGATGGCACCCTTGAAATCCTCGTCCCTGAAGGCACAGAAGTGAAAGTTGGCCAAACCGTCGGCCACCTCCACCCAGGTAAACTCCCCGCCCGCAAAACTACCCCACCCCCCACTTCCGAAAAGGAACCCACTCCCGCTAAACTATCCCCCGCCCGCGTAATCACCCCCACCCCAGCCTCTTCCCTGATTCATACCGAGGCGGATACCGCCGTGCCCTCCCACTCCTCTCCACGCTCCGACCGCGAGACCCGCAAAAAAATGTCCCCCCTCCGCCGCAAAATCGCCGATCGACTCGTCAGCGCTCAACACACCGCCGCCATCCTCACCACCTTCAACGAAGCCGACCTCTCCAACCTCATCGCCCTGCGCACCGAAGTCCAATCCACCTTCCAAGCCCAACACGGCGTCAAACTCGGCTTCATGAGCTTCTTTCTCCAAGCCACCGTCCACGCCCTCAAAACGGTTCCCTCGGTCAACGCCCGCATCGAAGGCGATGAAATCGTCTCCCATAACTATTTTGATATTGGCGTCGCCGTCGGCACCGAACGCGGCCTCGTCGTCCCCGTTCTTCGCGATTGCGACCAACTCGATCTCGCGGGCCTCGAAAAAGCCCTCAGCGCCGTCGCTACCCGTGCCCGCGAAGGAAAGCTAACTTTGCCCGACCTCGAAGGCGGCGTCTTCACTATCTCCAACGGCGGCGTCTACGGCTCCGTTCTTTCTACCCCTATCCTCAACCCTCCCCAATCCGCTATCCTCGGTCTTCACGCCATCCAGCAACGCCCCGTCGCGATCTCAGGCCATATCGAAATTCGTCCCATGATGAACCTTGCCCTCTCCTACGACCACCGCCTCATCGACGGCAAACAAGCCGTCACCTTCCTCATCGAAATAAAGAAATTCGTTGAAAATCCCGCCCTCGCCTTCCTCCAACTTACCCCTTACGCCTAGTTCTCCAGCCCCTACAACCAAGCTAACGCTTGGGGAATCGATCGGCGCGTATCCAAGCAATCCTCCGCTAGCTTTTCCGCCGCACACGCGTGGCTCTCGTAGTTTCCTTCAATCTCCCTCGCTTTCTCTACCGCCTCCTCTGCCGACCGAAAGGAAACTGCCCCCTTGCCCTCAGGCAACCACTTCGACCATCCCGTTTCTTCTAAAAGCACCGGACGCCCCAGTGATAGATAAAGTACACTGCGATCACTAAACCATCCCGTCTGCGCCGTCACGTATCCCTCCTTTGCAGGTGAAAATTCCCCTCGGCTCGCTGCCAAAAACGCCCGGTACTCCCGCCAATCCGAACAAACCGGCCCTGGCTCAAAAAACTCCCAGCCCTCCTTCTCAAACTCCGTCCTCTCCTCCCCCACCCCTAAATCTGTCACCACCCGCGGCTTCAACCCCGTCTCCCCAGGCCACCCCTGCAGCTTTCTAAATCCTGGCCCCTTGCTCCCGTACGTCCGACCTTCCCACTCCACCGCCGCATACCCGTACCAGTGCGTCACCGTCGTCCAATGATCTTTTCCAATTGCCGCCGCCTGCCCCGACGGAATCCCAGCCGCTTCCCGCGACCAATACCTCCGACACACAGGTGGAAGCACTGGCTTCCAATCATGCCCCGTGTCCGGCACCATCGCCCCACGCCCCATCGATAGCCCCACACTCCAAAACGCATTGTGCCCCGCAAAGTTCATCGCACTCCCATACACCTTCGCCCAGATCTGGGTGAAGGCAGGATCTAAGTCCACATAGACTTTCCGCTCCGCCCCCTCAACCAAATCCGCTCTTTTAAAATGACCGGAAAGATTAAGAAAAAGATCAGCCCCTTGCGCAAACTCACGAAGAGGCTTCTCCTCTATCTTTTCACCCTCAGCCAAAAGTGTCGCCCCTCCATCCCAGCCGATCTCTCGTAAAATCCTCTGCCAATGCAGTAGATTCACGCTCTCGCCTAAAGCGCACACTTCCCCTCGACTGTTTTTAATTTCTTTGGCCGCCAAAGATTCCACCAGCCACACCTCCCAACCCAAATCCCGTAAACCCAATCCCCACTGCAAAAAAGCCCAAGAGTTTCCCGCCGCCTTCTCAGGAAATCCAGCCACCCCCACCCCCACCACCGCCCGCTTCTTCACCGCAGTTGGAATCTGGCCCGCACCCGCTTAGGAAAAACGTACGTCTTTGCCCGGATCCATCTCAAACTCCAGTACCTCGATCTTTTCCGCATTCGGCTTCAAAATCTGCGCTTCAAACTGCTGATACAGCGGGTGATCGAAGGCCGATGTCCGCTTCAGGCTATTCTCAAATTCCAATGCCAAGAAAAGATCAGCCAACGTCTTGTGCCCAGCGACGGGCATCTTCTTTCCACAAGCCAAACTCAGCACATCCTGAATCTTTAGAATACGAATCCTGCTCTCCACCATCATCTCCTCTACCCGATTCGCGGGTAAGTCCGCCTTCAACTGAATCAACTTGAGGTGATGAATCATACGATAAAGAAATGCTGTGAGAGGACTACACCTCATGTCAAGAACCTCAAAAAACCTCGCCCCCTCTCCAGTAAGATAATTCTTGTCAGACCCCTCTTTTTCATTAATTTTGTGTAAATATGTTCAACCGACCAAATCCCAATGGCAAGAAGCCCGAGACCCTCGACGCCACCTTCAGTTATCCCGATAGCCAAAAAATCGCCCCTGCCCGCATCGACTCAACTTCTCCTCGTACCGCCATGATCACCGACCAAGTCGAAATCAAGGGAACAATGGCTTTCGATGGCGCCCTCGAATTTAACGGCAACTTTGAAGGCGAAATCATTTCTGAAGGCACCCTCACCATCGGCTCAGAAGCCGTCATCAAGGCCGAAATTCAGGCCGCCAAGGTCATCATCCGCGGCAAAGTTCAGGGCAATATTATCGCCACCGACTCAGTTGAAGTTTGCGATCAAGCAGAACTCTTTGGCGATGTCCGTAGCGCGAAATTTATTTTGTCGGAAGCAGCCACCTTCCGCGGTCGCTCCGATCCGATCGAAGGCAAAGCGGCCGCCCCAGAGTTTTCTCCTGTCTTCCGTCGCCTCTCCCCAAAATCGAAATAAGTCAGTAGGTTACCCCGCGTGCGTCTCCGCTTGCGCGCGAATCTGGGCTCCACTCTCGGCCGTCAACTCCGCAAAACTAAACATCTCCGCTATCACTTTCCCTTTAGGCCCCACTTCTACTAAGCCCACAAAACGAGCACTTCCGCAGCGTAACTCCCCATCAATCCTCCCCTCCTGAAACACCACAGGTCCACTGCACTCTAAACTCGATCCCACCTTGATCTCTAATCTCCCTCCCGTTGCCCCCGCCCTCACCTTGGCCTGTCCTTCCACTCGCAACCAATCCGCCGCCTCCAAAGCACCACTCGACCTACCCCTCAAAATAATATAGGCCGCCCGCGCTTTTGCCCCGCCAAAGTTTCCCTTCGGCCCGATCGTCAACTGCCCCTCCAAACTGAGGTTCCCCAAATGCTCCCCTACAATCTCACGGTGTCCCAATTCCAAATGTCGCCCGCACGCTAAACAGTTCGACGATTGCGCCTCCTCCGCCACCATCTGCACCTCCCCACAGTCAGCACAAGTCAGCTCCCGTTTTTTGACAGCTAACCTTTTCGTTTTACGTCGCCCCACCCCACTCCTTGCGGCTGCTTGGATATACCAACCGCATCCTCGACAAGCTGTCGAAATAAAATTTTCCGACTCCATCTGCTTCTGCCCACACTCAGGACACTCCACCTCTACTTTTGCAATTACCTCCGCCATAACCTCAACTCCCCACCAACAACTCTCCCTTAAAATCAGCCCCTGGCTCAATCCGTAACGCCTTTCCCTTACACCTCGTCCTCAAAACCGCCTCAGGCCCAAGCCAAACCTGTCCCCGCCCGTCTATCCCCCCATCCACCCTTCCGTCCAGTCGCACATCTTGACCCTCCACAAAACCAGAAACCACCGCCTCCGCCGCAAGCACAAGCTTACCCGAAGCCCGCACATTTCCCTTCACCTTCGCCCGTATCACCCCATCCCGCCCCAACTTAACATCCCCCATAATCTGTAACCCCTCCCCCGCTAAAGCAGGCTTTCCAGTGACACCGCTCCCTAAATCACTCATCAACTAAAGATGGATCGCAACCACAACCCATTCAAAGAAAATCCACATCTCCACCCGCCGCCCCAATCCCCAAGTCACCTATGCTAGAACCTCAAAACCGCCCGCGTGCTGCTCACGACTCATCACCTCAGTCCATAGGTAGGGGCGACATCTCCGAGGTCGCCTACGCTAGAAATTCAAAACCGTCCACCGTCCACTGGTAGGGCGGTCTCTCCGAGAACGCCTGCGCTGAATATTCAATTTTGTTCGCCCAGCTAGGCGGCCTCGGAGACGCCGCCACTACCTAAGCCTCCAACTTCAAAACCATCCGCCCGAATCACTCCTCGCTAAAATACTAGGCCAGCACCTTCCCTAATCTCTTCGTCGTCTCCTCCCGGTCGATCCGACTCGCGGCCACATCCAGAACCAGCTTCTCCCATTGCGGCCCGTCCGGTTTTGTTTCCACTCCGTTAAGCCGCAGAAAAACCAAGCAGGCACCCAATGATGTTCTCTTATTCCCGTCCAAAAATGGATGGTTTCGGCACAGATAGTACAAGTAAGCCGCTGCGATCTCTGTCAGCGATGCGTAAATCGCTTTTCCACCAAAGGTCGCCTGAGGAGCGGCCACAGCGGATTCCAGCAGAGCGTTTTCCCGTATTCCGTCGGAACCACCAAAATCGCGGATAGCCGCTTGGTGAATCTCCCTGACAATTTCGACCGTGAGATGAAAACAATTTTCTGGCGTAGTAATCACGCCAGCTTCTTCATCGTCTTGGCATAGTCCTTCATCGTTGTTTCGATGACTCCGGAAACTACCTCTTTCGAGATTCGCGGATGGATTGGAGTGAGGACAATCGAGCCGCCCTCGTGATAACTCATCATGACCTCATCCCCCAACTTTAGATGAGCCAACTCCATCAGGGCCGAATCAAAAATGATGCCCTGCGAATTTCCAATTTTCGTAATCGCCTTGATCATTCTGTAATACTATGTTTTACATATTGCTTGTCAAAACTGTTTTGCCCCCCTGCCCTGACCAGCGTCCGGGGTCGCAACTGCGGTATTCCCCACAAAACTACGTTCTCACATTCTAACCTTCGCACATTCCTACATTCTAACATCTGGAATTACTTTGCGCCCTTTCCGACCTTTGCGACCTTGGCGTGAGCAATTCCCTCAACCACGCAATCCGCGTCTCTACCCCGACCGGCGTCGGGGCCGCAACCGCGGGGAAAAATTAAACACTCAAAATCGGGTCGTAAAACGTATCCCTCTGCACCGGCTCCCTCCCCACCTCCCGAATCGCACGCTCCAAGTTCCCGCGGGTCTGCCCCACCGGCGTCTGTGCCCCTGCCATATGAAAAATCTTCTCCTCCCCAATCGTCCCATGCAAATCATCCGCCCCATAACTCAACGCGATCTGAGCCAACGGCAATCCCGTACTAATCCAGTACGCCGTGATGTGATCAAAATTATCCAAAATGAGACGACTCGCCGCCAATACCCTCAACTCCTCCAGCGCACTCGCCCTCCGAATCTTTCCCAACTCCGCCAACCGCGTTTCCGATGGCTCAAACGCAAAGGGTACGAAACCCGTAAAACCACCCGTCTCATCCTGCAACCCCCTCAGCTTTTCCAAATGATCCATCCTCTGCTCCGCCGTCTCCACATGCCCATACAACATCGTCGCCGTACTCCTCCCCCCCATCCCATGCCAGATCCGATGCACCTCCAACCACTCCTCCGCCGACTCTTTCCCCCGACAAATCTGATCTCTTACTCCCGCATCAAAAATCTCCGCCCCACCCCCCGTCAACGCCCCCAACCCGGCTTCCTGCAAATCCTTCAATACCTCCGCAATCGACTTCTTCGCCACCCGCTCCGCCAAATGCCGAATTTCAATCGCCGTAAAAACTTTTAACGTCGGCCTAGGCAACAATCCCGCCAAACTTCTCAACATCTCCAAATAAAACGAGTAGGGCAAACTCGGATGCAACCCCCCCACAATATGAATCTCCGTCACCCCCTGCGCCACCGACTTCCTCGCCACTTCCGTCATCTCCTCCACCGAAAACTCAAACGTCCCAGGATCCCTCTTTTTCCGGGCAAAGGCACAAAACTGACAACTCAAAATACAAACGTTCGAATAATTTAAATATCGGTTGAGCACATAACTCGCCCGCTTGCCCACCTTCCGTTCTCTCACCCGATCCGCCAACTCCCCCAGCTGGTGCAATTCCGCATCCCGAAAAAGATAGGCTCCCTCCTCAGAAGACAATCTCTCCCCCGACTCCGCCTTCTTTTCAATTTTTTCCCAGACGCTCATTTCCAAAAAATCTCCCACACCACACCCCCCAGTACGAGTCCACTCACCATCGCATTCGCCTCAAAAAATGCCTTCTGCCTTTTTTCGGGTTGCCTTCCCCAGACCGCCTCTACCCCCAACACCAGGCAAATCACCACCCAGACCGCTCCATACCTCCACCCAAAACCAGCCATCCAGCCGAAACCCCCCAAACAAATTACCGCCAACCCATGCAACCCACTCGCCATCCTCAACGAAACCCTCTCTCCAAATCTCGCTGGAAAACTTTTCAGTCTCTCCCTGCGATCAAACTCCCGATCCTGCAACGCATAGATCAGATCGAATCCCGCCACCCAAAATCCAACCGCCGTTCCCAAGACAATCGGCACCCAAGAATCGAACTGACCCCTCACCGCCAACCACCCCCCCACCGGAGCCGTCCCCAAAGCCACCCCTAAAAACCCGTGCGACCCCCAAGTAAACCTCTTCGTCAGGGAATAAAAAAAGACAATTCCCAGGGCCACTGGACTCAACATCAAACATAGCGGGTTCAAAAGCCACGCCCCACCCACCAAAGCCACCACGCCACCCACTATCGTCACATACCCGGTCGTTTTGGAAACGAGGGTAGACCGCACGGCCGTCCGAGGATTCTTCTGATCAATCGACCAGTCCGCCAACCGGTTAAAAGCCATCGCCGCCGTTCTCGCCCCTACCAAGCACAGGAGCACCCCAAAAAGAACCCTCCCCGTGGGCACACCACCTGCCGCCACCAACATCGCTGCCAACCCAAACGGCATGGCAAAGATCGTGTGGGATATTTTGATGAACTCTCCCCACCGCTGGATCGCTGAAAACATTTACACACCCTACCACAACTCAACCCACCGATTAAAACCCGCCTGCCCCGACCCGCGTCGGGGCCCGCCTCGGGCGCGTCTCTACCCCGACCGGTGTCGGGGCCACAACCGCGGTGATGTGTCCCTCAGCCAAAGGATACAAAACCAAGGTAGCGGCGACATCTCCGAGGTCGCCTACGCTCAAACCTCAATTCCGTCCACTGGTAGGGCTGACCGTCTCGGTCGGCCGATTCAGAACTCACCCCTCAAACCCTAGGGCGCAGATGCAGAACGCCTGCGTTGAATTCTGTATGCCGAATCGCCCAGCTAGGCGGCCTCGGAGATGCCGCCACTACCTAAGCTTTCTACTTCCGCGCGTAAGCGCGTCCCGCAACTGCGGGAAAAATTCACACCTTCACACCTTCACACTTTCCCACATTCTCACATCTGGAATCCCTTTCCGTCCCGCGTCTGCGCCCCGACCCGGTCGGAGCTTAATCCCTTAATCCCTTAATCCCTTAACCCCTTCAGCCTATTTCCGCCGACGAAGGATCGCCAACCCACCCAAACCAATCGCGAGAAGCGAAAGAGCCGATGGCTCAGGGACACTAGCAACACGGAACCCGAGGCCGTTGTCGGAGTTCGAGTTCGCCGGATTGAGGTTGTTGCGGTTCGAGGCACTCAAGCCGACGCCGACGCTGCCCCAGGAGCCGCCGCGCAGCTCCCGGTTCTCGCCCGCTGTGTTGTTGCTTCCGTCAAATGCTGACTCATTCCACTCCCACACATTTCCCCCCTGCCCCATCGTTCCCCAAGGACTTAATCCTCCTGCACTGGTGATATCTGCAGGGCCAGATTGCGGAGTGTACACCGCCGTATTCGCTGCTGTTCCACTAGCTACTGACGTCGGCGCACTATCGCTTCCAGTTGCATAATTATTCCAAGTTCCATTCAGATTCCCATAAGCCGCCTTGTACCACTCGTTGCTACTAGGCAACCAGTACTTCGCTAGGCTGTTCCTAAACATATTGCTCGCGTTGTACCCAGCATCTGTCGAAGACCACAGCTGGAATGTTCCACCAACAAACTTATACGCCGCTGTCCCTCCTGTGCTCGTATTCAGCCAATTCACATAGGTGGCCGCCTCATACCAGCTTACTCCCGTCGCAGGCCGATTCACCCCGTTGCTTCCATAGCTACTCATATCCAGCAACGTAATCCCTAGGCCCCCTGCTGAATTCGCTTTGGTGATCATATCCCGGCTCACCTCGTATTTGCCGATATTATACGTGTATGACACAGCTCCAGCAGGATTAGGACTCCCCGTTGTATCGGCCGCGTTTCCAGGATTACCGATCGTTACAAATTCCATCGTGAACGCATTGGCCCCGGTGCCAAAACTTTCTGTAACAAGCTGCGCCAAGGCAGTCTGGTAA
>CAJBOM010000103.1 GCA_903956835.1 uncultured Verrucomicrobiota bacterium
GGGTGATGGATTCGGATAGTTCTTGGCCGGCGGCGCGTAATTCGTCGCGGAGCCAGTCGGGCGAAAAGCCAAAGGCGCCGAGGGATTCTACTGCGGTCATCTCCGCGTGGTCGGCGGTGACTACGCCGATTTCTCCTTGGGTAGCGTAGGCTTGGGCAATTCGCTCGATGATGCTGTCGGCGGTTTGGCCAGCGGAGGCGTAGAGGATGGCGAGGGATCCGCGTCGGGTTTCTTCTTTACCGCCAGCTTGGCCGTCAAAAACTAGGGTTACGCGCCAGCGTCCTGAATCGTGAAGAGTAGAGAGGAGGCGGATAAGTTCTTGGCGTGCGGAGGTGGGGCGGGAGTCGTGCTGGGTACGGAGTTCGGGCCAAGCGTGGAGGACGCTGTGCCCGTCAACGAGAAGGTAGCGGGGTGCGGGGTCCGGTGAGGGCCGCGCAGCGGGGTTCATCCCGCGGCAGGCTTGGGAGTCTTGGCGGCGGCCTTGGCTTTAATCTTTTTGCGTTTTAGATAACGCAAACGGCGGCGCTTCTTTAAAATGGCGTTGTAAGGTTTTCCCATAAGAAGAAATGGTGGAGAGGGAGCGGGTCCGGGTCAAGGGTGGACCCATGGGTTTGCCAAAATTCTTTGGTGGGGTCATAGTTGGGGATGGTTTGGGCAATTCTTCTTTTGGTGGGAGCGACGCTTTTTCGGTGCCTTCGGCCGTGGGTTGGTGGGCCAGAGAATTTTGCGCCGTTGGCGGCGCTAGCTCTTTGTGGATCGCTTTATCTTCCTCGTCCGTGGAGTTGGGCGGGTCCGCTTTTGGCGTTACTGATTTCCGATATTTTTTTAAATCTGCATTATGGGGTGGAGGGAGTGACAGGGACTACCTTGGCGGCGGGCGGGGCTTATTTGCTGATCAGTGGGATGGGGGTGCAGTTGGCTCGGCGGCCTTCGGGTTGGTTGTGGCTCGGGGGATCGTTAGGGGCTTCCTTCCTCTTCTATTTTGTGACGAACACGGTGGCGTGGTGGGGTTTGCTGGCCTACGACAAAAGTTTCGCGGGTTGGATTCAGGCTTTAACCACAGGTTTGCCGGGATATCCGCCGACTTGGACTTTCTTGCGAGCTTCGGTGATTTCGGATCTCCTTTTTACAGTGCTCTTTGTCGTCGGGGTGGAGTGGTCGGCCCGGAAATTCCCAGGCAAAATTTCCTCAATTCTCTGGGCACAGCGGGCTGGTTGAGGTGGGTTTAACTTTGCGGATTGCGGTGATCGCGGATACGCACGGTCGATTGCCGACTTTTTTGATGGAGGGGATTGTGGGGGCGGATGAGATTTGGCATTTGGGCGATGTTTGCGATGAGGGGACATGGCAAGCGGTGGAACGGGTGGGGCCTCCTGCGTTGGTGGTGCGGGGAAATCAGGATGCCAATTCCGCGTGGCCGATGAGTTTAGATTTGGAGCGATTGGGGCATCGGTTTCATCTTTGCCATATCCCACCGAGGTCGGCGCCTCTTGGGGTGAAGTTTCTTTTGCATGGGCACACCCATGTGCCAAGGGATCAGGAGGTGGAGGGGGTGCGGTTTTTGAATCCTGGCTCTGCAGGGTTAGCGAATAAAGGAGCTCCGAGATCGTTTGCTTGGCTGGAGTTGAGGAAGGGGGTGGAGCCGGTCTTTCGGTTGGTGGGGGGAGGGGGCGAAGGCTCGGCGGTTAGTAATTTTTGATTTTGGATTGGAGAAGGAAGGTTCGCGGGGGGGATGTGGGGCGGTTGAAGAGGTTAGGCGGTGGCGCTGAGGAGGGAATCGAAGTCGCTGATGGAGTCTGCATCGGGGTGGGTGGGGGAGTGGTGGCGTTCGAACTGTTTGACGACGCCGTCGACGCCGCAGGCGAGCAGGCCGAAGCGCCGTCGGATGCAGCGGACGAGAAAGGGGTTGAAGCTGTAAAATCCGGAGAAGATTTTCTGGTTGAACTCAGTTGTTTGATTGGACTGTTTACAGAAGAGGATGGCGTGAATGTCTGGGCTATCGAAAAGCACGACCCAGTAGCGGGCAATGGTTGGATGGAAGATGGGCACGAAGTCGATTTGGCGGGAGTGGGTGGGGGGGGTGCCTTCGGCCCAGACTCGGACGGTATCAAGGTTTGAGGCCAGAGCGGAGTAGCGTTCGCGTTGTGGGGTAAAATTATCGAAATTTTGGAAGGTAGAGATGAGTTCCCCTTCCGCAGTATCGAGAGCAACGTCTTCGATGGCGTGGCTAACTGCGAGCATGGCTTCGTGGTTGAAGAGGTGGGTGACGTCTGAGGTGGGGAGGACGACAGCTTCGGAGAGTTTGGCGGAGCGACACTTTGCTGAGGAGGGCATTACCTGATGTTTTTTCGTTTTAAGATAAGGCTTGAGGAAGCTTTGAAATTGCCTGCCCGAGTGTTTCTCATGTGAAGTCCGACAAATCATATAGGGATTATTGAAAGTGCCATGAATGGAGGGGTATGCAAGTGGCTGGATTACAGAATGGGTACATCTTACTTCTGGGGAGTAGGGCTAGGGATGACTCGGTCGAGGAGTTTGGCGGAGGAGAGGACGCCGGGGACCCCTGCGCCAGGGTGGGTACCTGCGCCGCAAAGGTAGAGTCCGCGGACATCTTCGGAGACGTTATGGGGGCGGAACCAAGCGCTTTGGGTGAGGATGGGTTCGAGTTGGAAGGCGGACCCATGGTAGGCATCGAGACGGGATTCGAAATCGCGAGGGGTGAAGATAAGTTTACTGACGAGGTGTTTACGCAGGTCCGGGACGATGGTTTTTTCTAAGGCGGTCAGAATGCGGTCGGCATAGCTCTCTTTTTCCTTTTCCCAATCGATTTTGTCCCCGGGGGAACCGAGGTGAGGGACAGGGGAGAGGACGTAGAAGCACTCGTGGCCTGGGGGTGCGAGAGAGGGGTCGGTGCGAGTGGGGGCGTGGAGGTAGAGGGAGAAGTCTTCCGCGAGGATACGATTTTTAAAAATGTCATCGAGGAGGCCACGGTAGCGGGGTCCGAGCCAGATGGTGTGGTGGGCGAGATCGGGGTAGGTGCGGTTGGTGCCAAAATAGATTAGGAAGAGGGACATGCTGTAGCGCATTTTTTCTAATTTTCGATCGGTCCATTTGCGGCGAGCGGTGGGGGAAACCTTTTTGCGATAAAAGTTGGCTACATCGGCGTTGGAGACAACGACTTTGGCGTGAAGAACTTCTCCTGAGCGGAGGCGGACACCGACTGCATCGCCGTTTTCGACGAGGAGTTCGTCGACGGAGGAGTTGAGGCGAAGTTTTCCCCCCAGATCTTCTAAGAGTTTGACGAGGGCCTGGACGAGGGCGCCGGTGCCCCCCATGGCAAAGTGGACGCCCCATTCGCGCTCGAGGTAGTGGATCATGGCGTAGATAGAGGAGGATTGGAACGGATTGCCTCCGACGAGGAGGGGATGGAAGGAGAGGACTTCGCGGAGGCGTTGCGATTGAACGTGGCGAGAGGCCATCTGCCAGACGGAGCGGTCGGAGCGGAGGCGGATGAGGTCGGGGGCGACGCGGAGCATGTCGGTGAAACTTGAGAAAGGTTGGTCGGCAAGTTCGACGAAGGCTTTTTGAAAAATGGCGTGGGTTTCGCCGACGAAGCTGCGGTAGCCCTCGAGATCGTTGGGAAAATGGTGGCGGACTTGGGCTTCCATTTCCGCTTGGTTGCCGGTGTATTCGAACGATTGGCCATCGTGCCAAGCGATTCGGTAGAAGGGTTTGCAGGGGACGATTTGCACGTAGTCGGAGGTTTTTTTTCCTGCGAGGGCGAAGAGTTCATCGAGGAGAAACGGAGCGGTGAGGATGGTGGGGCCGGCGTCGTAAGTGAATCCTTTGTCGCGGAAGACGGAGGCGCGACCGCCGGGTTGTTCGAGGGCTTCGAGGAGAGTGACGTTGTAGCCGCGGGCTTGGAGGCGGATGGCGGAGGCGAGTCCGCCGAAGCCAGAGCCAATGACGAGGGCTGGGGGGCGGGAGGGAGAGGGCAAGGGGGTGGGTGGGGGTTAGGCGGAGCCGCCGAAGGAGGAGAAGTCGTCGAGATCGAGGACATCGAACCAGGTGGAGATGTCTTCCCGTTGCGAGTTAGAGGCCTTTTGGTAGCTATTCATCCGTTCGCGTTGGTCGATGGATGTGGGGGCGCGTCGGTTCATGAAGTTGGACCAAGCTTCGATTTCCTGACCTGCGTGGTGATGTTTCTGATTTTTTTCGATCCAGCGGAGGATTTCGCCATCTCCCAAGCCGCGGGCGACCTGTTTTTTTAGGGCGATGGGATTTACCCCTGCAAATTTTAAAAAGTACTGGTCGAGGGGGCAGTTGTAGTTGTAGTCCCCGTTTTTTTTAGTGAGGGTGGCGCGACATTTGTCGAGAATGCGGGGAAGAAGGACATATCCGCCGAGGCAAACGCGAGGGCTACGAGGGGGTTGGCGGGTGAGGTCGGGGGCAGATATTTTGGGCATCGCAAGACAATGCCTTGATCGGAGGGAGGGGCAAGTGGTGGGAAGAGATTATTTTCGATGAGGCAGGCGCAAGGGTTGGTTGCCGTTCTTGTGAGGTCGGACAGGCGGCAACGGATTCATGCTTTGTAAGTGCTTGTTTATCAATTAGAGATAAAATGAACAAAGGTGGTTATTTTCGGTCTAAACTACTTATTATGATAAAAAGGAATGAAATTGGGGTATTTTCGATCTACCCCTTGAAAAGTGGGCAAATGGCGCTTAAGTTGAGGTTAATGAACAAACCCTATATATTGGCCATCAGTTGCCTTACTTTTTTGGTTTCTTGGCCTCTGCAAGGGGCGCCCGATTTCAAGATTCGCTACAACCAGAAATTTCCTTGTTTAGAAATAATGGACAGTAAAGCGGTAAAGATCACCGATGTGACCGAGGGGGCAAAGGGGGAGACGGTGACCTCAGGTAAGGCGAGTTTAAATATTTCCTTTATTAAAAATGCGGATGGGTTGCCTGAAGTGACCTTGCGGGATGCGAAGTCTCCGCTTTCGGAAATGGAGATTGAGGCTTTTGGGCTTTCGGTTGGACTGAAGCCCGAAGGAACGGTGCTGGTTCGTTTTGGGGCGGACAATAAGCCGAAGTTTGAAATGGATCGGACGGGGGGTTCTCGTTTTCTGATGGCGGATTTGGGAAATCTGGACACGGCGGCAGGGAAAGAACTTGCAACGGATGCGACTGCGCCTGCTGGGCCATCGAAAGGTCTCTTACGATTTCGAGAAAGGTTGGCGGCTTGGAAGGCGGGTTTAGGCAAGGGAGGTTGGAGTAATCGTCCAGGAAAGATATTGGATTGTGGCTCGGATGCACTGGTGACGTACACGGCTTTGCCTGAGAGAAAGCTTTTGGACGGAGAGGCGATCCAGATTGGGGCATTGGTTAAAGTGGGACCGAAGGATGCGGTTTCATTTCAAAGTGGGCCAGGAATTTACCACACCGCGATGCCGGGGACTCAGTTTACGGTCGCCCCGCTGGAAATGGGGCAGAAGGATGTGAAGGTGACCTTGGTGCAGGGAACTTTGCTGACCGATGTGCTCGCCCCATTAACGGCTCCAAGGATGGCGGTGCTGGGAGTGGGCAATGGGATGGTGGTGCAAGCTTCGGAAGGCTTATTTCAAATTTCGAAATCTGTGCCTGCCGAGGTGAATCTAATTGTGGCGAAAGGTGGGATCCGCTTGGTTGAGGAGGCGGGGGCGGCAATGGTGGGAGAGGTAAAGGCGGGAAACATGATGCAGTGGCCGGCGGAGAGAGTAGGAAAGAAGACTCCTGAAGGGTCGCCTGAACTGGCGACTTTAGCGAAGGTGGATGAGAATTCTCGAATTGCCCTTTTAATTGATATGGTTGAGGATGGGATGTCCGCGTCGTCGGCAGATGTGGAGGAAATTATTCAGACGGCGTGTGATGCCGAGAGAAAGCTGGCGAGAAAAGTGGCGATGGAAGCGGTGGAACTTCGCCCTGATTTACATGGATTGATTGCCAAGTCCTCGGGGATTGCTGATCTACCTGTACCTTTGGACTTGGAGTCGGATGTGGAAAAATTTGTAAAAAAGGCTGCTCCTTGGGTGAAAGGTGAGCCGAGTCCGATGAGTGCCGCGGGAAAAGTTCTTAAGGTGGAAGGCATGGTGACCTATGCGAATGGATTAGCGGTGACGCGCAGTATGATTTTGAAGGTGGGAGAGGTTGTGAAAACGGGAGGAGATGGGCGGGTACTGTTTGTGGCAGCCCCAGGGGTGATTGCGGAGATCCAGCCTGGGAGCGAAGTGCGTTTAGTGGAGATGAAAGGAAAATTTTCGGAGGGCACGCTTTTGGAATCCAAAACAGTGTTGGATGCTTCCCAAGGGCGGGCTTTTGTCTCGATTGCCCAAGGTTTGGGTGACAAGGTCCAAGCAGAAGTTCGCAATCCAAATGGCGTCGCTCAGGCAAACAGCACATCGAAAACAGCGGGAATACCCAAACTATGAAAAACAAATTTAACTTAATTCCACTCGGAATCCTGTTGACCCTAGTCACCGCACAGACTTGTTTGGCGGCAAAAGAGCTTAAATCAGGTTCCTTTGCTGTGGTGAAAAGTAAGGTGGAGCGCACCCAAGGCACAACTAAATCGATGGCCAAGGAGAAGGAATCCGTGGATGAGAAGAGCGTGGTAGATACGGGCGCAGCCTCCTTTACCCAGTTGGACTTTTCTGATGCTTCAGTGCTCCGCTTGGGTTCGAATACCCAGTTTAGTTTTCAGTCGAAGGAGCGGATCATCAAGCTTGAGGGTGGATCGATGATCATGAATGTTCCTCCAGGGAATGGTGGAATTATGGTCGATGGCGGTGGGGTGACGGGCGCGGTCTCTGGAACCACGATTATGGCAAGTAAGGATAAGCAGGGGAACTTCTCCTTTATGGTGCTGGAAGGTAGTGGAACAGGAAAAGTAACCGCGAGAGACGGTACGATTACTGAAATTAGGCCTGGCCAGATGGCCACGTTAGACATAGCTGGTGGGTCGCCCAAAGTAATTGCGGTGAATATGGATTCCTTGCGGGATAATTCCCCACTTTTTTCGGAATTCGAATCTGCCATGCCTGGGAATGAGAAAATCCAAGCGGTTGCAGATTTGCAGGCGGAAGATATTCAGACCGAGGTAGGTTCTTTGCAAGGGCCTGCTGGGGTTGGTTTGACTGAAACGAGTCCAGTCATTTTGGCCCTATCTGCGTTGACCGGTTTATCGGTAGACGCAATTCTCGGATCCAATAATATGTTCGTTGGGGATGCTTCCACTGCGGCGGGTAAGGAGTCGGGAAGTGGGCAGAGTTCCACACCGCTGTATGTGAGTGAAAATTCGGGGCCTAACGATTCGCGACAGGACAGTGCTAAAGCTATGGTAGCCTCTTCATTGCCTTCACCGTCGGTGGGTAATACAGACACGGCGGCGGGCGGGGGAGAGGATGCGGCGGGTACCGATACAGCGGCAGGCGGGAATGCTGGCGCTGACACGCAGGCACCGAGAAGCCCGTTGGCCGCTCCGACCCCTGCGCAAGCTACACCGGTTTAAGTTTTTCCTAGATTTCTGGGGTTGGCTCAAGATTGAGCCGAATCAACGCGTGAAGGTTCCGTTGGAGGGTCGGCGGCTGTGTAGAAAATCAGCCTCGGAATGGGCTAAGCTTGTCGCTTGGAGGCGTGGGAGATTTCTTCTAGAACATCTGGATGGATTATAGTGCCACCGTTCTACTGCCTAAGACCGATTTTCCGATGCGGGCCGATTTGGCTAAACGGGAGCCTAGGTGGGTGGAGAGCTGGGCGAGAGATAAGGCTTACGAATCGATTTTAAAATCACGCCACGGGGCTCCTGATTTTTATCTACACGACGGACCTCCCTTCGCTAACGGGGATGCCCATGTGGGCCACGCTCTGAATATGGTTCTGAAGGATCTTGTTCTGAAGAGTCGATCAATGATGGGCTTTCATGCTCCATTTGTCCCTGGGTGGGATTGTCACGGACTGCCGATTGAACACAAGGTGGTAACCGAACAAAAGCTTGTAGGGGCCGATCCTGCTGTAATACGGACTAAGTGTGAAGAGGTGGCTCGCCACTTTATCCAAAGGCAAAAGGAGCAGTTCCAGCGACTGGGTGTTTTTGGAGACTGGGATCATCCCTACCTGACGATGAGTTCCACTTACGAGGCGGCGGAACTGCGGGTACTTGCTCAACTGGTGGAAAAAGGAATGGTGTATGAGGGGTTGAGGCCAGTCCACTGGAGTACGGGATGTCGGACTGCCTTGGCTGAGGCGGAAGTGGAGTATGCCGAGCGTGAGGATGAGTCGGCCTATGTGAGGCTGGAGTTAAAAGATGTACCGGACGAGGATTTGCTAGTGTGGACGACAACTCCATGGACGTTGCCTGCCAATCTGGCCGTCGCGGTACATCCTGGAATGGTTTACGTGCTGGCCGACTCGGAAGATGGGCGAAAGGTGTGGCTGGCAAAGAGTCGAATTGAGGCGGCAGGAAAAGCGGCGGGGAAGGAGTTGAAAATCCTAAAGGAGTGCAAAGGAACCGATTTGGAGAGGAGAATTTACCGTCATCCGTTGGTGGAAAAGGAGGGGATGGTACGGTGTGCGGAGTTTGTCACGGCTGACTCGGGAACTGGGTTGGTGCACATCGCACCAGGGCATGGTCATGAAGATTATGTCTTGGGACGAAAATGCGGGTTGGAACCGTTTTCTCCGGTGAATGAGGCGGGAAAACTAACGGAGGAGTGCGGTGTACCGGAATTGGTTGGGAAGAATGTTTTTGCGGCGAATCCCGAGGTAGCGGATTTATTGGAGAAGAAAGGAAGATTGTGGGCGCGAGAGAAGATTCGGCATAGCTATCCACACTGTCCGCGTTCTAAAACGCCGATTGTTTTCCGGTCGGTGCGGCAGTGGTTTATCCGGATGGACACTTTGCGGGATAAGGCGCTTGAAGCGGTGGGGCAGGTGAAGTGGGTGCCAAGTTGGGGGGAGAGCAGGATACGGGGGGCATTAGGAACGCGGCCGGATTGGTGTATTTCGCGCCAGCGTTCGTGGGGATTGCCGATTCCTGCTTTTTACAAGCCAGACGGGAGTTCGGTGTTGGATGCGCAGGTGATTCGCAAAGTGGCGGATCGAGCAGAGAAGGAGGGGGCGGGGTTTTGGTTTGGGGGGAGTGATGGAGAGGTGGCGAAGATCTGTGGGGTGCCGGAAGATTGGAAGAGGGGGAGGGAGACGTTGGATGTATGGCTGGATTCGGGATCGAGTTGGGCCTCGGTGGGTTTGGATGGAAGGGTGAAGTTTCCGGCGGATTTATATTTGGAAGGGAGCGACCAGCATCGGGGTTGGTTTCAGTCGAGTTTACTTCTTTCGGTGGCGTTAACGGGCAAGGCTCCGTTCAAGGCGGTGTTGACCAATGGATTTGTGGTGGATGTGGATGGAAAAAAGATGTCTAAATCGCGGGGCAAACCGCCTGCGCTGATGGAGTTAGTGGAGAAGTATGGGGCGGATGTGGTGCGGTTGTGGGTGGCGAGTGAAGATGCGAGGGAGGATGTACCTTTTTCGATGGAGATCTTTGGAAGGGTGGGGGATAGTTATCGGTTGGTCAGGAATTCGATAAGGATTCTGCTGGGAAATCTGGCGGGGTTTGACCTTAAGCGTGATGCGGTAGGTTTAGGGGACAGGGAGCCTTTGGACCGATATATTTTGGCAAAGCTGGCGGGGTTGGTGAAAACGGTGAAGGAAGCGTACGAGAGCTACAACTTTCCAGCGGTGTATCATGGGTTGAATCGGTTTTGCTCAGTGGAGTTGAGTGCGTTTTATGTAGATGCGTGTAAGGACAGAATTTATTGCGATAGGGAGAATGATCGGAAGCGGAGGTCGGCCCAGACTACGATGGCCGAGGTGTTGGAGGCGTTGGTGAAGTTGGTGGCACCGGTTCTCGTGTTTACCGCGGAGGAAGCGTGGCAGAGTCGGCCAGGTTCGAGCGGGAGTTCGGTCCATCTGGAAAAGTTTCCTGAAGTGATTTGGCCTCCGAACTGGACGAAGGAGGAAGAGGGAAAGTGGGAGAAGCTTCTGCTGGTAAGGGGTAAGATCAATGAAGCCCTGGAGGAGCAGAGAAAATTAAAGAAGATAGGGAAGAGTTTGGAGGCGCGGGTCCAGGTGAAGGGGGGGGGAATGGGGGTGGATGAGGTTAGCCTACTAGGAGAAGCGTGTTTGGTCAGTGGTGTGGAGTACGTGCCGGGTGGGAATGAAGTAGAGGTGGCGGTATTTCCGGCTGAAGGGAAGAAGTGTGAGCGGTGCTGGAAATACGAAGAATCGGTGGGGCAAAAGGAGGCGCATAGTACGCTGTGCGGTCGTTGTGCGGAGGTGGTGAAGGGCAATCGAAGTTGAGGAATGGAAAGTGGGGTGGGGGTTGGTTTTTTCCCGTGGCAAGCGCGTTGGTAGGATTCGATCAGGTAACGAAGTTATGGGTGGAGGGAACGATGAGGTTGGGGCTGGAGATTCCGGTTTTACCGGGGCTATTTTCACTGACGCGGGTTCATAATACGGGAGTGGCATTTGGGGTAGGGCAGGGGAACAACGCCGTGACGGGTCTGGTCGCGTGCGGAATTCTGGTGTTGGCGGCTTGGATTGCCCGAAGTTGGGATTGGCAGAAGCGATGGATTCAGGGAGTGGCAGGATTGATTGCAGGTGGGGCGATTGGAAATCTAATCGACCGGGCCAGGTTGGGATATGTTTTAGACTTTTTAGATTTTCATTACGGGAAGTGGAGTTGGCCAGCGTTCAATGTGGCGGATGCGGCGATTAGTGTAGGGGTGGGGTTAGTGGTACTGGCGTGGATAACGGGAAAGCCGATGGATAAGAAATGAAACTGGGGTCAGAGGTCGATTTTCAAATTTCTGGGGTCAGAGGTCAAGTTTCCCCTCGTAAAAAACGCGATTCTCAAATTTCTGGGGTCAGAGGTCAAAATTTGAGATTTAGCAGTTTTTGATGCGAGGATCGCCTTGGGGATGGTCGCGGTGGAAATTTTGTAGTCGGCGGACGTGGTTCATGGCGAGGGCACCGAAGATGCCGAAGGCGGACATGATGACGAACCAGAAGGTATAACCGTACTGGGCTTTGGTGATCTCGAGGACTCGACCGGTGAGTGCGAGGGAGAGGGCGGCACCGTAATACTGAAAAGAGTCGATCACTCCGGCGGCGAAGCCGGCCATTTTCTTTCCGCCGATATCCATGGGGGCGGCGGAACCGACGATGGAGTGGGTGGAATTGGCGGTGAGAGAGATGAGGATCAGAATCGTGCAACCGAGAATAATACCAGAGGCGGTGGGGCCGACTTGGCCGTAGAAGAGAATGACTGCGGCCACGGCGATGACGATAGCCTCGACGAGGTAGAGGGCCATGGCGACGGGGGAGCGGTGCCCTTTGAAAACCTTGTCGGAAATCCAGCCCGAGAGGAAAGACCCTACGACAGCGGCGAGGGGCATGAGTTCCAGGGTGCGGCGAGCGGCGGCGGGAATATTGGTTTTCATATCAAAACCCATCTGATCCTGAAAATAGAGGATGGCGATTTGATCGGAACTGGAGCGAACGGCTCCGGTGCAGGCGTAGGCGGCGGCATAGAACCAGACGAGGGGGTGGGTAAAGATGGTGCGGAACGATTCGAGGAGAGAAACGGTGACGCCATCAGAGTTATCGAGTTCGTCCTTAATGGCGCCTGGATAGCCGGCTTCTTCAGGGGTTTCGCGGGCGGCGAAGAACATGAAAAGAGCGGCGGCGGCGGTGAAGAGGGGAGGGATACGAAAGAGCCAGCGCCATTCTCCTGCGGGAACGGTCAGGGCAAAGAAACTGAATCCAGCGAGAATAAGGGGAGCGAGAAAGCTGATGGCGACTTGGCCGAGCTGAATCATAA
>CAJBOM010000104.1 GCA_903956835.1 uncultured Verrucomicrobiota bacterium
GGGCTTTCTTTACGGCGAACCACCGCATCTCTGGCGTCTGCGCGCTCTGGAAAAGCAGCCAGAATTAAACCTTCTGGGAGAGAGGTCGGAACATCCTTGGCACTGTGCACCGCCAGATCAATACCCCCCGAAAGCAACTCTTTCTCTAGCGCCGAACTAAATTCCCCAACCCCTGTAGGAAGTTCATCGCCAAACTCCGATCGCACATCGCCAGATGTTTTTATCTCACAGATTTCCCACTTAGAGGAAGGGTCCGCACTTTGAAGTAGTTCGACTATCCGTCGAGCTTGCCAAATAGCTAAGGGACTACCGCGGGTCCCAATTCGGTAGTTCATCCACTCCAAACTTGGGTCCTGCTTGGCTCCCTCTTTTTACCTAAAGCAAAAAGAATCTCATGGGCGCGAAGAACTTCTTCTGCTCGATGGATTGATCCTAAGGCCTCAGGGCGTATTTCGGTTTTGCTCGATAGCTCTTCCAGATCCACCCAGAGCGCCTCTGGAAATGATCTGCGTACCGCCGTCATCGTGCGAGGTACTCCAAGGTCAATCAGTAGTTCAGGTCCAGTCGAGCAGGGCTCTACAATCCAAGGAAGCTCTCCACCCGCCAAAGCCGAGACCACTACCGACGAAGCCTCCACCGCTTTTGACCAGCGAACCCAAGGAACTACCTCACCCTCCACTTCATTAGCTAAAAGCCTTGCCCGATCCTCCGATCGTGAGGAAATCCATATCGGCCTCGCACATCTTTTGTGCTCAACCAGAGCGAAACTACGTGCCGTGTGACCTGAACCCAAAAGAAGTAAAGGCCTGGATGCCTTTCCCTGCATCACTTCCTGGAGTGCTTCCGCCGCCAATCGGCCCACAGAAGCATCTCCGCGTCCAAAACCAGCCGCTGCCCGAGCTGCACGCGCTGCCCTTAATCCAGACTGAAACAAAGCATGCATTCCTCGATTCGCTCCCCCGACCTCACCCGCAGATGCATAGGCCAGTCGCACCTGCCTAAGAATTTCGTTTTCACCAATGACCATCGACCGTAGCCCCGTGGCAACTTCGGCCAGATGCCGCCAGCAGGAGATTCCCTCATGCAGATATAACCCGCGAGCCTCCCTCCATGCTTGCCTAAGATTGGGAGGCATCGATTGAAATAGAGACTCCATCATTCTCGGGCCACGCTGTTTTGAGCATCCGTAAATTTCTACCCGATTGCAGGTACTCAGAAAAACCCCCTCGGAAGCCCCTTGGTGCTTCAATAAATAAGGAATCAGACGATCCCCAACTCCTGCTGTCAGAGACTCCCTCACAGTTAAAGGAGTGGCATGCTGATCCACACCCACACAGAAAATTCCTTCGTCGAAACTCATGATCTTAATTTTAGGATTCGGCTTTTCCTTGTCTCAGCATTCTTTGGTTTGGCAATAGGTGGTCCAAGTAGTTTTTGAACTTCTTTAAGCATCTCCGAGGGTGCCTGTGCGTTGCTTGTCCCCCATATCTTCTCCCCGTCCTTGCCAAAGATAGTCACTTTCATTTTGTTTTCATCATTTCCCCATCCTAGTGCATCAGTCACCTTTCCATCAAAGTCGGCAATCGCACAAAGATCCGCCCGAGGATTTCCTGAGTTTCCGTTCGCTCGATACCAGGGCTGAATCTGTAACCCCTCTTCATCCAGATTCGCCTTCATCGTTCCCAGAGTCCAACCCTTGAAAAGGGTCCCTAGGGATTTACGAAGATCCACCACCACCGTGACTCGAAATCCATCGCGTCCTTGCCACCCATAAAGTGAAGATCCAAATTCCCTTGTCGTATCCGCCAGAGGCTGACTACTAGCGAGAAGGATCATGATCTTACCTTTCGGATTCAGTTGAAAGGGTTGCCCATCGCAGTTAATCGGTTGAGGTAATGGATCTGCCCAAACCGCTCCTGTCACAAGCAAAATCCAGATAAAACCTACCCTCATAAAATCTCCAGGAGAAAACCTGAAAGATACTGGCTTTCAGGAAAAGCTGGGAGCACAGGATGATCGGCCGCTTGCCTAAGGATCGTATGGGGCTTAATCCTTCGCCCCTCTTCGATCGCCATTGTTTTCGCCATCCCTAACAATTCCTCACCCCCAACGCGGTGCGAGCATGAAAATGTGGCCAAAAGCCCGCCTGAAGCCAGAACTCGAATCGCTTGACGATGAAGTTCTGCCATCGCCCTCCATCCTGCATCATGGCTATTACGACTTTTCACCATCCCTGGTGGATCTAAAATCACCAGATCGTATTCTTTTTTAGGATTCGTTCGTAAGAAGCGCGAAACGTCCTCCTGCGCCCAACGAATCTTTAAATTATTCTCCTCCGATGCTATCCGCGCCAAAGCTAGGGAAGATTCAGAAGTATCCACCCCGGTTACCGCCAGAGCGCCAGCCTTAGCTGCGCGCAGCGCAAAACCTCCATTATGGCAGAAGAGATCTAGAACCTTTCGGCCTTGGGAATGTCGCGCAATCACCTTGTAATTTTCCTGCTGATCCAAGTACGTCCCTGTTTTCTGTCCGCCGCGCAGATCTACCGGCACAGTCAGTCCTGCAATCTCCACTCGGATTGGCTCCTGTGGGATATCACCCCACGCTTCACCTGGCAGATTCTCTAATCCTTCCAGCTTTCGACCAGCAGCATCTCGCCGAATCCAGATTCCTTTGGGTTGCAGGACCTTTATGATTTCACTCTCTACAGTTTTCCACGACTTTTCCATCCCTTCGGTGGTTACTTGTGCCACCAGATATTCACCGTACTGATCAAGCACCAGCCCAGGAAAGCCGTCTGCTTCAGCCCAGACCAGTCGCCGAGCAGGTTGCGTTGCTCTTCGCTTTACCGCCTCAAGCAAAGAGACTGCGATGTGCTGAGAATCAAATCCGCCCAAATCGCTACGAAATCTGCGCCAGACGATACGGGCGCCCTCACGATAGAAACCCGTCCCCAGAAGCTCACCCGTCGCCGCTCGTGCTACTACTGCCGTGCCACTTTTCTCTAGTCCCAAGGGTTCCTGGATTTCGTGGGAAAGAATCCATGGATGCCCTGCCCCAGTTTTTGATGTTCCGCTCGGATTGAGTCGGAGCGTCCCAAGCTCTAGCTCAGTCAACCGCGCAGACCCGCCAGACGCGTTTGGCTAATTTCAGGGTATTCATAAACGTCACCTTTGTAGTTTTTTAAGATCACTCGGTCATCCGCCATGCCCACAATGTAGCTCGGACCTACGGGAATCTTTCCACCTCCCCCGGGCCCGTCCACCACATAGGTCGGTACGGCGTAGCCTGTGGTATGTCCACGCAACTGCTCCATAATCTCCTGCCCCTCACGAATCGTTGTCCGTAAATGAGCCGAACCCGTGATCAGATCGCACTGGTAAAGATAGTACGGCCGAACTCGGCACAGGAGGAGTTTATGGAAAAGTTCCTTCAATACATCCGATCGATCATTTACCCCCTTGAGAAGAACGCTTTGGTTGCCCAAAGGAATCCCCGCGTCCGCCAGCCGTTCAAGCGCTACTTTCACTTCACGGGTCAGCTCTTTGGGATGATTCGAATGCACGCTCATCCAAATAGGGTGATGCTGTTTAAGCATTGTGACCAACTCTGGAGTGATTCGCTGAGGAAGAAAAATGGGGATTCGGGTTCCAATACGAATAAACTCCAGACTCGGTATCTGCCGCAAGCGGGTTAAAATCGCATTCAACTTAGCATCCGAAAGCAGAAGAGGATCGCCCCCAGAAAGAAGCACATCGCGAACTTCAGGATGCTTTTCCAGATACAAAAAAGCCCCCTCCATGTCCATGGTCAACTCTTGCTCCCCCGCCCCGCTGACCACTCGGCTTCTTGTGCAGTAGCGGCAGTAGGAAGCACATCGATCGGTCACTAAGAGAAGGGCACGATCTGGGTATCGGTGAACTAAACCTGGCACGGGCATATTCGAATCCTCCCCACACGGGTCGAGCATTTCTTCTGGAGCCGTGTACGATTCCTCTATCCGTGGCACCACCTGCCGACGGATCGGGCAATCAGGATCGTTCGGATCGATCAGGCCAAAGAAGTGTGGAGTAATACCCAAAGCGAGCTTCTTCCCAGCCAAAATAGTCCCAGCCCTCTCTTCCCCAGTCAGCTGCATTCGACTTTCCAGCTGCTCAATCGTTTGGATCCGATTGCGTAATTGCCACGTCCAGTCTCCCCAGTTTTCTGGTGAGACGGTCCCCCATGTACTTGGGCTAGAGGAAAGAAAATCGTTCGCTCTCAAAGTTAAGCTTCTGAAAATACATCACCTTTCGTCGTGCGCCACCCCAAATCTTGCCACTCAAAAAATCTTACCTTAATCATTAACCTGACATTTGCATCCTCCCGGAAGTTGCACAAATACTTTGCGAACAGTAGCTTACACAGTATCTTAATTTGATTATGGACTGCCCTTTCTTTTGCCAGCTTAGGTTGATCTCTAGTGAACTAATACCATCTATACAATGCCCAGCAAAGCATCGCTCTTGCACCAGCTTGACGGAAAAGCTCATTGGAGACAGGGTTGAACTGTGAGCACCACGAAAATTCTTAGCATTCTTGAGGCTGCTCAGATTGAACCTCCAAAAGCGCGTGCCATTGCAGAGTCCCTTGAAATGGCGTTTAAAGAACAGGAGTCCGATCTCTCCAAGCAACTGATGTCAAAACAAGATGGATCGGAATTGCGCCGGGATTTGGAATCGGTCAAGGCCGAGCTAATTAAATGGATGTTCCTTTTTTGGATCGGGCAGATCGCAGTCCTTGTTGCCATCATCAAGCTACTGAAATAGTCCACAAACTTTCGAGACAACACTCCTAAGCAAAAATACTTAGAGGCGAGTACTTGGACTATGAAATTGGTTGAACCGAACTCACCCTTCGTTTCACCAGATCGACAATCCGATCTTTGACCGTTCCCGCAAGTTGCGCTCCCTCATCCCCTTTTTCCCTGCTCCGCACTGCCACCTGACCTGCCTCCGCTTCACGATTTCCACAAACCAGTAAGAACGGAACTTTTTCCAACTGCCCACGCCGAATCTGACCACCCAACTTGTCCCCCTTCTTGTCCACCGAAACCCTCAGGCCTGCCTCCTTAAAATCTGCCGCCAACTTTTCCGCATACTCAATCATCTGGTCGTTGACTGGCAGAAACCTCGCTTGCTCCGGAGCCAACCACACAGGAAAAGCCCCACGAAAATGCTCGATCAGTACTCCGGTGAATCGCTCCAAAGAACCAAAAGGAGCCCGATGAATCATCACCGGCCTATGCTTCTGGTTGTCTGATCCTGTGTACCACAAATCAAAACGCTCGGGTAAATTGTAGTCCACCTGAACGGTTCCTAACTGCCATTCACGTCCAATGACATCTTTCACCACAAAGTCGATCTTCGGTCCGTAAAATGCCGCCTCCCCAGGTTCTTCGCTTGTTTTCACCCCTAACTTCATCGCCGCCTCTTTCACCGCCTTCTCCGCTTTATCCCAGGCTTCCTTCGATCCCACATACTTGTCCGATGCAGGATCCCTTAAACCCACCCTCACTCGAAAATCCCCAATCCCTAAAGTATCTAGAACTAGCCTCACCATTTCGAGACACCCCTCTACCTCTTTCGCTACCTGCTCCTCCGTACAAAAAAGATGGGCATCATCCTGAGTAAAACCCCTCACCCGAGTCATTCCATTCAACTCCCCCGACTGTTCCCAGCGGTAGACCGTCCCAAATTCAGCAAGCCGCACGGGCAAATCCCGATAGGACTTGGGCCTCGAGGCATAGATCCGAATATGCATCGGACAGTTCATCGGTTTCAGTAGGTATCCTTCAATCTCACCCTTCTCGATTCGATTACTCAACTCAGCGCAAGAACACCCCTCTTTGGCCAACTTCTCCATCGTCTCCCTATCCACCAAAGGAGGGTACTGCGATTCTTGATAATACGGAAAATGTCCCGAGGTTCGGTACAAACCCAAACGTCCAATATGGGGCGTAAAAACCTGCTGATACCCTCTTTTGCCTAGCTCCTCCAAAAGAAACTTTTGCATCTCGTGGCGAACGATAGCCCCGTTCGGAGTCCACATCACCAGTCCTTGACCGACCTCATCATCAATCAAAAACAGATCTAACTCCTTTCCGAGTTTGCGATGATCTCGGGCCAGAGCCTCCTCAGCAGCTTTCAGACTCCCGTCCAACTCCTCCTTGCTCGCAAAAGCGGTCCCGTAAATCCTCTGCAGCATCTTATTTTTCTCATCCCCACGATGATAAGCCCCAGCCAATCGAAGTAATTTAAATGCTTTAATTTCTCCGGTGTTCTTGAGATGGGTTCCCGCGCAAAGATCAGTAAATTCGCCGTTGCTGTAAAAAGATATCGCCTCCGTCTCAGGAATATCTGCCAAGCGTCCCACC
>CAJBOM010000105.1 GCA_903956835.1 uncultured Verrucomicrobiota bacterium
GGACACGCAGGCGAGGGGCGGTGCTAGTTTTCTGAGCAACCCGTTTTGGGGTGATTTTTTTGGCAAGGGCGGGGACAGGTTTTAATGGGGATTTCTTGGAGGAGATAGAGGGGGTTGGATTGGGAGAGGAAGTAGAGGAATGAGATGAATGGATCGTCTGGGGAGGTAGAATCGGTTTTTTAGCTGGGATCATCTTTCCCGAGGACTTTGGTTTCTTCATGGAGAATTATAAACCGAAGCAAAACAAGTCTCGGATTTTTGCCTAGTTTACGGCAAAATCAAAGACCTTTTTACGGAAATAAACGGAACAATTCAAAATCATGATCTTGATGCCTTTATGAATACAAAGCGGATTATTCCTTGTTTGGATGTGGATCGGGGGAGAGTGGTCAAAGGGGTGAAGTTTGTCGGGATTCGGGATGCGGGGGATCCGGCAGCATGCGCGCGGGCGTACCACGAGCAGGGGGCGGATGAGCTTGTTTTCCTGGATATTACGGCTTCGGTGGAGGCTCGTCCAATTCTGTTGGAGGTGGTGAGAAAAACGGCGGAGGAGGTATTTCTTCCGTTGACGGTGGGTGGAGGGATTCGATCGGTAGAAAATGCGAGAGAGCTGTTGAGGGCGGGAGCGGACAAAGTGAGTTTAAACACGGCGGCGGTGGAGCGACCTGATTTGATTACGGAGGTGGCGGAGGCTTTTGGTTGTCAGTGTGTGGTGCTGGCGGTGGACGCACGAAAGAAGGTTGGGGGCGGGTGGGAAGTGACGACGCATGGGGGGCGGACGGCAACGGGAAAGGATGTGCTGGAGTGGATTGAGGAGGGAACAAAACGGGGGGCGGGAGAAATTTTACTGACGAGTATGGATGCGGATGGAACGAAAGAGGGATATGATTTGGAACTGACGAGAAAAGTGAGCCGAGCGGTTGGGGTGCCAGTGATTGCGAGTGGGGGAGCAGGCAGAAAGGAGCACTTTGCGGAGGTTTTAGGGGAGGAAGGAGGGGCGGACGCGGCGTTAGCAGCCAGTTTATTTCATTTTGGTGAGTTGACCGTACCCGAAGTGAAGCGCTATTTGCAGGAGAGAGGCATTGCGGTACGGCCTCCTAAAAAAACATGATTTATCCTGACGAAAAAAAGTTTTTAGATTGGGCGAAAGAGGGGAATCTGATTCCGATCGGGCGGGAGTTTCCTGCGGATGGGGAGACTCCGGTTTCGGCCTACAGCAAGCTCTCGGGTCAACCTGGCGGGGCGGCTTTTTTATTGGAGAGTGCGGAAACGGGGGGTCGGCTGGGTCGTTATTCTTTTGTGGGATCGCGACCAACGGCGGTAATGGAGTTTCGGGGTGGGCGGGTGCGTTTGACGAAATTGAACGGGGAGGTGGAAGAGAAGGCCCCGGAGAATCCTGATCCACTGATTGAGGTGCAGGAGATGTTGGCGGGAATCCGTCCGGTGGCGGCCTGGCCTGGAGAAGCGCCCCCGTTTGCCGGTGGGGCGGTGGGTTTTTTAGCTTTTGAGGCGGTGCGTTACTTTGAGACAACGGTGGGGATGGCGAAAAAGGATGATCTAGGAGTTCCCGACGCATGTTTTGCTTTGGTGGAGGAGTTTATTATTTTTGATCATAAGCGAAAGACGCGGCGCTTCGTGGTGCAGGTGAAGACGGGGAATGATCCACGAGCTGATTATGCGATTGGGATGAAAAGATTGGAGGCGTTGGTCAAGCGTCTGGAGGCACCTGCGGGAAAAGCGGCGGGGGAGATTCCGCAGAGGCCTGAGGGGGATCTTTTGGCGGGAGCAACACCGAATATGACGAAGGCGGAGTATTTAAAAATGGCGGGAAGCATGCAGGAGCATATTCGGGCGGGAGATATATTTCAGGTGGTGCCCTCGCAACGTTTTACGGTGCCGTTTCATGGTCGACCGATTGATTTGTACCGTGCTTTGCGCTCGATCAATCCTTCGCCCTACATGTTTTGTTTAGAGATGGCAGGTTTGGCGCTGGTGGGTTCCTCTCCAGAAACTCATGTGCGGTGTGAAAATGGCAAGGTCGAGATTCGTCCGATTGCAGGAACGAAGCCGCGGGGGGCGACGGCTGAGGAAGATTTACAAAACGAGAAAGAGATGAGGGCGGATCCCAAGGAGAGGGCGGAGCACATTATGTTGGTGGACTTAGCGAGAAATGATCTAGGTCGAGTGTGTGAATATCATAGTGTGAAGGTGGTTGAGTTAATGGAGGTGGAGCGATTTTCGCATGTGATGCACTTGGTTTCGCGGGTGACGGGGCAGCTGCGTGCTGGGCAGGACTCGTTTCAGGTGATGCGGGCAACATTTCCTGCGGGAACGGTGAGTGGATCGCCGAAGGTGCGAGCGCTACAGATTTTGGCGGAGAGTGAACCGACGAGGCGTGGGGCGTACGCGGGCGCGGCGGGGTACTTTTCTTTCGATGGAAATCTGGATTCCTGCATTTCGATTCGGACGATTTTATTGAAGGGGGGTAAGGCGCATGTGCAGGCGGGGGGCGGGTTGGTGGCGGATTCAACGCCAGAGGGGGAGTATCAAGAGAGTGTAAACAAAGCGAAGGCTGGGTTAGCGGCGGTGGTGGTTGCGAGAACCTTGGGGTAGGATTTCTTTATGCTTCTGGTGATTGATAATTACGATTCGTTTACCTACAACTTGGTCCAATATTTTGGCGAGTTGGGGGCGGATCCGGTAGTGAGGAGGAATGATGCGATTACGCCAGATGAAGTTGGGACGATGAGGCCGTCGAAGATAGTGATTTCTCCTGGGCCGGGCACGCCAGCGGATGCGGGAATCTCGATGGAGTTAATTCGAAGATTTGGTCCGAAGATTCCGATCTTGGGGGTATGTCTGGGGCATCAGTGCATGGGGGAGGTCTATGGGGGCAAAGTGGTGAGGGCGGAGAGATTAATGCACGGGAAGACATCGCCGATTCGGCATGATGGGATGGGGGTATTTGCGGGGCTACCGAATCCGTTTGAGGCCACGCGGTATCACTCGTTGATTGTGGAGAAGGTGTCTGTGCCGAAAAGTTTGCTGGTGTCTGCGGATACGGTGGAGGGGGAGATCATGGGGTTGCGGCATCGCGAGTATCCGGTGCATGGGGTTCAATTTCATCCTGAGTCGATTTTAAGCAAAGAGGGTAAGGATCTTCTGGCCAACTTTTTAAAGATGTAAAAAAGGTCAGGGTGGAGGAGTCGGTGTTAAGAGGAGAATCTTTTGCGGGCGACATAGACTGTGCTGGCGGAGTCGCGGTCGAGGATGGGATTGGGAAAGGAGATGAAGTGGGCTTGGGGAGAATCGAAGACGGCGGCGAGGCTGGCGAGGAACTCGTCATCGGGCGGGTCGTCTGACCAGAGGGCAAAGATACCGCGAGGCAGGAGTTGGGCGGCGAGGCGGCGGAGTCCGTCGGGGCTATAGAAATCGGCGTGGCGTTGGTGGAGAAGATGAGAGGGTGAGTGATCGATATCGAGGAGGACGGCGTGGAACTGGCGGCCGGGCTGTTGAGGGTCGAAGCCTTGTTGGGGCGAGGCGGCGAGGGCAAAGAAATCGGCTTCGATCAAGCGGCAACGAGGATCGCCAGTGAGGGTCGGACCGAGGGGGACGAGTCCGCGACGATGCCAATCGATGACGGCGGGAAGGGCGTCGACGACAAGGAGTTCGGCGACGCGTTGGTGCATGAGGGCGGCGACAGCGGTGTAACCAAGGCCGAGCCCTCCGACAACGACATCGAGGGCATCGCCTTCGGTGGCGGCGAGGCCGAGATCGGCGAGGGCTTCTTCGACCTCATGAAAGAGGCTGGACATGAGGAAGTCTTCTCCGAGTTTGACCTCGAGGACTTCTAGATTGTCGAGGGTGGCGATGCGGCGACGGCGAAGGATGAGGTCGCCGAGTGGGGTGGGTTGGAAATCGAGTTCTTCGTAAGGTAAGCCCATAGCGGAAGGTAGGCGGGTGGGATGGGAGCGCACCCTTAGACTTTAGGGGTGGTAAGAGGAGATTAGTTTTTGGTTGAGGGGGGGCGGAATTCGGGATGGCGGATGCGTCCGCCCAACTGTGCGGATTGGAGGGTGAAGATCGAGGCAAGGCATGAAGCGAGGATTACGGCAAGGGCGGCAGTTTTTGCCCATGTGGGACGAAAGCGAAGAATGATAAGTCCTGCGATGGCCCCGAAGCCAACAAGGTAAAGGAGGGGGGCGGCTTTTTCGGCCATATCCTCGTGCATTTCCGCGGCTATGTCGCCTTGCTCGTCTAGCGGTGGTTGGATCTGTCCCATTTCAAAACGAGTGTGGGCGGACTCTCCTGTCTGCATGACGACAGGGGTTGAGAGGTCGGCGAGGAGAGCAAGGGAGAACCCGACAGCCAGGATTGGTTTTTGATTAAAGAAAAGGCCTGCCAAAAGAGTTGGAGGGACAAGAAGAATGAGAATCACAGGAAAGTGGTTAAGCATGACATGAAGGTGTTCGGCGGTGAAAAAGCTAGAGCTCATTGATTCACAATGGGGGTAGAACGGGTACTTTCCAACTGAAACCATCGGGGTAGAAAGGCAGGATGGATTGGAGCATAAGGCCGAGAGCGCAGAGTTGTGCGGGTTCCGGAAAGGAATTTTCGGATGGGCAGGTGGTTTATACGGTTCTGGTGGCGATGGATGGGGGGATGGAGCGGAAGGATTTTGCGCAGGAGGTATGGGAAAAAGAGGAGGGGAGGCCGACTTATTTTTGTTTTTGGAAGGGTAAGTTTCGGGCGGAACCGTTGGTGCCTGAGAGGGAACCGCCGGCGGCGAGAGCGGAGGCGGAATTGCGGAGGAGGCTAGCGGAGCCAGTGCAGACGGAGAGTCCAGAGGCGCGGGTGATTTTTCTTTTTGCCCTGCTCTTGGAGAGAAGGAAAATCTTGCTGGTGAGGGAGAGGACAACGGGTCCAGAGGGGAGGGTGACGGTGTATGAGCATAAGCTGACGGGGGAGGTGATTTTGGTGCCGGAGCCTGAGGTGAAATTAAGCGAGGTAGATCAGTTGCGACTGGAGGTCGAAGCGTTGGCGGCGACCTGGGGGGCTTGATTCTGTCATGATAATGTCACCTTGGGAATCTTGCGGGGTGGGAAGGGGAGGGAGGTAGAGTGGAGGCGATGCGCGACAGAATTTTAGTAGTTGAGGATGAGAAGGATGTGAGGGATATGATTCGAATTCATTTAAAGGCGGCGGGTTTTGATGTTCTGGAGGCGCACAATGGGGCGGAGGGGCTAGCACTTGCGAAGCAGGATCTGCCAGCGGTGATTATTCTCGATTTAATGATGCCGGAGATGAGTGGGGTTGAGGTCTGCCGAGCATTACGAAAAAATCCGATGACGTCGCGGATTCCAATTCTGATGCTGACGGCGAAATCGACGGAGGATGACAAGGTGGTGGGGTTCGAGTGTGGGGCGGATGATTATGTGACGAAGCCGTTCAGTCCGCGGGAGTTGGTTCTGAGGGTACGGGCGGTGGCGCGAAGGCAACCGGATCAGGGGGTGGCGAAACCGATTCCAGTGCGATCGGGCTTGATGCAGTTGGATCGCGGAACGATGACGGCCTCGATGGGGGAAAAGAAGTTGGTGCTGACCTCGACGGAGTTTCGATTATTGGAGTTGTTGGTGCGCCGAGTGGGTAATATCCAATCGCGTGAGGTTCTTTTGAGTGAGGTGTGGGGATATGAGGCGAGTTTAGATACGCGAACAGTGGACACGCATGTACGGAGGTTGCGGGATAAGTTGGGCAAGACGGGAAAGTGTATCGAAACGGTGCGGGGAAGTGGTTATCGGTTAAACGCAGGGTCGGTGTAAACAATTTTGCCCCCGAGGGTGGTTGAGGGCAGGGTAAGGAGATGGATATGGGGTGGACGCTTTTGCTTTTAGTCTTGGGGGCCTCTATTGCGGGGTGGGTCTGGGCGATGGTGTATCGGCCGATGAGGCAGCTCCGACGTTTGATCCAAGATTTAGCGGAGAACCAGAGGCCGACGGGTTTCGTGGCTCGAGGGGCGTGGGGGTTAGAGGAGTCGATAAGCAATCTGGAGCAGGTGGCCAAGCGGTTGGAGGGAATATCTTCGAGGGAGGAGAGTGAGCGGTTTAGTTTGCAGGCGATTCTGGGAAGTTTGGCGGAAGGGGTGATGGTGAGTGATGGGGAGGGGAAGATTACATTGGCGAATCAAGCCTTCTTGCGGATTTTTGAATTGGAAGAAATTCCGAAAGGACGAACGGTGATGGAGGTGGTTCGTTTGGTGGAGGTGGACAGAGCGGTGGAGGAAATCATTCGGCAAGGAGTAACCCAGAGTTTGGAGGTGATGCTTCCTTCTGAGGATGCGGGGAGCCCGAGGGTTTTTGCGGTGAACATGGCCCCAATTCTGGAGCGTGGGGGAGATCGGGCGGGGGTGGTGACTATTTTTTATGATCGATCTAAAATCCGTCATCTAGAGACGGTTCGGCAAGAATTTGTGACTAATCTTTCCCACGAGTTGCGAACACCGCTTTCTATTTTAGCGGGTTATTTAGAGACGATGGAGGATCCCACGATGCTCAAGGGGGCCGAGGGAAAAAAGATTCTGGCGGTGTTGCAGCGCAACTGCGAGAGAATGACGCTTCTGGTAAGTGATTTACTGGAGTTGTCGAGGATCGAGTCAGGGAGAATGGAGTTGAAGACTCAACCTCGGTTTCCTTATGAAATTCTGGAAGAGGTGAAGGAGGATTGGAGTCGGGCGTTTGCTGGGAAGCGGGTCAAATTGGAGATTCGTTGTGGCCGAGATTTGGCCCGGGTGGATTCGGATCCGCTCCGGACGGGGCAGATTTTTTCTAATTTACTGGAGAATGCTTTACGCTTTAGTCCTGCTGGAGGAGGGGTGATATTATCGGCGCAAGTGGGCAGGGAAGCGGGCCAGGTGGAATTTTGGGTGGAGGATGAGGGGGAGGGGATCTCTGCGGATAAGATCGGGAGGATATTTGAGAGATTTTTCAGGGTGGATTCTGCTCGGGCAAGAGAGAAGGGTGGGGGGACTGGGTTGGGGTTATCAATTGTGAAGCATTTGGTCCAGCTCCATGGGGGTGGCGTGCGGGCGGAAAGTGAAAGTGGGAAGGGGACTAAGATTATCTTTGCTTTAAAGCAATCATCTGTATAAAATGCTGTACACAAGGTATTTAAGCTTTAAAAAAATGACATCATATTGTCACAAATCGCATCTTGGCTTGTTGTGGGACTGCCCTTAGGTCAAGAGGATGAAGATTAACTATTTACTCCTGATGGGAACAATTCTGGGGCTGTTTGCCTCCATACCCAGTCACCTTCGGGCTGAGCAAGTGGTGAAAATTGATGGTTCGAGCACAGTCTACCCGATTACGGAGGCGGTGGCGGAGGAGTTTCAAAAAGCGACTGGAACTAAGGTGACCGTTGGCATGTCGGGAACTGGAGGCGGGTTTAAGAAGTTTGCTCGGGGGGAGACAGATGTTCAGGATGCGAGTCGCCCGATTCAGGAGGAGGAAGTTAAGGCGGCCAAGGAGGGTGGCATCGAGTACCTCGAACTGCCGATTGCCTATGATGCGTTGACGGTGGTGGTGAACGCCAAAAATGATTGGATGGAGACGATTAAGGTCTCCGAGTTAAAGAAAATCTGGGAGCCCGAGGCCCAAGGAAAAATCACTAAGTGGAGTCAGATTCGTCCTGAGTGGCCTGACAAAGAGATCAAGTTGTACGGAGCGGGATCGGATTCCGGAACTTTTGATTATTTTACGGAGGCAATTAACGGGAGGAGCAAAGCGAGCCGAGGCGATTACACGGCGAGCGAAGATGACAATGTGCTGGTGCAAGGAGTGGAGGGAGACCGGTATGCCTTAGGATACATGGGTTTCTCCTACTACGCTGCCCACAAAAAGCGGTTGAAGGCCTTGGGGATTGAGTGGGACGCCAAGGGCAAGTCCACGGTGAAACCTTCTGAGGAAACGGTGCTGGCGGGTACCTACAACCCCCTATCGCGACCCTTGTTTATTTATGTGAATGTGAAATCGTTGGAAAAGCCAGAGGTGAAGAAATTTGTGGAATTCTATCTGGCCCAGGTTGAAACCCTTGCGAAAGAAGTGAAGTACATCCCCTTGCCAGGAGATGCCTACGGGAAAGTAAAGGCCCGGTTTGAGAAGAGGGAAAAGGGAACGGCATTTCTCCATCAATCTGATTTGGCTGTGCCGATCGGAGAAATTCTTAATCGCGCGCCGGTTCCGTAAAAGCTTCTCTTATGTCCTTCCCTTATGAATCCTCTCGCCGTCTGGATAAGGCGATTGAGAGGGTGATGGTGGGGATTTTGCGGGTTGGGGGTTGGGCCTCGGTCCTGGTGACCTTTGGGATTGTGATTACGCTGGTTACGGAATCCTGGCCTTTTTTTAAGGCAGTTCCAGTGGGTCGCCTGTTTACCGACCGTATGTGGACGCCGCTTTTTCTTGAGCCGCAATATGGGATTGGGGCGTTGCTGGCGGGGACGTTGGTGACGACGGGGGTGGCGCTGTGCGTAGCGATTCCTCTGGGAACGCTACTGGCGATTTATCTGAGTGAATTTGCAGAGCCGCGATTCCGTGAGGTGGTCAAGCCGATGCTGGAGTTGCTCAGTGCGGTTCCCACGGTGGTTTATGGTTATTTCGCGTTGCTGACCTTGACCCCGCTTTTACAAAAGATTTACCCCGATCTGCCACAATTTTCCATGCTGAGCGCGGGGTTGATCATGGGAATCATGATCATTCCCTACGTGACCTCTTTGGGAGAAGATTCGATGCGGAGTGTGCCGATGTTGTTGCGGGAGGGGGCCTTTGCGCTGGGAGATGGAAAGCTGGGAGTGGCGTTGCGGGTGGTTTTTCCAGGGGCATTTTCTGGATTGGCCTCGGCTTATGTCCTAGCGATTTCGAGGGCAGTAGGGGAGACGATGATTGTAGCGATTGCGGCAGGGCTACAACCGCGTTTCACCTTAAATCCACTGGAATCTGCGGCGACGGTAACAGCTTTTATTGTGCAGGTCAGCTTGGGGGATTTGCCTCACGGGAGCATCGGCTACCAGTCGATATTTGCGGCAGGAGCGGTGCTTTTCTTAATGACATTAGGATTTAATTTAGCGGGGCATATCCTACGCCGGAGATTCCACCGTGCCTGCTAGTCAAAATTTAAGGAAACAGGAAGCAAGGGCTTCGCGGCGAAGGTCGATTGATCGATGGTTTGGACGGATCGGTTTTCTGGTGACGCTGGGAACTCTTGGGGTTTTGGCGATTTTGCTTTTAAACTTAGCGGCGAGCGGCTTAACGAGGATTGACTGGCAGTTTCTGCTCTCTTTTCCTTCGCGGCGTCCGGCGGAGGCGGGAATCCTCTCTGCCTGGGTGGGAACGATTCTGCTAATGATGGTGACGGCTTCAGTGGCGGTGCCTTTGGGGGTGGCGGCGGGTATTTATCTTGAAGAGTACGCCCCGAAAAATAAGTGGACCGATTTTGTAGAGATCAACATTTCTAACTTGGCAGGTGTGCCATCGATTTTATACGGGTTGATGGCTTTGGGGCTCTTTGTCTACCAGTTTCGTTTTGGGCAGAGCATTCTGGCGGGGGGATTGGCTTTGGCCTGTCTGGTGTTGCCGATCGTGATTGTGGCGACCCGCGAAGCATTGCGGACGATTCCGGCTTCGATTCGGGAGGCAGCTTTTGCCTTAGGGGCGACGCGATGGCAGGCGGTCTGGCATCATCTTTTGCCCTACTCCACAGGGGGAATTGCTACGGGTGTGATTCTGGCCATGTCGCGGGCGATCGGGGAAAGTGCACCCTTGATTACGATTGGGGCACTTACTTTTATTGCGTTTTTACCTCCTGCGCCGATTTTGGCACATGCACCTTTTATTTCTTTTGATTGGCTTTTCTCCCCATTTACGGCGTTACCCATTCAGATGTTCAACTGGGTATCTCGCCCTGGAGAGGAGTTCCAGTCGAATGCCGCCGCCGCAGGACTATTTCTGATGCTGATCACCCTGAGTATGAATGGTGCTGCGATCTTGCTCCGGCGCCATGCCCAGAGGAACATCAAGTGGTGAATCCTATCCCCGCAGCTCAAGTCTCAAGCGTGAAAGATATCGCTCAGGTGGAGGTGAAGCCTGAGGTGAAGGTTGAAATTCAGAACCTAAGTTTCTTTTATGGGAGGAATCAGGTGTTGCGAAATGTGAGCCTAGATGTGCCGGCTTATCAGGTGACGGCAATGATTGGGCCTTCGGGGTGTGGCAAGACGACCTTACTGCGTTGTTTAAATCGAATGCATGACCTTTATCCGGGGAATCGGTATGAGGGTTCAGTCCGTCTGTATCCAGGAGGAACCGATATTCTTGGTCCGGGGATGGATCCGATTCGAGTACGGATGCGCTTCGGGATGGTTTTTCAAAAGCCGAATCCTTTTCCCAAGAGTATTTATGAAAACGTGGCCTATGGGCTGAGGTTGCAGGGGATGAACAAGAGGAGGGATCTGGACGAGAGAGTGGAAAAGGCGCTCCGGGAATCGGCTCTTTGGGATGAGGTAAAGAGCCGGTTGCACCAATTAGCGCACAATCTATCGGGCGGGCAGCAGCAGAGATTGTGCATTGCTCGGGCGATTGCGACTGATCCTGATGTGGTCTTGTTTGATGAACCCACGAGTGCACTCGATCCGATCGCGACTTCGAAAATTGAGGAATTGATTGTAGAAATGAAGAAGCGGGTGACGGTGATTATCGTGACTCACAATTTACAGCAGGCAGGCCGAATTTCTGATCGGACGGCATTTATGTATTTGGGAGAGTTGATTGAATTCGGGGAGACGAACCGGCTTTTTACCAATCCGGCGAAGCCTCAGACGGAAGATTATATTTCCGGAAGATTTGGATAAAAAATGGGGGTTCGGTTGACATCCGTCTTCTGCGGATAAAGAATTAAAAGAATGAATGAGCCGACGATGGAGGCGAACGAAGATCGCCTGGAAAGAGTGCGGAGTTATTTCCGTGGGGATTTGCTGATTTTGCGTGAGGCGTTGTTGCGGATGGCCAGTTTGGCTCATACCAATCTGAGTATTGCTTTAGAATCCTTGGTGGAGAGAGACCCAGCCAAGGCGGCGAAGGCGATTGCGGACGATCAAGAGATTGATCGTCTGGAGGTGGAGGTAGACGAGATGGTGGCGGGTTTCATGGCGACGCAAGCGCCGATGGCCTTGGCTTGTCGATTGATGTTGGCGGCCTCGAAGCTTTGTAATGATTTAGAGCGGATTGGGGATCAGGCGGTCTCGATTGCACGGCGCAGTGTGATTTTGATGGATGAGCCACCCTTAAAGCCACTCTTAGATATTCCGAGAATGGGGGCGCAGGTCCTGGAGATGATTCGTATGGCCACGGATGCGTTTGTGGAAATTACCCCAGAGAAGTGTGCGGAGATTATTCTGATGGATGTCCGGGTGGATGAGATCAATCGTCAACTCGAGAGGGAGTTAACTAGTTTCATGGTGGAGGACCCGAAGACGATTACTCGGGCGCTGAATCTGATGTTGGTGGCACGATTCTTTGAGAGGGCGGCGGATCACGCTAAGAATATTGCGGAGCAGGTTTTCTATTTGTACACGGGCAAAGACATTCGGCACGAGGCTGAGTTAAGAAAGGGCTAAAGTTGCCCGTAGCTCTTTTCCTTCAGAGTTTCTGAAGGATGCTGGCGACATCTTGGCGGATTTGATCGGCGAGGGCGGAGGGATTGGCGAATTTCTTTTCTTCACGGATAAAGCGGTGGAACTCTAGATCCATTTCCTGACCGCTGAGGTTTCCAGTGAAGGATGGGAGGTGGGCTTCGATTTTGCGCTGGTGCCGTTCAAAGGTTGGGCCAGTGCCGAGGTTGATGGCTGCGGGGTGGAAAGTGCCGTCGGCGAGGCAAGCCCGACCGGCGTAGACACCGTCGGGAGGGAGGCACTCATCTTCGGTGGCGAGATTCGCGGTGGGAAAGCCGAGGCTGTGACCGCGACCTTCTCCTGAGACGACTTGTCCGAGGATCGTAAAGGGGCGACCCAGCATGGCGGAGGCATCGATCAGCTTGCCATCGCGGATGGCGGTACGGATTCGGCTGCTGCTGATTCTTTCGTTTTGGTAGAGGACGGGTGGTGGGTTATCGAGAACGGCGCCCTGCTTTTTGCACCAAGCGGAGAGCATGGCGACATCCCCAGATCGTTTGTGGCCAAAGCGCCAGTTGGGGCCAACAGAAATCGTTTGTAAGGCAGGGAAAGATGCGGAGATCTCATCGAGAAAAGCGGAGGGTTCTTGAAGAGATCGTGGGCGATCGAAGGGGAGAGCGATGGTCAGTCCGATCCCCCATCGGGTGAGGACGCGAAGTTTGTGTGGGAGTCCGGTGATTAAGGCGGGGTGTTTCTCGGGATGGAGAACGGTAAGAGGGTGATCGCGAAAAGTAAGCACAGCGGTAGCGGTAGGTGGATGGGGAAAGTTTTCTCCGAGGATGACTCGGCGGTGGCCAAGATGGAGGCCGTCAAAAAAGCCGAGGGCGAGGTGCCGAATGAGATCCCCCTTTGGGGAGGGGGTCAGCGAATCGACCTGCTTCACGTACGGCGGATGCGAGAAATTTCGGGGAGGGAGATGAGATGCCGTGCGAGGTAATCGGCTCCCTCGGCGACTTCGAGGTCGGCCCAGCGAACGGCTTTGGAGAGTTCGAAGTTACCTGAGCGGGTGTGGATGAGGGCGGACATATGGCCCCCGCAACCGAAGAGAGCGCCAAGGTCGTGGCAATAGGTGCGGACATAGAATCCTTTGGTGCAGTGAATGCGGAAGCGGACGCAGGGCATAGCGATTTCGAGGATTTCGCATTTGTCGATGCGGACCCGGCGTGGGGGGCGTTCGACTGTTTTGCCTTCGCGAGCGAGTTTATAAAGTGGGACTCCGTCTTTTTTGATAGCGGAAACCATGGGGGGAATTTGTTCGAACTCACCGGTAAACTTTTGGAAGGCAGCTTCGATAGTGGCGCGATCTAGGTTGGGGACAGGTTTGGATTCGAGAATTTTGCCTTGGGCATCCTGGGTATCAGTGGACTCTCCTAATTTGAGAGTGCCTTCGTACTCTTTGTCTTCGCTCATGAGGAGGTCTTGCACGCGGGTGGCTCGACCGACGACGAGCATGAGGAGTCCAGTGGCGATGGGATCGAGAGTGCCGCAGTGGCCTACTTTGCGTTGATTGAAGCGACGCCGAACGAAGTCAACGATATCGTGGGATGTTTTCCCGGGGGGTTTATCGGCGAGTAGGAGGCCGTCGAGTTGGGGGGTCATAGAAATTGGATTGGAACCAAAGATTGAGGTTGAGAGTGGGAAGAATTAGGCAGAATAGCAAGGATAGGGATGGTGGCGGGCGGTTAGTTAAGATTGCAGGTTGGAGATGGCTTTACTGATGGCATCAAGGACGAGCTGGCGATTTTTTTCCGCGTCCTTTGAGAGGCGGATTCCAGCAGCGGCTTTATGGCCACCTCCGCCAAAGGATGAGGCGATAGCGTTTACATCTATCTTGCCCTTACTTCGCAGGGACACCCGTAAACCTCCATCACTGGTGAATTCAAAAAGCGATCCAACCTCAACTCCTTGAATAGAAGCCACTTCCTCAATAATTCCCTCAGTGTCCTCACTTTTTGCGCCGCTTTTTGCGTAAAACTCAGGTAAAATAGTAAGAAAAGCAGACTTATTCTTATCCTTTAATGTTAAAGTATTAGAAACTAGACGCTTTAGGGCGTGGCGTTCGTGGGTAATGGAGAGATAGCACTGCTTGGCGATCTCGGATGGATCGGCTCCGAGTTCGACTAATTTTGCGGCGGTATGAAGGGTTTGAGCGCTGGTTCCCCGGTACCGGAATGAGCCGGTATCGGTGGTGAGGCCGGTGAAGAGGCAGGTGGCGGCTGCGGGGGTGATTTCCCACTTTGCGATCTGGAAAAGTTCAAAGAGGACTCCTGTGGTGGAAGGGATATCGGCGATGATGAGGTTGTGTTTTCCGTATCCTGGGTTGCTGATGTGGTGGTCGATGACGATATCTACGGGGCGGGTCCACGAGATGGTCTTTTGGCCTAATCGTTCTCTAGTGGAGGTGTCGAGAGCGATGAAGCAGTCGGTGTGACTGGGGAGGGAAGCGGGGAGATCCTGGACAAGTTCGCTCCCTGGGAGGAACTGGTACATGGAGATGATGCCTCCTTCGACAAAAACTTGGGGTTGGGCTCCCCGTTCTCGGAGGGTGTGGGCTAGGCCAAGAATACTGCCGAAGGCATCTCCGTCTGGCCGAAGGTGTGCCAGAATTGCGGGGTGTTTGGCCGCACCGATTTGGGCGATGATTTTTTGGGCTAGGGAAAGGTCCACTCTCGAATGATAAAAAGTGGAGGAAGGGAAGTCGAGGCATGTCGAAGACGAACTTGCGAGGGGAGGAGTACGCTTGTATTCTTATGTGATGAAAGTTTTACTCTTGGCTCCGCTCTTTCTGGCGGGATGGTTGCTGAGCGCAACTAGCGCCTTGGGTTGTCCGACGTGTAAAGACAGCTTCACGAAAGAGGATAGTGCGAATGGGACGAAGATTGTTTCGAAGGGGTTAAACTCTACCGGACTGGGTTTCGGTTGGAGCGTGCTCTTTATGTTGGCGGCACCGGCTTCGGTTGCTAGTGGGCTAGTGTGGTTGGTGGTGAAGAATGGTCGAAATGCAGGCGAGGACAGCGCTTCCTAAGGTTGGTGGCGGGTCCTGGCTATGACCCTGCGGGAATTTCTTAAACTGACGGCTCCGGTGAAAGGAGCGGTGCGGGCGCAGCTTATTTCTCGGCGCGAGCAGGCGGCTCGGAATGGGAAGCCCTTTTTGCGGGTGGAGATCGCGGATGAGACGGATCGGGTGGGGCTGAATCTTTTTTCGGGGACGCCCGCATTTACTTTTTTTAGTTCTGCGGATGTCCGGACGTGCTTGGAGCTGACCGGAGTATTTGGGCCAAGCGATTATGGGCCGAATGTCGATAGTCCCTCCGCAAGAAAGCTGAATGCTACGGAGGAGGAGGAATTTTTTCTTGGGGGAGAAGAGAGGCGGACTCAGCTGGAGGAGTACGGCCAGGAGATCTTGGCGGTAGTCGAAGGTATGGAAGATCCGCGTTTACGATGGATCTGCAATCGGGCGTTGGAGAAATATCCGGAGAAATGGCGAAGAGCGGCGGCCGCACGAAAGAATCATCACGCGAGGCGAGGTGGATTATTGGATCACACGGCGCAGATGTTGCGAGTGGCAAAGGCGTTGGCTCCGCTCTATGCGGAGGTAGACAATGATTTACTCTGTGCGGGGGTGATTTTTCACGACATAGGAAAGCTTTGGGAGAACGACACAGGAGAGAAGGGATTTGCCAGTGTGCCGAGTCGTCGCGGGGAGTTGCTGGGTCATATTTCTTTGGGAATTGAAGTGGCGAACGCGCTGTGGCGGGAGGGGGAAGCGGCGGAGGGGTCGAGTTGGGGGGAATTGCAACCCGCCTCGGAGGAGGTGAGGGATCATCTGTTGCATCTAATTGCTTCGCACCATGGAACGAAGGAGTTTGGGTCGCCGGTGGCGCCGAAGACGCCGGAAGCCTTTCTCTTGCACCACATTGATAATATCGACGCAAAGATGGAGATGTTGCGGTTGAGTTATGCGCGGGCGAAAGAGGAGGGGACGGGATTATTGGAGGCGCACCGACCTTTGGAGGGTCCGCTTCCTTGGCCGATAAGCGGGAGGGTGATTGCACCAGGAGATTTCATAGATACGGAAGATGGGGTGTAATGAAAAAACTTGTCCTTGTTTTTGTGGCTTCGGCGTTAGGTTCTTCGCTGATGGCGAGTGAATCTGCGTATCCAATGACGGGGGCGGGAGTATGCGAGATCAAGACGTTGCCCGCTGGAGTGATTTTGCAAGCTCGTAGCACGGGGGACTACTTTTCGGAAAACAACGGGCTTTTTCGTCGGCTGTTTCAGACAATTCAGCAGAACAAGGTTCCGATGACGACCCCCGTGGAGGCGGGAATGAGGCCTGGCACGATGATTTTTTATCTCGATCCAGAATCAGCCCAGCGCGGTGATTTGCAAATGGTGGATGGAGTGACGAGGAAGCGGGTGGGCGAGAGGGTGGTGGCGTCGATTGGGATTCGAGGCGGATATTCGAAGGAGAGTTTTGAAAAGCATTCGAAAAAGTTACGGGATTGGCTGAAAAACCAGCCGAAGTATCAGGCGGTGGGGGAGGCCTATGCGGTGTACTGGAATAGTCCGTTTACGATCTGGTTTTTAAAGAGGGCGGAGGTTCATTTGCCGGTGCAGGAAAAATAAGGGATTCGTCTAAGAATTTTTTTTAAGCGCTAGGCGGACGGCGATTTCTGCGGAGAGGAGAACGAGAGGGAGGCCACCTCCTGGGTGGGTGGTGCCGCCGACGAAATAGAGATTAGGTAGGAGGGGAGAGCGGATTGGTGGACGAAGGAAGGATTGGAGTGGGCCGTGCGAGGCCCAACCGTAGAGCGCGCCACCCACGGCACCATCGCGAGATTGGAAATCAGCAGGGGAGAGAAACTCTTGGTGGACGATCTTAGACTTGAGGTTGGGGAGGAATTTGTTCTCGAGAATCTGGACAATGCGATCGGCGTAGCCGGGGCCCACTTGGGTCCAATCGATGGAGGTGGTGTTAGAGGGCGCATTGACGAGGAGGAAATAGTTGTCGTGATCGGCGGGAGCATCGGAGGGTTGGGAGCGGGTGCTGAGGCAAAGGTAGATGGTAGGATTTTCGGCAGGACGTTTTTCTTGGAAGAGTTGTTTGAATTCGAGCGGGTAGTTATCAGAAAAGAAGATATTGTGATGAGCGAGAGAGGGATCCTTGCCTTTGACGCCGAGAAGGACGACGAATCCGGAGATAGAGCGGGTGGGGCGACTCATCTGGGCGGCGGTCTGAGGGGCACGGGGATGGCGGATGAGTTTTTGGTAGGCTCCGAGGACGTCCCCGTTGTGAAAGATGAGATCAGCGAAGATTCGTTTGCCTGAGGTGAGGGTGACGCCGGCGGAGTCGATGGATTGAGCTTCGGCAGATGTTTGGATTTCGATGCCACGCTTGGTGGCTAAGGCGAGGAGAGAATCGGCAAGGGTACGGATTCCTCCTTGGATGAACCATCCGCCGTATTTGGCTTGGACGTAGGGGATGACGGCGAAGGTGGCGGGTGTGAGTTCGGGGTCGCTTCCGTTGTAGGTGGCGAAGCGCTGAAGAAACTGTTGAAGGTGAGGATCGCGATAGAAGCGGCGCGAAGCCGCGGCGAGAGATTGGAAAGGGCTCATGCCAGGCAGGAAGCGGAGAAGGGGTAGGAGGGAGGGGTTAAAAATCTTTCGGAAGATTTCGGAGGGATCGCTTTCGAGAAAGGCGGTGGCGGAGAGTTGATAGAGGCCTTGGGCGTGGCGGAGTAGACGGGCGGAGTCGGGTCGGGACCAAAAAAATTCGTTTTCGTCAAACTGATAGCCGTCGGCCCAACGGTAGCGGCAGGTGGGGGAAAGGGGTTGGAGGGTAAGGAAATTGGCACGGTCTTCGCCGAGATCGGTGAAGAGACGATCAAGAATGTGGGGCATGGTGAAAAGGGAAGGACCGAGGTCCCAGCGGAATCCGTCGGAGCGTCGTTCGGCGATCTTGCCTCCGACGGTGGGGTTTTTTTCAAGAAGAGTGACGCGGGCGCCGGCTTGTTGCAGACGGAGGGCGGTAGCGAGCCCGCCGAGACCTGCACCGATGACGACGGCGGACTTACCGGTTAAAGGAGTTTTCATGGGTGGTGTTTTTGCCAAAGGAAAAGGAGGCAGGTGGAGAAGTCGTGGGGTTGGCGGATAATGAGCCGATCGATTTCTTGCGGGGAGAAAAAGGTGAGGCCTGCGACTTCATGGGGGTCGGGGGTAAAGGGGCCTGAGTGGGTGGCGCGGTAAAGCCAGACAAACTCCTGATCAGTTTCGGAGCAGGCGGGGATGTAGTGAAGGCGGGTGAGGGCAAGGCAGGAGGAGGTGGGGATGCCAATCTCTTCGGGGATTTCGCGGTGCATAGCGGTGTCGTAGGCTTCCCCTGCATTAACATGACCACTGACACTAGAGGTCCAGCGACCAGGTTCGCGATCTTTGTGGGCGGAGCGGCGTTGGAGGAGTAGACGGCCATCGGGATGGTAGAGCCAGAGGTGAACGGCGCGATGGAGTAGACCTTGGGAGTGGATCTGGGAGCGAAGGGCGGAGCCGATGACTCGGTCCTCCTGATCGACGAGGTCAAACTTCTCGTCCGTACTGTTCATAAAGTTGGTGCCATGTTGCTGGATCGAGCTCTTCGGCTCGTTGGGTAAGAGGGACGGGGAGGAGTCGTTTAAGTTGTTTGCGTCGTTGGGAGAATCCCTTTTTCACAAAAGCATAAAAGTTAATGAGATCATGAGGGATGGAGGGACGAGAGGTGAGACGCAGAACGGCGGATTCGATTTGGGGCCGAGGATAGAAAACCTCAGGGGGAAGAGTGCGAATCTTTTCGAGAAGAAAAACGGTTTGGAGGAGAATGGTGACGGCGCCGTACTCGGGGGTGCGGGGGAGCGCGACAAAGCGATCGGCGACTTCTTTCTGGAGTGTGACGACGATCGTTTTTGGGGGTGGAGTACGGAGGGCAAGCTGGACGAGGAGTGGGGTGGAGATGGAGTAGGGGAGATTTCCGCAGACGAAGGGGCGGGGTGGGTGTTGGGCTAGGGTTTGGAGGGCATCTCCTTCGATGAGTTGGAAGCGGGGTTCGTCCTTGAAGGATTGGCGAAGCCAAGCGATCAGACCTTGGTCGATTTCGAAAGCTTCGATGGTGTGGCCTGCGGTGAGGAGCGCGCGGGTGAGTGCGCCGAGGCCAGGGCCAATTTCTTGAACGGGTTCGGGATTGGGTGGGGGAAGGGCGGCGGCGATGACGGTGGCGAGAGTGGGCTCGACGAGAAAGTTCTGGCCGAGCTGACGCAGGGGGCGCAGGCCGTGGGTGGCCAAGATTTCGCGGATTTGGGTGGGGTTCAGAGCTGGCGACTGAGGATGGCGTGGAGTTCGCCTGGGTTAAGGATGCCATGAATTCTTTCGGAGCCTTTGCCGTAGCCGACGGCCCAACCGAAGCCAGCGGAGGGTGCACCGAGTTTTCCGGTGGAGATGGCAGCGGGATCGGAGCCTTTTTTGCCTGGGCCATTATGCCAGGAAAGAGAGGGGAGGCGGGCGGAGGTTTTTTTGTTTCCCAGGGTGGGGGCATCGAGAAATTGGAAGCCGCCGACGGAGTAGGGGCAGTAGATCAAGATCAGAGTGTTTTTGCCTGCATATTGACGAGCGGTATCGACGGCACGGTCGAGTTCTTGAATTTGGCGTGCGGCGATATCTGCTTGGTTTTGGCCAGCGGCTAGGGCGACGAGTGGGTGGTCGATAACGAGAAAATAGCCTAGGAAATTATAGGCGAGAGTTTCGATGGCACGGCGGACCAGATCGGAGAGGCGGATGGTGCCTGGTTCGCCAGCGGCGGCGGTGAGGGGAAGAGGGCCAGGGGCAAAAAGGCCGAAGGCTTTGCGGGTATTCCAAGCGGGAAAGCTTTCGAGGCCGGCACGATCGAAAAGGAGGGTGTAGTCGAGTTTTTGGGCCTCCTGCTCGAGGTTGCGGTGGCCTGCCTGTTTCTCGGCGGTGAAAATTTCCCGACCGCCACCGAAGATGAGGTCGATGCGGGTGGTGTCGAGGAGTTGATTGGCGATGGTGGAGGAGACGGAGGCATCGGCCTGGTGTGAGTAAAAAGCGGCTACGCCAGGGGAGGTGATGGGCCCGGAGGAGATGATACCGATGGCGCGACCATTCCGTTGAGCTTCGTAAAGGAGGGTATCAGCAGGTTTTCCGTCGTAGCGAAGGCTGAGGCGACCGGAGGGGCTGGGTTCGCCGGTGGCGAGAAAGGAGGCGAGGGCGGCGGCATCGCCGGTGAGGTGATCGGTGGATTGGGATTCGACGAAGGCCATACCATCGGCGTGGTCGAGCCCTGCGAGGCGGCGGTTGGGGTCGCGGGCTTGGGCGAGGGCGAGGAGTTCGGGGCTAGCTCCGGGGACAAAAAATACGATGACGCTGTGGGTGCGGACGCGGACGAAGTAGCGGACGTAACTAGCGGAGAAGCCGACGAAGGCGAGGAGGATGGCAAGGGCGATGAGTTGAGGACGCCACCGTTTCATGGTCATAGAGAGGGATTAGAGCAGAACGGCAACGGCGTGCCATTCCTGCTAGGAAACTAATTTAAGGAAAGGTTGCAGAGAGAAAGCTTGCTGAAAGAGATCTCCTTTGCGTTCTAGACCGAAGATGGCGTCCTCGGGGTCGGTGCCTTTGGATCGAATGAGGCAGACTCCGGGTCGGAGTTCGAGCTCGGAGGGGTGGAGGTTTTGGCGGTGGGAGCGATCGAGAGCGTCGGCTACGCGGAGGATGCCTGCGAGGTGTTGCAGGGCCTGCTTCCGCTCTTTAGGTAAATTTTGATAGCGTTGGTGGAGAGGGGAGGGAGGAGCTTTGCGGTGATAGCGGGCGAGGAGGGCAACGAGGGCGGATTGCTTTTGGGTAAGATTATTCCATGAGTGCTCTCGGATGAGGCGGGCCGATTCCTTGTGGTGAGGTTTTTCATCTGTGGCGCAGGACCAACCAGTGTCATGGAGGAGAGAGGCAATGATGAGGAGTTCCCCATCGGTGGAGGAGAGTTGATGGAGGGCCTGGAGTTCACGGAAAAGAAAAGCCGCCCAGAGAGTGACGTGCTGAACGTGAACCGGATCGCGTTCATGTTTTTTCATGAAGGCGTGGGCTTCCTGAATAGCGGGGGAAGTTGGAATCATCGGATAATCTTTTTCAGGGGTACAGGAGCGATTTGGTCGAGCCAAACTCCATAGCGCAAGCCGTGGGTGGTGAGTTGGACGGAAGTGAGCTGAAGGCGGACCATGGCTTCGCGCAGGACGAGAAACGCGGAGAGAGCGACGGAGGCACGATCGGCAGGCATGCCAGGGAGTCGGCGGAGGCGGGAAAGGGTAAGGGGACGAATTTGATTAATGAGAGAATCGAGCTTGGTGAGATGAAGGCGAAACCCATCGAGACGGCGAGCCTTGATATTTTTGCCTTGGAGGAGGCAAGCGTAGGCGTGACCGGTGCCACCAGAAAAGCTGGCGTGGGAAGAACGGAGTGGGCGAGGGAGTTTTTTTAAGGATTGCTGAATTCGGGCTGTGGCGTGGAGCCAAGTTTTTTCGGAAGCAGGATGGTGGGGGAGTAAAGAGTCGCGAATGGCGACACAACCGAGATTGAGGCTAAAGATGGTTGGGCGGGAGGGATAACGGGAGTCGATGACTTCGAGGCTCCCACCGCCAAGGTCGATGTGGAATCGGGGAGAGCGGGTGGATGAGAGTTGGCGTGCGGCGAGGGCGATGAGGCGACCTTCGGTGTGGCCGGTGAGTAGTGAAATCTTGTGCCCAAGGATGCGAGAGGCTGGAAGAAGAAAGGATTGGCGATTGCGGGCAAGGCGAAGAGTACCGGTGGCGACGGCGAAAACTTTGTCGGGATGGAAAAGGAGGATTCTACGTTGGAGGCGAGTGAGGAGTCGGAGAGCGCGAAGACAGGTGGTAGGCCGGATTTTTCCTGTGAGGGCGACCCCTTGGCCGAGGCGTACGGGATAGGCTTTTTCGTGATGGAGGCGGAGGGTGGAGCCTGACTGTTCGGCGAGGAGAAGTTTAAAGGTGTTGGAACCGAGGTCGAGGACGGCAGCGCGGATGGGCGGGCAGGGCACAAGGAAGTTAAAGCGGATTGCTGAGGGATGGGCAATACGTAGGGCAGGTAGAAAGTTGAGTAGTGGTATTTCTTGTGAAGAAGTACGCAGTGGGGCTTGACGATTCTGAAGGAAGAGGTGAAGTAGTACACTTGAAGCCAGTAAAGATTGTTTCTTCGATCCCCGAGCGCGTGCTGATCCTTGATTTTGGATCGCAGTACACCCAAGTGATTGCTCGGCGGATTCGGGAGGCGAAGGTTTTCTCGGAGATTGTTCCTCACACGATTTCGGCGAAGAAAGTGTTGGCGCTACGGCCGAGGGGGATTGTTTTGAGCGGAGGACCCGCCAGCGTCTACGGGAAAAACGCACCCAAGATGGATCGAAAGATATTTCATTTAGGAATTCCGATTTTGGGGATCTGCTATGGGATGCAGCTTTTGGTGAAGGAGTTTGGGGGGCAGGTGGCACGGGGAACGCGGCGGGAATATGGCAGGGGAATCTTGCGACGAAAGCGGGAGTGTCCTTTGCTGGATCGACTGCCGAATCGGCTGGAGATTTGGAATAGCCACGGGGATCGGGTGACCCGGTTGCCACGTGGCTTTGTTTCGGTGGCCACGACGGAGAACAGTCCTTATGCGGTAGTGCGAAAGGGGGATATCTACGGGTTGCAGTTTCACCCTGAGGTTTCTCACACCCCGAAGGGGCAGAGGATTCTCGGTAATTTTCTGACGAAAATCTGTGGTTGTCGGGGAATTTGGACGATGGGCTCGTTTCTGAAAAAGGCGGTGGCGGAGGTACGGGAGCAGGTGGGGACGGGCCGAGTGATTCTTGGATTGAGTGGGGGGGTGGATTCGAGTGTGGCGGCGGCGTTGCTTTACCGAGCGATTGGCAGTCGGTTGCGGTGTATTTTTGTGGATAATGGGTTATTGCGAAAGGATGAGGTGGCCAGCGTGAAGAGAATCTTTGGCAAGCACCGGCATTTTAATCTGACGGTGATTGATGCGCGGGCGAGGTTCTTGCGTAGATTACGGGGGGTGTCGGATCCGGAGAGGAAGAGAAAGATCATCGGACGGGAATTTATTCACGTTTTTAACGAGGCTTCGAAGAAGGTGGGTCGTGGAGCCCAGTTTTTGGCTCAAGGGACGCTCTATCCTGACGTGATTGAGAGTGTACCGATCGCGGGCAACCCTGCGTCTTTGATTAAGAGTCATCACAATGTGGGAGGCTTGCCCAAGCGCATGAAGTTGGGGTTGGTGGAGCCGTTGCGTCAGCTTTTTAAAGATGAGGTCCGCAAGGTGGGGGCGGTACTGGGTTTACCGAGAGAGATGGTTTGGCGGCAACCGTTCCCAGGGCCGGGGCTGGCGGTGCGCTGTTTGGGAGCGATCGAGGAGCAAAAACTATCGATTTTACGAGAAGCGGATGCGATCGTGGTGGAGGAGATGAAAGCCTCAGGATGGTATTATCGGGTTTGGCAAAGTTTTGCAGTGCTCTTGCCTTGTCGGAGTGTGGGGGTGATGGGGGATGAGCGAACGTACGACAATGCAGTGGCGCTTCGGGTGGTGGAAAGTAAGGATGGGATGACGGCGGATTGGGTGCGGTTGCCTGGGGATCTCTTGGGACGGATTTCGAATCGGATCTGCAACGAAGTGAAGGGGATTAATCGAGTGGTGCTGGATATTAGTTCCAAGCCACCGGCCACGATTGAGTGGGAGTAGTTTATTTATGAGAATCGTCGACACAAGTAAGAGAAAAGATGCGGTTAAGGTATTGGCGGAGCTGACGCGTACTCCTGAACCGGACGGGCGAGTACGGGCGGCAGTGGAAAAAATAATTACGGAGGTGCGAAGGGGCGGAGATCGGGCTTTGGTGCGGATTCACAATCGTTTTGCCCAGAAGTCACTCTGCGTAGGGGAGCTCAAAATTCGAGGAAGGTTTCGACCGCCTTCGGCGCAGGAAAGGAACGCATTAGCGCTGGCGGAAAAAAATATTGCAGAGTTTGCCAGACGGACTCGGCCGAAGGGGTGGGTGGGACGCAATCGGCAGGGAGCGCGGACTGGGGAAAACTTTCCTGCTTTAGGCCGAGTGGGGGTTTATGTGCCAGGTGGGACGGCTCCGCTGGTTTCGACGGCTTTGATGACGGTGGTACTGGCCCGAGTTGCGGGGGTGAAGCAGATTGTGGCCTGTACACCTGGGCCGGTGCATCCAGTGTTGGGGTGGGCGTTGCAGAAGGCGGGGGCGACGGAGATTTATCAGGTGGGAGGTGCTCAGGCGATTGCGGCGATGGCCTATGGGACGGAGACGATTCGTCCGGTGGAGAAGATCTGTGGTCCAGGGAGCGGGTGGGTGGTGGAGGCGAAGAGGCAGGTTTTTGGGAGGGTAGGTATTGATCTTCTTCCTGGGCCGAGTGAAATCGCGGTGGTGGCGGATGAGTCGGCTAGGCCTGAGTGGGTGGCGGCCGATTTGGTAGCACAAGCGGAGCATGGGCCGGGGAGTCAGATCTATCTGTTGACCCCATCGAGAAGGATTCTGGGGGAGGTGCTCGCGCAAGTTTTAAGTCAGAGTGCGCGGCAACCTCGGGCAAAGTATCTGCGGGAGGTGCTGCGGCAGGGAACGACACTGGTGCGAACGCAGACTTTAAGGCAGGCGGTGGAGTGGGCGGAGGCGATTGCGCCAGAGCATCTTGCCTTGTGCTGTCGCGGTGCAAAAAAAATTGCGGTGGGGATCCGTTGTGCGGGGGCGGTTTTCGTAGGGAACTACTCGGCGGTGGCCTTAGGAGATTATGTGGCGGGACCTAGCCACACTTTACCGACGGGAGGTGCGGGTAGGGCTTTTGCGGGGTTGCGGGTGGAGGATTTTGTGAAGCGGGTGAGTGTGGTGGAGTATGGGGAAGCGGCGGTGAGAAAATCGGCGAAGGCGGTAGGGGTTTTAGCGCGGTTGGAGCGACTCGACGCCCATGCTCATTCTGTGGAAACTAGGGTGCGATGAAGAAATTAGGAAAACGGCAAGCCCAGAAGACTCGGAAGACGAGTGAGACAGAGATTTCTGTGCGACTGAATTTGGATGGGAGAGGGACGGCGAAGGTGAAGACGGGGATTCCTTTCTTTGATCACATGCTGAATCTTTTTGCGAGGCATGGGTTGTTGGATTTGGAGGTGAAAGCGAAGGGGGATTTAGATGTGGACCTGCATCACACAGTGGAGGATGTGGGTTTAGTTTTAGGGCAGGTTTTGGCGGTAGCCTTAGGGAAGAAGGAGGGGATCCGACGGTATGGTTGTGCGCATGTGCCGATGGATGAGACGTTGGCGCGAGTGGCGATAGATCTGAGTGGGCGACCTTATTTGGAGTTACGGGGGTTGAATCGGCGCGGGCGGGCAGGGAATTTTCCGGCGCAGTTAGTGGAGGAGTTTCTGCGATCGTTGGCGGTGCAGTCTGGGATGAATCTACATGTGGAGATTCTTTATGGCAGGGATGTACACCACCAGATCGAGGCGATTTTTAAGGGTTTGGCTCGGGCGTTGGAGGTAGCGGTGCGAAGAGATCCGCGGGTGAGGGGTGTTCCAAGTACGAAGGGGAGGATTTGAGAATCGGCTAAAAAAAGGTGCGGTTGAGACTGGGATGGGAAAGAAAAGTTTATTTTGGAGTGTTGGGGTCGGTGAGGTTGTTGGTAGCGGGGGTTGGAGTGGGGAGTTGAGTGGGGAGTTGAGTGGGGCTAGGAGGCGTGGGGGCGTGGGGTGGGGTGGTGGTATCGGGGAGGCTGGGGCGGGAGCCTGCGGCTTGAGCGACGGCGGCTTGATCGGCGGCGGTGGCTTCGGGGCGAACGTTGGCGGGAGGTTGGGCAGCGGCCTTGGCGATGGCGGCAGCGAGTTGGGCGGCTTCGACTTCATCTTTATAGGCGGCGAGGGCGCTGGGCAGTTCGGAGATTCCTTCTCCGGAGGCGAGGGCGAGGGCACGATCGCCGAGGCCAGTGCCTTTGGTGGCGTCGGGGAATTCGGTCATGAGTTGTTCGTAGGTAGCCATGGCTTGATTAGTTTTATCGTCGCGACGATAAAGATCGGCGAGTTTCATGAGGATGCGAAGGCGGTCGCGGGGTTCTTTTTTTCCAAGGAGATCGAGGGTGTCGTCGTAGAGGCGGACGGCATCTTTTTTCTCGTTGAGATCGCGGTAGATATCGGCGCTACCCTCGAGGATGATTTCGTTTTTGGGAAAGTCTTCGAGGAGTTGGGTAACGGCGCTACGGGTTTCGGAGAGGGAGCCAGCGTTGGCGAGGAGGCGAGCTTTACGGAGACGAAACCAGGGAAGATCGGGGGAGTTGGAAGTTTGGGCGGCATCGAGATTTTCGTAAAAGTTTCGGGGGAAGGGGCGGTAGAGGGGATCTCCGACAAAGGTGACCATCCACGAGAGGGTGAGTTGGGATTGGTAGGCGGCTTCTGCGAAAGAGAGGCCGGCGAGGAGAGAGCTAACGAAGAGATTGATGTCAGGGGTGAAGCGGAGGTAGGGCTCGTAGACTGCGCCCATGGTGGCGGTGGCTCCGTGAGTGAGGAGGGGGCCGACCCAGTTTTTGGTTTCGGAGCGAATGGTTTCGGCGCTGAAAGAGTGGATGTGGTAGGCGATGGCGCCTCGACGGAACCGGGCGGAGGGCATTTCGAAGGGGCCGTGACAATCTTGGGTGTACCAACCTGCGTAGAAAGCGATTTGGTCCCAGGGGGCGTATTTGGAAACGACGTCGGGCCGTCGGTCAATTTCGACTTCGAATCCGCGGGCTTGGAAGAGAAGAGAGGCGCGTTCGATCCAGTCATCGCCCATGCGGTAGGGATCGTCTTTTTTCTCGATGGAGCGGAGGTCGAAGAAGGCGCGGCCGGTGAGTTCTGTTTTTTCGGTATCGACCGCATCTTGGATCATGCGGCGAACGATGGCGGGGGTAGGGCCGTCGAGGCGGGTGACGAGGATCATGTAGTTGGCGAAGAATTGGCCGAAGGGTCGGATACGTTTGTCCGCGAAGTAGGGGTTGGCGACTAGGCCGTAGAGGGGGAGTCCTTGGATGGGGAGGAGAGCGAGTTCTGAATCGACGGCGGCGGCATTGGGACGGAGTTGGGCCATGAGAGCTTCGGGAGCGACGAGGGTAGGATCTTCTGAGATTTTTAAGGGAATTCCGCGGATGAGAGCCATGATCCAGATGGGATTGTCTTGGGCTTGTTGGACGGGAAGGGAGCCTTGGAGACCGAGAATGGGATTGGGGAGGAAATTTTCAGCGCGTTTGAGCCAACCGCGGGAGGTGAAGATTTCTTCTAGTGGCAAACGGATTTTCGAATCGTACTCAGCTCGGGTAATTTCTTCGGTGAGGGGGGCGTCGAGGCTGAGGATTCGGTCTGTGGGGATGGATCTGGCTTTGGCGTAGAATTCGGCGAGGGATTGCGAATCGGGATCGGCGCGGTTGAAGACGACAACGGTGTGGGCAGCGAGGTCGGGGGTATTGGAAGTGGGATCAGGTTCGGGTGCGGCGACGAGATTGAGGGCGAGGCAGGGGAGCAGGAGGAAGGCGAGGAGAGTGCGGAACATGAGGTGATGAACCTAGCGGGAGAGGCGGTGGGGGAGAAAGTTCAGAGATCGATCTGGAGGCCATCGTAGGCGAGGCGAATGTTGGGGGGAAGGGTGGCGTCGCGTTCTGCATGGAGTGTGTTGTGAGTGAGGTGGGTGAGCCAGGTACGTTGGGCTTTGAGGTCTTGGGCGATTTCGATGGCTTGGGCGATTGTCAGGTGGGTGGGGTGAGGTTCTTCGCGGAGGCCGTCGATGATGAGGACAGGGATATTGCGAATGAGATCGCGGATGGGTGGGGGGACGGCGGCGCAGTCGGGAAGGTAGGCGGCGCGAGGGCGGCCTGCGGAGTCGATTCGGAATCCGGTGGTGGTAATACTGCCGTGAGGGACGGGCAGGGGAACGAAAGTGGTGGAGGCAATGGTGAACGGGCCGGTGATGGGGTGAGGTTCGGGGCAGACGTAGGCGGGACTACGTATTTTGAGATCGAAAGCGTAGTCGAAGGCTTTTTCGAGGCGGGAGAGAGTGAAGGGATCGGCGTAGAGGGGAATGCGGTTTCCATTTTTGACTGAGTAGGTACGGAGATCGTCGAAGCCGGCGATATGATCCGCGTGGCTGTGGGTGTAGACGACGGCATCGAGGCGGGGAATAGCGGCGCGGAGAGCTTGGGAACGAAAATCGGGTGAGGTATCGATGACGACGCTGAGATTTTTGTCTTCGAGCCAGACGGATGAGCGGAACCGACGGTCGCGTGGGTCGGTGGAGGAGCAGACGCGGCAGTGACAGGCGAGCATGGGGACGCCTTGGGAAGTGCCTGTGCCGAGGAAGGTGAGATGCATAAAGAAGAGTGGCGGTGAGGCGATTTTTGGTCGAGTCGGATATGCGTGTTTCGGGATTGGGGGACGTTATGACATTCCCAAGAATGTGGGAATGTTGGAGAGATGGAGGCGGGGTTTTTCTGGGAAGCGGGTGGGTGGTTGGGTTGATTCTTGGGCGGGTGGGGGTTGAAGATTTTGGGCGGAGGAGGCAAATTAGGTACGTGATGATGGCGAAGAAAATTGCATATCGAGGCAAGGTCCAAGGAGTCGGGTTTCGATACAGTGTTCGACAGATAGCCGAAGGATTTACGGTCTCAGGCCATGCGGCGAACCTGCCGGATGGACGGGTGGAGGTTTTTTTACAGGGAGACCGAGACGAAGTGGAGGCAATGGAAAAAGAGATTGGGGAAAGTCATCTCGCGAGTTTTATTCGTGAGGTGGTAGGGGAAGAAGTTAACGCCATTGCAGGTACCAAGGGTTTTCAAATCCAGTGAGCCCCGCCGTCCATACCCACCTTTTGCGAAAGGAGTTCTCCATGGGCTGGTTTCGGGGGCGAGTTCTGGCACTGGAAGGATTAGAAATGGAGGTACAGAGGGGGGAGGTCTTTGGGTTACTTGGACCCAATGGCAGTGGAAAAAGTACGGCGATGAAAATGATTTTGGGCCTGTTACGGCCGACTTCAGGATCGGCTGAGGTGTGCGGATTTCGTGCGGGAACGATTTCGGCCCGACGGCAGATCGGCTTTCTTCCAGAAAATCCCTACTTTCCAGTTTTCTTGAGCGGAGCGGAGCTGGTGCGATATTATGGGAGATTAAGTGGTTTGGGAGGGGCAGGGCTGGTGAACTGCTAGATCGGAAGAGCACACGTCTGAACTCCAGTCACTAATGCGCATCTCGTATGCCGTCTTCGGCGTGAAAA
>CAJBOM010000106.1 GCA_903956835.1 uncultured Verrucomicrobiota bacterium
CGGTTCATCCTGAATAGCCCGCTTGGCCAGACTCACCGCCCCCGCCCCATCTCGAAACTCCAGAAACGGGCAGTTCGCCTTCGCCCAAGCCACCATCACTCGATCCGTAGCCGTCTCCGGCATCAAACGCATCGCCCGCCTTAGATCCGCCTTCGCGCCCGCAGGATCCCCCGTCTTGGCCAGACAAAGGGCACGCCGAATCAAAACCCACGCCGTGTCGGGCGCTTGGTCTAGCACTTTAGTATACTCATCCATTGCCTCGGCATACTTTCCATCCTTTTCCAACTCCAACCCCGATAAAGCAGGACCAAACTTCGATTGTCTCCGAAAAGTCTCCACCGCCGCCTTTAACCTCGCCTTGTCCTCCCCCTCCTCCACTTCCCGCAGCCGAGCCAAAAGCACCTCCTGCGCTCGCAGATACTGGTCCGACTCCGCTAAACAGGCCGCCTCCAACAAAACATTGTCGGTCGTACGATCCAACTCCACCAAACGCCGCGAAAGAGCCATCGCCCCCTTCGGATCCCTAAATTCAGCCAGCGGCCCTCCACGGGAACGCAACGTAATCAAAAACTGTAAATCATTCACCGCATCCGCCTTCTCCGCCGAAACCCCTTGGGAAATGGCCTTCGCAAAATCTGACCGCGCCGCCTCCTCATCCTCCAACTTAATTTCACAAAACCCGCGCCGCATTCGAATCCATGGAATCTCCGGTGCCTTCTGTAATGCCGCCGTATACAAATCCTTTGCCGGCCTCCAAGCCTCCTGCTGCTCCGCGGAAAAAGCTTGGTACGCCATCCCCCGACCCAACTTAACCTCCTCCGCCGCATCCAACTTCACCAACTCCTTCGGCGCCTCCTCCTTTCCTGGCGCTTTGTCCTCTGCCCAAAGCACCACCCCCAAGCCCCATCCACAGGCCAGCCCAACTCTCAAAATTTTTTCAAACCCACTCATCCCCAAACCCTAGCAACCTCCACCTCCCCGCTCAACCTCCCCGTCCTAAATATGCCGCGTCGGAACCGATTGAAACATTGGTGGCTTGGAACTCAAAACCTAGGTAGGGCGCATCATCCCTGATGCGCCGATTGAAACATTGGTGGTTTGCAACTCAAACCCCAGGTAGGGCGGTTCTCTCCGAGAACGCCTGCGCTCATTTTCGTATGCTCAATCGCCCAGCTAGGCGGCCTCGGAGATGCCGCCTCTACCTAAGCTTCCAACTCCAAAACGACTTTCTCACATTCAAACATTCGCACATTCCCGCCTTCATACACCCCCCCTTGCGCCCTTCGAAGCTCCTCCGCGAAGCGGTTTAGGAGCGTAGTAGGGTCGCCTCCGGCGGATGGAACTCTCTCGCTTGCTTCGCTGCGCTCGAGAGGATTTGAACCTCCATGAGTTGCCTCGCTACCACCTCAAGGTAGTGCGTCTGCCAGTTTCGCCACGAGCGCGTAACAAAAACCTTAGTTTAACTACTCCCCTCTGACAAGCCGACTCGCCGAGACACCTTCGCCATCACCTCATCCAACATCCCCTCCGTCAATCGACCCGTAAATGTGTTCTGCTGACTCACGTGATAGGACCCCACCAACCATCTCCCCCCAGGCAACTCCACCTCCACCCCATGAGAAAACTTCGGCTTCGGCTTCAACCCAAATTCCCGCACCACCGCCTCAAACCCAAATCCCCCCAAAGCCAAATAAACTTTCGCCGCTCGCAAAAACCCTAGCTCCCTTCGAAAAAATCCCCCGCAATTGTCCCGCTCCCGCGTCGTCGGCCGATTCGTCGGAGGCGCACACTTCACCGCCGACGTAATCCACACATCCCGTAACTTCAACCCATCCCCCAACCCCTTACTCTCTGCCTGACTCGCCCATCCCATCTTCGCCAGTGCCCGATACAACCACCGCCCCGACTCATCTCCCGTAAACATTCGCCCCGTCCGATTCGCCCCATGCGCCCCAGGCGCCAACCCCACCACCACAATCTTTGCCCGCGGATCTCCCCATCCAGGAACCGGTTTTCCCCAGTACGCTTCGTGGGCATAAGCCGCTTTTTTCTCTCTCGCCACCCGCTCCCGCCACTTCACCAACCGCGGACACTTCCGACACCCCACAATCTCCCGTTCTAAATCCTCCAACCCCCCCAGACCCATCCCCTTACCCCCCCTCCCGCGGCGGAATCCGACATGACGTCCGACCCATCCACCCCGAAATCCTTTGCCGATTCATCGCCACAATCGCATAGCCAATCGACGCGAAAGGAAAAAACAAAGGGAAAAGAATGAGATGTCCCAACCACTCCCACCCAGGCACTAAGGTCAAACAGTACCCCGTCGCCTCCGCCTTCCTCCGTAATCTTCCATCCTCCCCCAATGCCTGAATCCCCTTATCCGCTAAACTCCGATCCACCATCGGAAATTTCCGCATCCCCTCATCATCCTGATATCCCACCGGATCAAAAGTGCCCACCCGCGCCCTTTTCAAAAGCCACTCCACACTGCCCTGACAAAATCCGCAGTCCGCATCGTAAAAAAGGGTCACTCGAGCCATACCCTATCCTACCTCTATTATTCGCACCGCCAACTCACTTGCTTTCGCCCATTTCCCCGACAATCTATCCCCATGATTAAGCCCGACCCTTCCCGCCTCGGCTCACGCCTCTTTCGCCTCATCGCCAAAGGGGAAATCATCACCTACGGATACGTTGCCGTTCTACTTTTGGTCATTGCTGGTGCCATTTCCATCTACCTTATCCATTTCATCCTCAATGCCATGCTCCTTCATCAACCCTTCTTTACAACCCTCATCTCGGTCATCAATGAGGTTCTTCTCATTCTCATCGTTATGGAAATTCTTCGCACCGTCACCCGCCTCCTCGTCTCTCCGGCCCACGATGTCAGTATCGCCGATCTCATTCCCTTCCTCGTCATCGCTGGCATCAGTGTCACCCGCCGTATCCTCACCATCGGTGCGGGCCTTTCCGTCCAAGAAACCGAGGGCCATTCCCTCGATCCAATTAAATTCAATCAATCGATGACCGAACTTCTCGTCAGCGGCGCTATTATTGTCTTGGTCTCCGTCTCTCTATGGCTGATTAACCGCCGGATCGCTACCCGCTCAGCTTAGCCCACCCCAAACCAAACTTCCCGCTCCCTCCAGCGGACTTATCTTTCCTCTGGCAGTAAAATATAGTCTGGGAAGTTCCCCCGCACCTTCTCCCCCACAGGTCCTTCCGTCACCGACTCCACTAAATATTTACCACCCACGAAACAGCCCTTCCACGACTGCCCAAACCCACCGAAACTCTCCTCATTATCCCCACGCGACCGCACCCGATTGTGACCAAACTTAAAGCACCGTAAATCCATCGCCACCTGCTTCGCCAACCCCGCATCATCCGTCGCTAGGCTGGAAACCAGATTTCCATTCGAAACATTCATCTCCGCCACCATCTGATCCACACTATCCACCACCGTCACCGAATCCACCGGCCCGAAAGGCTCCCCATGATACAACTTACAATTACGCGGCAGATTCAGTAGAGCCACCGGAGCCAGATAAGCCGAAATATCCTGCGAAGGCTGGAACCGCGCCTCGTCCAATCTTCCCTCATAAAGCGCCACCGCCCCACCCGCCACCGCCTCCCCCACCTGCACCCGCAACTCCTCTACCTTCTTACTATTAATTAAAGGACCAAAATCTAACGCCGGCAATGGATCCTCTGCCTTATCCACCAAAAGCGGATGCCCGCACTTCAACCCCTGCACCACCCCCAAATACATTTCCAAAAACTTTGGAAAAAGAGACCGTTGCACCACATAACGCGGATACGCCGTGCACCTCTGCTTACCAAACTCGAACCCTTTCTTAATCTGCGCCGCCAGATTCTTCCAATCCGAGAATTCCCACACCCCATAACAGTTCACCCCGTCCATCTCCAACATGTACCGCTTCGATCGGTCATAAAATGCCGCCGCAATCTCCCGCCCGTTATTCTTTCCACCCACAAAGGCCAAACAGGAAATCGCCTCATTCCGCACCAAGGCATCACTCAACTCCCCACCCGAACCACTGACCAAACTTACCGGCAATCCCCGCCTCCGTGCCAAGGCCATCGCCAAGGTCACCGAATGAATCCCCCCGTCCGTTGGCGTTTTCGCAATCACCGAGTTCCCTGCCAAGCACTGCACCAGAACCGCGTGAATCAAAACCGAAAGCGGATAGTTCCATGAGGCAATATTCGAAATCAAACCCAGAGGCTTCCGCCCCTCCATCATCTTCTCAATCTGCCCCACATACCAACGCACCCCAGAAATACAGCGCTCTACACTGACCTTCGATTGCCCGTATGGCTTGCCAATCTCCCAGACCAGCGTTTTCGCAAAAAGATCCGCATGCTTCTCCATGTCGTCCAACGTCTCCGAGACTTTTCGTTTGCGTTCATCCAAGTCGGTCTTCGACCAAGCGTGAAACTCCACCTCCGCCGCCACCACCGCCGCCCGCGCCGCTTCTAACCGAATCATCGGATACCGCCCCAAGGGAGTCGCATCCACTGGCGAGAGAAACAGCTTTCCGTGACCTGGTTGACACCACTCCCCACCCATCAGATTGAAAAGATTCCCCTCTGTCCCAAAAGCCTCTGGCACCACCTTGCGATGCTGCTCAATCAAGTTCGGCCAAGATGCCGAAGGAGAGATAAACTTACTCATAAGCTGAAAAGGCTACACGATTTTTGGCGCTCGTCACGCCATGACTCGACGAATGCTCTCCTAATCCGTATTCCCAAGGGATGCGCGAAATCCGTACCCTCACCCAAATCATGGCCCGCCTTCGCGGTCCCCGCGGTTGCCCCTGGGACCGCAAACAGACCCACCGCACCCTCCGCCCCATGATTCTAGAGGAAGTCTACGAACTCCTCGAAGCCATCGACGAAGGTGATGACCACGCCCTCCAGGAAGAACTCGGCGACGTCCTCCTCCATCTCCTATTTCACGCCCAACTCGCCCACGAACGCCGTGCCTTCAACTTCCAATCCGTTGCCAAGGGCCTAGCCAAAAAATTAATCAGCCGCCACCCCCACGTCTTTGGTAAAGAAAAGATCGTCACCCCTGCCCAGGTCCTCCACCGCTGGCATCAACTCAAACAACAAGAAAAACCCTCCCGCCGCAGTAGCCTCGACGGCATTCCTCGTCGCCTCCCCGCCCTCCTCCGTGCCCAAAACCTCCAACGCCGGGCCGCCCGCGTCGGCTTCGATTGGCCAGACCCAAAAAAAGGGGTCCCCGCAAAACTGCGTGAAGAACTCAGGGAAATCGCCCAGACCAAAGGCCACGGTCCCGCCTTCACTCGCGAACTCGGTGACCTCCTCTTTACCCTAGTCAACCTCGCCCGCCACCGTGGAGTTGACGCCGAAACCGCCTGCCGCGATGCCGCTGAACGCTTTGCCAAACGCGTCCGCCATATTGAACACTCCCTCCATAAAATCGGTAAAAAACCCTCCCAACTTACTCCCCACCAACTCAACCAACAGTGGCTCAAAGCCAAAAAGTCATTGCGATAGTTACTTACAAATCAATTTCTCCTATTCACATAAACTTATTTTTTTCGCTTGTCCTAATTCAATCCTTCTTCAAATATCACGCAACAAGCAAACGCCCCGTAAGGGGCAGAAGGAGAAACACAACTATGCTAGCAGCCTCAGCAATGAGAACGGGTGACCTTGTCGGGTTCACCTTCTTTATCGGGACCATGGCCATGTTCGCCGCCTCGGTCTTCTTTTACTTCGAGAGACAGACTGTCTCGGATAAATGGAAGACGTCGCTGCTGATCAGTGCCCTGATCACCACCATCGCAGCCGCCCACTACCTCTATATGAGGGAGTACTGGAGCGCGAACTTCAACGGCCTAAACGCCGCTGCCGCTTCGCCCACCGAATTCCGTTACATCGATTGGCTCCTCACCGTGCCTCTCATGTGCGTTGAATTCTACCTCCTTCTCAAGGCAGCTGGAGCCAGCATCAACATGCTCTGGCGTCTCATCGGGTACTCTGTACTCATGCTCGTCGCAGGGTACATCGGCGAAGTCTCTGCTAAACTTGGACAACCCGTTCGCGGTTTCTCCAACTTCGGTTGGGGCGTCATCTCCACCATCGGTTGGGCGGGGATCGTCTATGAAATCTTCTTCGGAGAAGCCAAACAGCTGGCCGACGGAAGCAGCGATGCCAACGTCCGCAAAGCCTTCAATCTTCTTCGTGGCTTCGTCCTCATCGGATGGGCCATCTACCCAATCGGCTATATGACCTTGCCGGGCAATGTGCTCAGCAACTCGGTCGAATTGGCCTCGAAGATGAACGTCATCTATAACATCGGTGACGCCGTCAATAAGATCGGCTTCGGCTTGATCGTTTGGGGCTTGGCCAAACGCGCAAAATAATCGATCCAGTATCTTTGACGTAGGTTTTCCTACGCAGCATCGGGGGATCCCTTCGCGGGGATCCCCCGATTTTTTTACCCCCCACCCCAATCTTTTCCTCGCCCCCCACCCCACCTACCATTTCATCCATGCCCTTCGCCCTCCGCCACACCTTCCCCTGGCTTCTCGCCCTCGGCCTCGGCCTTTTTGCACTCGCCCTGCCCGCCCACGCCTCCACCTTCGCCCCCTATTTTTTCCTCTCCTCCGCCCTCCTCCTCGGCGTTCCCCATGGCGCCTGCGATCCTTGGGTTCCAGGTTGGGTCCTCCACCATCCCTCCCGCCTCCCCTTCCTTATCATTTTTTTTATCGTCTACCTCTCCTTCTCCGCCCTCTACCTCTTCCTTTGGAAAATCTTTCCCCTTCCCGCCACTCTCTTTTTTCTCATCCTCACTGCTTGGCACTGGGGCACAGCCGATGCCTCCCTCGAACTCACCCCCAGCCCCCGCTGGCTCGCTTTCGCCCTCAGCCGCGGCTCCTTCGTCATGCTCGCCCCCTTCGCCTTTCACCTCACCGAAACCTGGAACGTCATTCTCCAGATGGCCCCATCTGCCGGCCCCGCACCTGCCTCCCTCCTTTTCCTCATCGCTACTCCCCTCTGCTTTTTTCTTACCCTCCTCTCACGCCCCACACCAAAAAATTTTATCGAAACCACCCTCCTCCTTCTCCTCTTCTACTTCACCCCACCCCTCCTCTCCGTCGGAACCTACTTCGTCTCCTTCCACGCGTGGCGCCACCTCCTCCGCCTTAGCAGTTTCCGTGATCAACTCTCCCCCACCGACTCCCTCCACCTTTGGATCGCTTCCCTAACTCGCCTTCTCCTCCTCTCCATCCCACTCACTCTCCTTTCACTCCTCTTTCTCTGGCTCATCCCTCCACTCCTCTCCAACTCCGCCCCCGCAGGCCACAATTGGATCGGTCCCTACCTCATCCTCCTCGCCGTCCTCACCCTCCCCCACGCCATCCTCGTCGGTTGGATCGATCGACAGTCCATAATTTCTAAAACATAAGTAACTTCCCATTAGTATTTTACAATTTCGTAAAATTCTCATCCTTTAGTTTTCACCTGTTTTGTGATAACATATACTCCGTGAGCCACTTCCCAAAACTTCGCGAAGATTTTCGTAGCGCCGAAGCCGCCGTCGGCTACGCCAACCTCGGCATGCTCTCCGATGCTCTCGGCGCGCTTGAAGAACTATCCCCCGCCATGAGCGCTGATACTGGAGTCCAAGAATTTAAACTACGCCTTCTCGAACGCTCCAACCTTTGGCAAGAAGCCGCGACCCTCGCTTCCCACCTTGCCTCCATCCACCCCGAACAAGCTCGATGGTTTATCTCTTGGGCCTTCGCCAAACGACGCAGCGAATCCATCGATACCGCTTCCAAAATTCTCACGGATGCCGCCAACCTTCATCCCAGCGATCCACTCATCCAATTTAACCTCGGCTGCTACGCTGCCCAACGTGGCGATCTCACTTCTGCTCAAGGCCACGTCCGTCGCGCCATCGAACTCGATCACGACCTCGAAAAACTTGCCCACGAAGATCCCGATCTCGAACCCCTCCGCCAAGCCCACCTCATCGATTAACCGCCCGGAGAATCTTCCTGGTCCCACCCCGAATCGAACGGGGATATGCGGTTTAGGAAACCGCTGCTCTATCCTATTGAGCTATGGGACCAATAATCACCTACCCTACCCACCCCACCCCAACTAGGTCGAGCCATCCCCCCCCCCCCTCTAACACTTTTAACCCCCCCTTGCTCAGGCCAAGTCCGCAAAGGTCGCCTACAACTTTTCTCCGCCTAACCGACTGCCCATGCGCGTCGCCTGCGCTATTTTAGCGGGGCCGAAATACGAATAAATTTTCCGTTATTTCGTGTGACCAGACTCTGGAGAAATTTCTCCTCGGCCGGTTTCGACATGAACGCTACCGCGTGAATCGAAGGAAGTGGATAGTCATCTTTACGGTAAGTCTCTTTTAAGGTGGTCTTCAGATATTCGAAGATCTGATCATCGCTCCAGTCTCCCGAAACGCTCGAAGCCACTACCTGACCGCTTTTTTTCGCTTGGGGTGGCTTGGGCTGTTCGGGGGCCGTCGGAGCCGGCAGCAAGCCAGGAATTTTTACTGCCTCCACAATAAATCCTTTTCCCTCGACAACCTTGCCCTTCCCCTTTGCTCGGTTCTCCGCCTCCTTTTTCGCTTTCTCCGCCAGTTTGTCTTTGTTCTTCTCCTGATACGCTTTCATCTCTGTTACATATTTCACATACTCTTTACGCCAATCGGCAACCTCATTGGCGTATTTCTGGCGGTCCGCCTCCGAAATTTCCGATCCAGCCCGCTTTTTCTGGTCCTCTTTTCGCTCCTCGTCCGTCATTCCCCTGTGAATCACAGGCTTACCATCCGTCAGAACAAAGATCGTATCCGCCCTCCCCTCAAAGGCCGCTACCAGGCCCAGATCCATTCGACTTGTCCCTCCGCTGCTTGGTAATGTCGCAATCTTAGGTTTAAAGTTTTTTAAAATATTCCCCCTTTGGGTAGTACTCGCCATGTACTTGGGTAGGAAATCTCGAGCCGCCTTCTGGTTCTCAGGCGTGGCGGGCAGCGATTCTGGACTAAACAAATCTACGGTGTCCCCGTAGAACACCACGTTAAAGTTGGTCTCGGGAGCCAGACTCTGAATCATCTGGCCCAGCTTTTCCTTCAGATTCTTATATCCGTCGATTCCCCCTTTGTCGGTTTCCACCATACTGTCCGAGACATCCACCACAAAATACACATTCGTCCCCTCCCCTTTGGCCCCAAAAAAGTTGACCGTCGAGGGCTTTCCTCCTCCTCGCGTTCCGGGCTTTGCCATTAGCTTTTCCGCCCCACTCGCGGGCGCGGTAGGCATCGCTGGAGGTGCTGCCGTGAAAGACATCGAAGGACTGACCATCCCACTCACCGCAATTACCGTGTCCGCCTCCAAAGCAGGCTGATCGGAAGGCATCTCGGCAGAATCGAGTGGCGGTTCCTCCATTTTTTCAGGGACCTCCGTCGGAGGAGCTTCTGACCCCATCTCCTCGGCTGGCACCCCGTTTTCGCTGGTAAAGGGCATCCGAGGAGCCGATCCCTTGAAAATCGTGTACCCGCCGAAACCGACAAGCAAAAGCAGATGCACCAGCACCGCCACCACAACACTCTTTGCCGCTAACCCCTTGTAATTTCGAAGAAATCCACCCATGCCACCACTCGAAGCTTTTTCTGTCTTCTTGGTCACCTTGGCCTCTTTCTCGCTCGAATCCGTAATCATCCCCGTCCATCTTGTTCCAACCAATCTAAAAGCTCAAACCATAAACTTCCCTAGCTCCATCAGTCCCTCGAGCAGATTACTGACAAGTTGAAGGATTAAGATTCGAATCGGCCAGCCGAGACCATCGGCCCTAGCAAAGTTCAGGTTTTGTGTTTTCAGCGAGGCGGCCTCGGAGATGCCGTCCTTAGCGGCTCTACCCCGACCCGCGTCGGGGCTTAGCGTGAGCAATCCTCGCAACCCACGTCACTAACTATTTTTTATGCCCACGAACTGCTTACCGCAAAAACCCATCCGCCAAACCGCCATCCACGTGGATCACCTGACCCGTCGTCCGTGGAAATCTCTTGGCACTGACCAGTAGGAAAGCCGCCTCCGCCTGATCCGCAGGGGTGATGGGTGACTGAGTCAGCGTTCGCTTAGCATAAAATTCCGCCAGTCGCGTCCGCAGCTCCTCATCTCCTTCTTTCTCCGAAAACGGAATTTTATATTTGGCCAGCGAGGCCATCACCCGATCCCTCGGAAACATCGCGCTTCCCTGAACCACCGTCGCCGGAGCCACCGCATTCACCCGCACCAACGGCGACAGCTCAATCGCCAACTCCCGCACCAGATGATTCGCCGCCGCCTTACTCGTGTCGTAAGCCAAACTTCCCTTTTTCGCCACCACCGCATTGACGCTCGTCGTCAGAACTAAGCTCGCCGGCAACCCTTGGGCCTTAAAGATTTTGTTCGCTTCATCCGCTACCACATACGAACCGGTTACGTTGATGGCAAAGGTCTGCGCCCATTTTTCATCGGGAATTCTTCCCTCGAGATCAGGCGGAACAAAGATGCCCGCCGTCACCACGACTCCGTCGAGTCCTCCGTAGGCGTAGACCGCCTCCCCCAACATCTCCGCCACGCTTTTCCGATCCACAATGTTGGCCCCCAGACCGATCGCCGGACCGCAACCGGAAATCCCCGTGCCCGCCACTCCAATCCCATCCCCCAGCTTTTTCACCAGCTCGGCAGAAGTTTCTTGAGCCGTTTTTTCATTTAGATCCACACAGACAATCAAAGCTCCCTCCTTAGCCAAACGATGCGCCGTCTCCTTGCCAATTCCACTTCCTGCCCCGACCACTGCGATCACTTGCCTCGCTAACTCCTGCTCCGCTGGCATCCGCTTGAGCTTCGCCTCCTCCAACTGCCAGTATTCGATATCAAACGCCTCCTGCTGAGGAAGATTGATATACCCACCAAGGGCCTCCGCTCCGCGCATCACCTCGACAGCACAGTTGTAAAACTCCGCTGTCACCCTGGACTCACTCTTCGACTTACCCCATGCCACCATTCCTAGCCCAGGAATCAGCACGACCGTTGGATTCGGATCCCGCATTGCAGGCGAATCCTTTCGCTTACACTTTTCGTAATACTTTTTGTAGTCCGCGCGATAGGCTTCGAGCCCCTCTTCCAGAAGACTCCGCAATTTCGCCACATCGCCCGTTGCTGGATCCCACGGAACATAGAGCGGCTTGATCTTCGTCCGCAGGAAATGATCCGGGCAGGAGGTCCCCATCTCTGCCAAGCGGGGAGCATCCTTGCTATTCACAAAACGTAGAATCGTCGCGTCCTCCTGCACCGTTCCAATCATCCGCTGCTGAGCCGATACCTTCCCCCTCAGCCAAGGCAAAATCCCAAGCCAAAGAGCTTTCCTCTCTTTTTCACTTGGTGATTTATATTTTTCTCCACCAAACGTCTTATCCCCTCGGTCCTTCTTTTCGATCGCCTCGGCCGCTCTCCCCACCAGCTCCAGCGTCAGCTCGTAGCACTGCTTGTCGTCCTCGTGCCAGTTGATCAGGCCATGTTGACCCATGATCGCACCCTTTGCCTTCGGATAATCTTTAGACAGTTTCTCCAAGATCAGGCCCAGATCAAAACCTGGCCTCTGCCAATCGGTCCAAATCACCTCGTCCCCATAAATCTCCTTGGTCAGTTCTTTACCCTTCGCACAAGCCGCGAGGGAGATTGCGGCATTCGGATGGGTGTGATCCACATACCGTGCAGGGACAAACCCGTGCAACGGAGTGTCGATGGAGGACGGTCGCGGATTCAGATTAAAGGTGCAGTGGGCGTACGCCCCCACCATGTCGTCCTCAATCTGCGACTTCGGTCCCTTCTCTTTCGATCCTAGATAGTTTTTCTGCAGCCCCTTCAGCTTCTCCATGTAGAGGGAAGAAAAACCGTCCCGCTTCGCTGTCCGCAGATCCCCGCCAGATCCCTTCACCCACAAAACCTCCGTCTCGCTCCCCGTCAACGGATCCTTCTCCATGATCTTGGACGAGGTATTGCCCCCACCTGTGTTCGTTAGGGTCGGATCTTCTCCGATCAAATTCGAGCGGTAAACCAGCCGTGCGACCGGATCGAGGTTTTTCGCTACGGAATCTTGCCAACGGTTTTTTGGATGGTTTTTCATATTTTTTAATTTCCTTTTAGGGTGCGCAGTTTCTGGAAACGTTTCCACGCCTCCTCCCACATCGGATGGGGTTGAGGTTGAAAGGTTTCAATTGGGAAAGAGTCTCTCACCACCTGGCGAATTTCTGGGTGGCTCTTGAGCCGACCCAAACCGTAAGCCTGAATTAAAAGATTGCCGATGGCGGTTCCCTCGATCGGTCCTGTCACCACCACCCGTCCCGTTGCATCCGCCGCCATCTGATTCAAAAGCTTGTTCTGACTACCGCCCCCAACGATGTGCAGGGTTTTGATTTTCTCTCCCGTAACTTTCTCGATCGATTCCAGACTCTCCCGATAGGCCAAAGCCAGGCTCTCCAAACAGCATCGTATGAATGCACCCTCGGTTCCTGGAATCGACTGCCCCGTCCTCTTGGCATAATCCGCAATCCGACGCCCCATCTCCCCAGGCGGATTCCACGACGAAAGAAAAGGATCCAGCAAGGTGACTAGCGGCGTCGCCTCGGACGCAAACTTGGTAATCTTGTCGTAATCCATCTCTCTTCCCTGCGTGGCAAAATCCCTTCGGCACTCTTGCACCAACCATAGCCCTGCGATGTTTTTCAAAAGCCGTATGCTGTGGCCCAAACCAACTTCGTTGGTCAGCCCCTCCTCAGCACACGCCGGAGTCATCCAGGGTTTGTCACTCTCCACCCCCAGCAGAGACCACGTTCCAGAACTTAGATAGGCCCACCCTTTCCCCTGGGCTGGGACGGCCGCCACCGAAGCCCCCGTGTCATGGGAACAGGAAGCGACCACTTGGCAGGAATCGGGAAGTCCTGTGGCTTGAGCTGTCTTTTTCGAAATCTTTCCCAAAACCGTTCCCGAAGGCACGATCTCAGGCAGTAGCAAAGCAGAAATCCCCACCTCTTCGACCAGCTCCTCCGCCCACTTCCGATTCTTGGGATCGTAAAACTGTGTCGTGCTTGCCAAGGAAACCTCACTGGCGGGACGACCCCCCAAGAAATAGTTCAGATAGTCCGCTACAGGCAGAAAAACTGAGCTCTGCCCCACCTCGGCCCTTCCGCTCTCCACATCTGCCGCCAACTGATAGAGGGTATTGAATGGCATGAACTGCAATCCCGTCTGGGAAAAAATTTTCTCCTTACCAATCTTCTTCACCACTTGGGGAAAGATCTTTTCGTTCCGCCCGTCCCGATAGCAAAAAGGATCCTGCGCAGCAGATTCATCCTTCGGTAAATAGACGATGTCCACACCCCATGTATCACAACTGACCGAATCCAAGGAGATTTCCCTGTTCCCCATCTTTTTTAATCCCACCAGAATTTCCCGCTCCAAATGCCGTAGATCCCACCGCAATCCGCCATCTTTTTCCCTCATGCGGTTCGGGAACCGATGAATCTCCTCAATCGTCAACCGCCCTTCGGTCAAGATTCCTAGAATGATCCGCCCGCTCTCTGCCCCGATATCGATCGCCGCATGATGCGTGGAGGTTGCGCTCATTCTAGTTTCAGTACCTTCTGCCGATAGAGTTCATCCGGCCGACCCGATATTCTCCGAATTTGGGCTTCGGGCATAAACACCGGTCCGCCAAGCGAAGCGGCTCCAAGAAATATTCTAGCCGACTTCTCCGCCATCTTCGTTGTAGCCTCGACCGCACCTGCACTCGGCCCGATGGCGATGAGTCCGTGATTCTGCAGAAGAATTATCCGAGGCAACCTCCCCTGCTCTTTTTCAAAGTTCTCCACCCCTGTGCGGATGGCTTTGGCCAAGGGGACTCCTGGATCGGTGTAGGGCACCAGAACCGACTGCTCTCCTCCACAAACAATCTCATCGGGAAACATCCGAAACTTTGCAAAATCGGAGGCACGCGGGGAGCAAAGAATTCCGTTCACCGCAATCGGGTGAGTATGCGCCACCCATTCGATCCCAGGCAAAGAGAGGAGGTAGGAGTGAAAGAGTGCCTCGGTCGAGGGCTTGCCCGCCTTGGGATCGACCCTGGCCGCAAGCAGTTTTCCATCCACTTCCGTGTCGGAACGGGACTTCGATTCCCAAAGAGGCTCCAAAATGGGTCGCAGACATTCGGTAAAAGAATCCTTTTTTGCCGTGGATAGGGAAGTTCCACTGGCCTTCACCCAAAAGGTGTCCTTTCCCGATCGGGTCGAAGTGTTTCCTTCTCCAAGAATGGCGTAGGATTCCGCCGCCGTCCCAATTCGGCGGGAAAGCTCAACCAGTTGTCTCCAGCGTCGATTTCGTTCTGATATTTTCATATTCGTTCCGTTTTCAGGGAAGGGATTCGGGCGGAAGCCAGCTGTCGCTCCGTGGCATCGGTGATCAATCGCAGACCGGCTTCCCATGAAGCGAGCAACGCGCCCGCCCGATGGCCGATTTTTTCTGACGTGACCAAAACAAAACTTCTTTTGGAGTTCGCCATCGCCGCTTTTTGTAAAGCCACCACTTCGGGGGCGCTGTTCCAAATTCCTCCCTGCGTGATCCCCTCTGCCCCCAGAATGGAAATGTTGATTTTCCAATCCCGCATGGCTCGCACGGCCCGTTCCCCTATCAAGAGGGACTGCCTTGCCACTAGGTCCCCTCCCAAGATATGCAAAGACACGTCACCACCCGAGAGAAGCTCCACCACAGGCAGACTGTTCGTCACAACTTTTAGCCCGGGAATCTCAGCCTCGGGCAGGAGCCGAGCCAACGCATAGGGCGTCGTTCCTCCGTCGATGTAAACCGTAGATCCTGAAACAAGATGGGGCAGAACTTGCCGGGCCAACGCATTTTTCCTGTCCGAATCCCTGCCCAATCGTTCCGTAAAGCTGGGAAATTTATCGGAAAACTCGGTAAAGGCTCCTCCAGGGGTCCGCTTGATCCTTCCCGACCTCTGGAGCTCAACCAGATCTCGGCGGGCCGTCGCTTCGCTGATCGAAAGTCTGGAGCAGATCTGTTCGAGGGGGAGATAGCGTTGGTTTTGCAAAAGATCGGCCAGCAGTTGCCTACGCGCCTCGACCACATTCTTTGCCACTCTCATAAAAAGCCAGCCTACACACTTATATGATTGATTTCAATCATATATTTTTTAAGCCCAAACCCTAGTGTGGTTCTTAAACTTTGGCTGAGGATGTGCGGCTGAGTAGGGGCCAAGCGAATCCATACGCTGCCACCACCCCAAAACATCCCATCGGCACAAGAAATGCTAGCGACATCCCCCTCACATCCCCCACCCAACCCATCAACTTCGGTACCAGTGCCCCACCCATGATCGCCATGACGATGAAAGAAGATGCCAGTTTCGACTTCTCCCCCAATCCGTGAATGCCGAGCGCAAAAATCGTCGGAAACATCACCGACATGAAAAAGAAGCTCATGAAAAGGGCACCCAAGGAGAGCCATCCCAACTTTAGTACAATGCCAGCCATCATCGCCACATTGGCCAAAGCGTAGATTCCCATCACCCGATAGGCAGGAACTTTCGATAATATCCACGCCCCCGTGGCTCGTCCTAAAAGAAAAAGAGTAAATCCAAAATAAGCCAACAGCTTGGTGGCACCCTGCTCACTCACATACCAGTTGCCCGCCCTCTCCGCCACCCCCGCACTGCCTCCCAGCCAAAAGTTGTTTCTCCATGCTTCGCCCACCGGGGGGATCTCCGCCACCACGTAGTTAATAAAAAAGGCAAAGATTCCCGCCTGGGCCGCCACATAGAAAAACTGCGCCACGACCGCCATCGTAAAATGAGGATGGGACCAAATCGATTTCGAGGCTCCAGGATTCGAGTCGGTGAGATGATAATCGTCAGGGGTCTGGATTTCCGGAAGCCGAACAAATAAAAAGACGAGGGCCAGCAGCAGCACCCCGCCAGCGATCCCCGCATACGGAATCCAAAGCTGCTGGTGCGCTGCCTCTGCGCCCTCAGACGAATAGAAGAACATTCCCCCGATGATCGGTCCTAGAATCCAACCCACCCCATTAAAGCTCTGGGCAATATTAATCCGAACCGCTGCAAACTGAGGCGCCCCCAAAACGGTTGTGTACGGATTCGCAATCGTTTCCAAAAAAGTCAAACCCATCGAGATCACACAAACTCCCAGAAGAAATGCCCAGAAGGTAGAAATTTGGGTGGCAGGAATAAACCAGAAACAGCCCAACGCCACCATCGCCAACCCGGAAAGAATACCTCCCTTATAGCCTAACTTTCGCGCCAACCATCCAGCAGGTAGAGCCATCAGAAAGTATCCAAGGTAGTGGGCAAATTGCACCCAAGCCGACTGAGCTTTCGTTAGGTGGAGAAAATCCTGAAAATGCTTGTCCATCACATCGATCATCCCATTGCACAGCGCCCACAGAAAAAAGAGGGAGCTAACCAGACCAAAGATTCCTAAATGGCTCCTTCCATCTGCCCCTTTGAAAAGTCCCCCTTGATTCGATTTGTTGGCAGTGGGGTTTTGAGCGTTCATATCGAGCTAGCCTAAGACAAGCGCCTCCATCTACAATTCCTTTATGCCCATTTCCGATCATAAAACCAAAGTGGGCATCCGACCCACCATCGATGGCCGTCTGGGAGGCGTCCGTGAATCCCTCGAAAGCCAGACCCTCGCTCTCGCCAGTGCCGCCGCAAAACTTATCTCTTCTTCTCTTCACCACCGAGATGGTTCAGCCCTCGAGTGCATCATTCCCGACAAGTGCATCGGCGGGGCAGCCGAATCTTCCGCGACCGATTCCCTCTTCGCCCGCGAAAATGTTGGACTTACCCTCACCGTCACCCCCTGCTGGTGCTACGGCTCCGAAACCATGGACATGGATCCGCTCCGCCCGAAAGCCGTCTGGGGCTTCAACGGAACGGAACGTCCCGGCGCTGTCTACCTCGCCGCTGTACTCGCCGGCCACGCCCAAAAGGGTCTCCCCGCTTTTGGTATCTACGGTCGCGATGTCCAGGAGGCTGGTGACCTGAAAATCCCTGCCGACGTCTCCGAAAAAATTCTCCGCTTCTGCCAAGCCGGTCTCGCTGTGGCCACTATGCGCAATCGCGCCTACCTCGCCATGGGAGGAACCTCCATGGGCATTGCCGGATCGATCGTCGATCCCAACTTCTTCGAATCCTACCTAGGCATGCGTGTCGAAAGCATCGATATGACTGAATTCGTCCGCCGAATGGATCGTGGAATCTTCGACGCTTCGGAAAAAAAGAAAGCGCTCGATTGGACAAAAAAGAACTGTCGCGAAGGCAAAGATTGGAACTCCCCGAAAACAAAACGTCCCCGTGCCCAACTCGACAAGGAGTGGGAGAAGTCGGTCGAAATGGCTCTCATCGCCCGCGACCTGATGGTCGGCAACCCGGCGCTGGCAAAAGCCGGCTTCGGCGAAGAAGCTCTCGGCCACGACGCCATCGTCGCCGGCTTCCAAGGCCAACGCCAATGGACTGACCACTTTCCCAACGGCGACTACCTCGAAGCCATCCTCAACAGCTCGTTTGACTGGAACGGTCGCCGCGCACCCTACCTAGTCGCAACGGAAAACGACTCCCTTAACGGCGTCGGAATGCTCTTCGGCAACCTTCTGACCAACACCGCCCAGATCTTTGCCGACGTTCGCACCTACTGGAGTCCGGATGCGGTCAAACGCGTCAGCGGTGAAAAACTTTCCGGAGCAGCCTCGGGAGGCTTCCTCCATCTGATCAACTCCGGCCCCGCCGCCCTCGACGGAGCCGGACAACAAAAGGTTTCCGGTAAGCCCGCGATGAAGCCGTTCTGGGAAATCAGCGACGCGGAGGAAAAGGCCTGCCTCGAAGCCACCAGTTGGCATCCCTCGATCACCGAGTATTTCCCAGGCGGAGGTTGGTCGACCCGCTTCCTCACACCTGGCTCTATGCCCTGCACCATTCATCGTCTCAACCTCGTGCGCGGGCTCGGTCCCGTTCTTCAAATTGCCGAGGGTCAAACCGTCGAACTTCCCTCCAAGGTGAACCAGATTCTGGAAGAAAGAACCAATCCCACCTGGCCGACGACCTGGTTCGCGCCTCGCACCGGTGGAACAGGAGTCTTCCGAGATGTCTATTCGGTGATGAACGCCTGGGGTGCCAACCACTGCGTTCTAACCTACGGTCACGTCGGAGCCGATTTGATCTCGCTCGCTTCCCTACTCCGAATCCCCGTCTACATGCACAATGTGGATTCGGAAAAAGTTTTCCGCCCTTCCGCATGGAATGCCTTCGGAACGGCTGACCTCGAATCGGCCGATTTCCGCGCATGCGCCAATTACGGCCCTATCTACCGCTAGGGGTCAGAAGTCGGTTTTACACGTAGATCAACCACGAATCGTAGAAAACTGGCGGACCCCATCGCCTCAGCGATTACATTGATTCTTCCGCCTAAAGCAGAGTAAGTTTCATCAATGTCGCTAATCGATAAACCCCTCAAAGAGCTTCAGTCCTACCGAGGCATCACCCCCGTGCCCCCCGCTTTGCCATCGAACCCAAACCCAACGAACCACGGGCCAACATGTATATCTCGAATGTGGGCGAGGTCCTCTATCTGATCTCCCGTCTGGACCCCATGCTTCAGCCCCTCTTCGGGCTGAATCCGGAGACGGCTCACAGCCGGATGGCTGGTCTCGACTACCTCTGGGACGCCAAGTGGCCGGGGATTCTTGCATTCGACGTGAAGGCTCCCCGGACCGATCGACAGGAGGACATCACCGATATTCTCGCAACCAGTGCCGCTAAGCTGAAACGTTTCTGGAGCAAGGCACTCAAGGTGGATCGCCGTAAAATCGCCGCCTACCGCACCCGAGGCAATTCTACAGCCTTGGCCGGTTATCTAGCCCGCTGCCTTTACTAAGCGCCGTGGTCACTCTCGGGATCGACAGCGGGACCCAAAGCACCAAAGCCATCCTGTTTGACCTAAAACGTTCCCGCGTCATCGGTACGGGTTCGGCTCCCCAACGTCTCATACACCATCCGGATCCAGCAGTGAAGGAGCAGGATCCTCGTGATTGGATCCGCGCCCTTCGCACCGCCGTGCATCAAGCCCTCGCCTCAGCTCCCGCGGGCACGGCTCGGATGGTAGCCGGCATGGCGGTGTCCGGACAGCAACATGGTTTCGTTCCTCTAGATCGTAACGATCAAATCATCCGCCCCGCCAAGCTCTGGTGCGACACCTGCACCGCCAACGAGGCGGAAGGAATTATCCAAAAGAACGGTGGCCTTCGTCGTCTGATCCAAAAAACCGGTAACGGCCTCCCATCTGGTTTCACTGCCTCGAAGATTCTCTGGTTAAAAAAACATGAGCCCCGACACTTCGCCCGGCTGGCCTCCGTACTTCTGCCCCACGACTACCTCAACTTTTGGCTCACCGGTGAAAAAACTATGGAATACGGCGATGCCTCCGGTACCGGTTTTTTTGATGTTCGTAGACGAAAATGGTCGGAGCCGGTTCTGCGCTCCATCGATTCGAAGTTAATTTCCTTTTTGCCACGACTGATTTCCCCAGGCGGGACAGCGGGTGATCTTTCGGTCTCTTCCGCCAAAACTTTGGGTCTTCCTTCAGGAATCCCGGTCGGACCTGGCGGGGGTGACAACATGATGGGAGCGATCGGCACCGGAAATGTGCGCCCCGGAGTGGTCACCCTCAGTCTTGGGACTTCGGGAACCATCTACGCATATAGTGATCGTCCGATCATCGATCCTCGTGGTGAAGTCGCCGCTTTTTGTGATTCCACTGGAGGTTGGTTGCCTTTGGTTTGCACCATGAACGTCACCGTGGCCACCGAGGCCATGGGCAAGGCTTTGCGCCTTTCCCACGACCAGTGGACCCGGTTGGCCGCTAAAGTTCCATCCGGATCCAATGGACTTAAGTTCATTCCCTACCTGCAGGGAGAACGAACGCCGAACCTACCCCACGCGACCGCTTCCTATCAGGAGCTCAATTTGGAAAACTTCACCGCAGGCCATATCGCCCGCGCCACTCTCGAGGGAATCACCCAAGGTTTGGGTTATGGTTTGGACCGCCTGCGCTCCCTTGGAATTCGACCCCAAGAGATTCGCCTCACGGGAGGCGGATCCAAGAATCCGCTCTGGCGTCAGATCCTGGCGGATATTTTTCAGGTCAGGGTAGTCAAAGTGGCCTCGGAAGAGGGCGCAGCTCTTGGCGCCGCTCTGCAGGTTGCTTGGGTAATCGGCGGGGCACGACAGCACGATTTACGGAAACTCTGCCTTCGTCATGTGAAACTCTCCCACAAGGAATCCGCCCATCCCAAATAACCTTTGTAGTCAAAGGTCAATTCTCTAATGATTGATTTCGATCATAAAGGTTCTAGTCTCCAAATATGGTTATCTCACTCCTAGCTCTATCCCATTCATGAACCCCTCCTACCCGTCAATTGAACTTCTGGCCGAACGCGCCCGCCAACGTTTGCCTGGCTTCGCCTACGACTACCTCGCAGGAGGGTGCATGGCCGAAGTGAACCTACACAAAAACACCAGTGACATCCGCGCCGTGGAACTCCGCCCAGCCTACTTGCGCGACTACAAGGGAGCTTCCCAAAAAACCACCCTCTTCGGCCGCGAATACGCTTCTCCGTTTGGCATCGCTCCCGTCGGTCTCCAGAGCCTGATGTGGCCAAAGTCCTGCGAGATCCTCGCCCGCACCGCTCGCAGGCAAAACATTCCCTTCGTCCTCAGCACAGTCACCACCGCCAGCATCGAAACCGTTGCCGAAATCACCGAGGGCGACTTCTGGTTTCAGCTCTACCATCCCGCCGAGGATTCGCTCCGCGACAATCTCCTGCGTCGTGCCTCCGAAGCCGGCTGTAAAACCCTCGTTCTCCTCGCCGACACCCCCACCTTCGGCTACCGCCCTAAGGAAATCCGAAACGGCCTCTCCGTCCCACCCAAGATGAGCCTCCGAAATGTTTTCCAAATGTGCACCCGCCCGACGTGGTCATTTTCCCAACTTTTCGCAGGCATCCCCCAATTTGCCACCCTCAAGCCCTATATTCCGCCCGGACTCTCCATGAAACACCTCGGCCTGTTCATGAACAAAACCTTCAGTGGTCGACTGACCGCCTCGCGTATCCGCGCCATCCGCGATCAGTGGAAAGGCAATCTAGTAGTCAAAGGCATCGTCAACCCCGAGGACGCCGAACTCGCCCTCTCCCTCGGAGCCGACGGACTGATCGTCTCCAACCACGGCGGTCGGCAACTCGACCAAGGCCAATCGACCATCAAAGCCACTGCCGTGCTGGCAAAACAGTTCAAAGGCCGCACCAAAATCATGATGGACGGAGGTATCCGCTCCGGCTCCGACATCGCTGTCGCTATGGCCAGCGGGGCTGAATTCACTTTCCTAGGCCGCGCACCGATGTACGGAGTTTGTGCAATGGGCGCAAAGGGTGGCGATCAAGTGGTCGAAATCTTCCAGAAACAACTCCAGCAGGTGATGGAACAGCTCGGTTGTGAAGTTTTAGAAGATCTTCCACGCCACCTCGTTTGAGGCTTTCCGAGAATTTTTAAAGTTAATCAGGGGGCCACTTGGGTGGCCCTTTGCCTCCGATTGTTTGTTAAAAAATCTTTAGGTAGCAGAACTTCACGTATTTGATCAACTCGTATACCTATTCGTATACTGCAAAGCAAAAATTGGGTTATCTCGGGTAGGAGAGGTAGGAAAGTGAAATATTTAAGTCGTTATGGGTCAGTCTTAATCAACTTAAATGCTTAATCTATAGTCACATAGAAAACAGCTGCTCTATCCTATTGAGCTATGGGACCAATAATCACCTACCCTACCCACCCCACCCCAACTAGGTCGAGC
>CAJBOM010000107.1 GCA_903956835.1 uncultured Verrucomicrobiota bacterium
CTCGTTGCCATGATCAGAAATATTCCCGGACTGGAAGTGATTGGCAGCTTTGAACGGGTCACTCCCGCGATTGATTTCTGCCTAGGGAATGAAGCGGACTTACTGATTTTGGATCTGCAGTTGCCCGACGGGCTGGGGCTTTCGGTCCTTAAAACGGCAGTGCGTAAGAATCGTACAGTGAATAGCATCATTCTTTCCGGCCATGCCAGTGAGTTTGTTTGCCCGACAGATCTTCGTCCGAATGTTAAGGCGGTGGTGGATAAAACCCAAGCCTATGGAACTCTCCATAAGGAGATCGCAGAGATTATCCGACCCTTCGCTTCTTCTGTGGCCCATGCTAATCCTTGGGATCTTTTAACTGAGCGGGAGCGGCAGATTTATTCCATGGTCGGTCAAGGGAGGATGAGCAAGGAGATTGCCGATGATCTCCGTATTGCCGTACGAACGGTGGAAACGCACCGCAAGGCCATTTGCCGAAAACTCAAAGTCAGTGGTTCCCAATTGGTCCGACAGGCAGCGGTTCATTTGCAAACCAGCCTGTCTTCCTAATACCCATCTATAGGTATAGACGAAATTCGGTCTGCCATCTACGTTGTAATTATGCATAAACCCAGTGGTACTAAGATTCTTGCGTTGATCATGGGTGTTGGATTTTTCGGGATGGGTCAAGGGCGTGCGGTTACAACTTACACTGGGTTTAACTTTTCAGATCGGGTCGAGTCCGCCATTTCAAATCAATATAATGGGTTGACGCAGAGTTTTAGAAATGTTGCCGAGGGCGTCGACATGAAAATTACAACGTCAACTTACGGGGCGGCGACGTATAATTATACCGTAAAAACAACTGCTGGTGGAGATCTCCAGGCGCGGTATACCTCTACAGCGGGTTGGAATTCGGCGCTTGATCCTGTCGCGGGTAGCAATCCGCTGGGGATAAACTACACCCTAAACTTTTTTGAAGCGGATGCGGGTCATACTTTCAGCATCGCCAAGGTGCTCAGCGATTTCAGGCTACTGACCTACGATGTGGACGGATCTAGTAATACCTCCACGAGCTCGGGCTCAAACAATGGCGTGCCTTGGACGACCACGACTAAAACGATAATCCAAACTGAGGCGGTGCGGGTGCTTGCGGGCTCGGGTTTCGTTTCCTATCAACTGACGCCAGATACAACATTGACGGCCACCGAGAATGCTGGTGCGTGGCAATTCACTGGTAACGCTGTGGACGTGAATTTCACAACGCCGAGCATGGTTATGATGAACTTTGCCAATACTTCACAAGTCAATTTTCAGTTTGAAGCGCCGTATTCTTTGAATGCTAACGATCCCGTCGCCACCTACCTAGACGGGGATCTGACCTTTATCACTGCCGACCAACTTGCTACGTTTTCGGCTCCTACGGGAGTACCAGAGCCTTCCAGTTTGGCTTTGTGTCTTTTAGCTTTGGGAGGTTTGGGGATGGTTCGTCGACGAAAGTAAATTGGGTGGATCAGGGGGGTGCAGAATTTTCCGTAGGGAAAGGGGGAGTTCGACCACCTTTTCATGAACATCTGAAGGCGCTAGGGATGGTGGAGAGGGCGCTAGGAAAGGATCATCCAAACGTTGCGCTTACGCTGCTGGTGATCGGGGATGCGTGTGCGAGCTCAGGGGATTATCAGGATGCGAGAAGTTATTATGAGCGGGCGTTACTGATCCGGACGAAACACTTTACGGATTCGAGTCAGGAGTTGGTAGAATGTAAAAAACGGATCCAGGATTGTAGGGTAAAAAAGAAGGAGTAGGGGAGGGAGGGGTGAAATAGAGACTCAGCGCAACCAGACGATCAGGCCTACGCCTATTACGAAAATAGCAAGGAACAGGGCCAGTAGCCGGAGATCTGTCCGATGGATCATCTGGATTCGAGCAATTTTGCCATTGTCTACCTGCAAGTAGGA
>CAJBOM010000108.1 GCA_903956835.1 uncultured Verrucomicrobiota bacterium
ATGATTTTGGGCCTGTTACGGCCGACTTCAGGATCGGCTGAGGTGTGCGGATTTCGTGCAGGAACGATTTCGGCACGACGGCAGATCGGCTTTCTTCCAGAAAATCCCTACTTTCCAGTTTTTTTGAGCGGAGCGGAGTTGGTGCGATATTATGGTAGGTTAAGTGGTTTGGGAGGGGCAGGGCTGGAGAAGAGAGTGAAGGAACTTCTTGAATTGGTTCGGTTGGGTGGAGAAGCGGGCAAAAGGCCCTTGCGCACCTACTCCAAGGGAATGTTGCAACGCGCTGGCCTGGCAGGAGCGTTGGTGGGTGATCCAGAAATTCTGATGTTGGATGAGCCCACTGCGGGGGTTGATCCCGCAGGCTCACGAGAGATCCGAGACTTAATTCTCGAACTGAAGGCACGCGGAAAAACGGTGATTTTCTCGAGCCATCTATTGGAGCAGGTGGAGGATGTGGCGGATCGGGTGATTATTTTGCACCGCGGAAAAAAGCTACGGGAAGGTCGATTAGAGGATCTGCTGACGAGGAAGAATGAGTGGGAAGTGAAAGTGCAAGGGTTGCCTGAGGGGGATCGCCAGGAGCTGTTGGCCTGGCTGAAGAAAAAGGGAGGGCAAGTGGTGCGGGAGGGCGCTCCGCGGGAGAGGTTGGAAGATTATTTTCTGAGAAGTTTGCCTGAGGAGACGCGACGATGATCGGCTGCTTACGTAGAATTTCTGCGGTGGCAGGAAACACCTTTCTGGAAGCGGTGCGGCAGAAGGTGTTTGCGGTGCTTTTGGTGTTTGCTTTGGTTTTGATCGGCGGGGCGAACTATTTCACGGAGTTTTCCTTTCAAGAACAGTTTAAGTTTCTCAAGGATCTGGGGTATGCAGCGATCAGTCTGACGGGTTTATTGGTGGGGCTTCTGGGGGCGGCCCAGTTAATTCCTGGGGAGATTGAAAGGCGAACGATTTTGACGGCCCTTTGCCGTCCTCTACGCAGATGGGAATTTGTCGTGGGAAAATATTTTGGGCTGACCGCTTATTTGGCCCTGATGGTGGTGATTATGGCGCTGGCGGTCTGGGGGGTTCTGGCTTGGAAGGAAGGACAGTTTCTGCGAGCTGAGGGGCTGGAACCTGAGGCAGCGGCGGCGATTCGGGCCGAGGCGATGGATCCGCGTTTACTTCAAGCGGTTTTATTAGTGGGGGCAAAATTGGCGGTGGTAGCTGCTTTGGCGGTATTTTTTAGCACGATCGCGACTTCGACAACTTTTGTCATGGCGATGACACTCTTGGTCTATCTGATTGGGCATTTGCAGTCAGTGGCGAGGGAGCAGTGGTTGGAGGCGGGGGAGGTGTCTCGCTGGACGGTGAGGATTTTTTTAGCGGTGGTGGCGCTGCTTGTGCCTGATTTTAATCTTTATAATCTGATTGATGAAATTGTGGCGGGGAATGTGGTGGTGTGGCGAACGACGCTGGAGGTGGTGGGGTACTCGGGAGTGTACATTGGGGTCCTTTTGGCGGCGGCGGCCTGCATGTTTGAGGGGAGAGATATTTGAAGCCAATAGCGGCCGTGGCTGGGGCGTTGGTCTTATTGCTGGTTTGGGGCGGAGCCAAAATTCCTTGGGAAAAAGCGATGGCTCGAGATCAGAGGAAGGCGACCTACGGATTTAGCGGACCGACGACGGTGGCGATTCGCGAAAAAGTAGGGCAAGGACTGGCGTTGGCGGCCTTGGGAGGATTTCGTGGTCTGGCGGCAAATGCACTGATGTTGCAGGCTCACGGGGCGTGGGAAGAGCAGCAGTGGGTTCGAGTGAGAAGTGCATTGGAGTTGGCGACGATGTTGCAACCGCGAGTTGCGGTTTTCTGGGATACGGCCTCCTGGCATTTGGCATGGAATGCGGCGGTGGCGGCGGAAAGGTACAGCGGGGAAAGCAGTGAGACGAAACGGAAGATAGAGGCCCGGCGGTGGGTGGAGGCGGGGCGAGATCTTCTAGAGAGGGGAACGAAGGCGGTTCCAGAGAAGGCGCTTCTTTTTCAGCGACTGGGGGATCTTTATTGGCAACGGCTGGGAGATTATCAGGAGGCGGCTAAGTGTTACCGAGAAGCGTTGAGCAAAGGAGATGCGCCTCCTTATTTGGAGCGGTTTGTTGGCTACGCCTTAGAGAAAGCAGGGGACAAGCAGGGGGCGCTAGATTATTTTAAAAATTTACGGCGTGAGATGGGCGAGGTGCCCAGCCAAGCCCGTAGGCCTGAAGTGGTGGAACGCGAGATTAGGCGACTGGAGAAAGAGGTGGCGGAGAAAAAGGCGGGGAAGATAAAATGAAATACGGAATATTTGGCGACGTTCATGGGAATTTGGAAGCTTTGGAGGCGGTACTAGCGGATATGGAGGATCAGCAGGTAACCCACCCCCTCTGCATTGGGGATTTGGTTGGCTACAATGCGAACCCTGCGGAGTGTGTGGAGGTGGTGAGAGCTTTGGGTTGTCCAGTGGTGAAAGGAAATCACGACGAGCTGGTGACCCACTCCCAAAGTCCAGGAACCTTTTCGAAGGAGGCGCAGGAGGCATTGAGTTTTTCGCGAAGCAAACTCAGCCCAGCCCAGTTGAATTATTTGCGACGACTGCCTTTGTTACATGGGGAGACAGCGTTTACCTTGGCCCATGCCACTTTGGACGGCCCAGAAAATTGGGCCTATGTCTCGACTCGGCTTGAGGCACAAACGAGTTTCTTCTACCAAAAAACCAATCTTTGCTTTATCGGACATACTCATCGACCTGCAGTTTTCTTGAAAGAAAAAGAGGTACGACCAGTTGAATTTCGTAGAGTCGATGTCCACCCCGAGCGACTGAAGGTGGCCCGTAAATTTCTTTTTAATGTGGGGTCGGTGGGGCAACCGCGGGATGGAGATTGGCGAGCGGCTTACGTGACATACGACTCCCAGGAGCAGATTGTCGACCTGCGGAGGGTGGATTACGATGTGGAAAAAGCCGCCTCAAAAATTCTTAAGGCCGGCTTGCCAGCCTCCTTGGCCAAGAGGCTCTCTAGAGGTGATTAAATAATATAAAGCTATAACCATCAATAATATGTAGATACGCAAATTTTCTGTGACTTGACAAATAGATTTTTCCGTCTATAAAGAAATCTATGAATATTAAATCACGCAAAAATCTTCGTTGGAGTGCAGAGCGGGTCCTTACCGAAATTCGCCAATGGAAAGAAAAGGGTGAAGCCCTCTATGCCAATCACGTTCGTTTGAATTATCAGGAGCTTTTGGCCGCATCGATCCGTTACTACGGAAGCTGGCAGAAGGCGGTGGAGGCGGCGGGCATTTCCTATGAGGCGGTTCGCAAGTATCGGAAGTGGTCGAAAGAGGTGATCGTGGAAGAGATCCGGAACTTAGCCGCACTCGGCTTCGATCTTTCCTTCCGTTCGATGGCTCTGAGCCAACACAACTCCATGGTTTATGCGGCAATCCGGCCTAAATATTTCGGCGATTGGCGCGCGGCCTTGGAAGCAGCGGGTTTGGCCTCGGAAGAAATTTACCGGTATCGCAGTTGGGATATGGAAGGCATTCTCGAAGAGATCCGCAGATTGCAAACCGAAGGGGCGGATCTTAGCTCCAAGTCGATGGATGAATCGTCCAACAAGCTCATCGCGACAGCTCGGCGCCGTTTCGGTAACTGGGGTCGGGCGTTGGAAAGTGCAGGAATCAATTATGATGAGATCCGCCGTCGCAAGCGTTGGACGAAGGCTTCGGTCGCCGAGGGCATCTTGGAGTTGAAGGCTCAAGGGGTGAAGCTAATCACCCCCGAGGTAAAGAAAGCTAATCCTTCTCTCTTTGCCGCGGCGTGCAAAAAGCATTTCTACGGCACTTGGAAGAAAGCTCTGCGAGCTGCTCTTCGCTTGGACACGAGTCGGAAAGGTTCTGCGAACCTGACCGTTCAAGCACCAGTCGAAACTGCTGTGGAGCCAGAAACTGCTCTAGTGACCGAAAATGCCGTGGTGCCACAGACGGTTCTCGCTTCGAACTAAGAAAAGTTTTCTCCTGAGTGTCGCGGTTGGTCGTAAGGCCAACTTGCCTTACCTCTTGCCGTGGGGTTAGGCCCGCCCGCATATTGCCTAACGTATGAATTGCTTTACGCGAGTTCTCCTTTGCTTCCTCGGCCTGGCTTGCTCGGCAGGCTGGGCACAAGTTGACGTTAGGCTGGAGACGGCGAAGACGGCCTATTTGCAATTTTCTCCTATTCCATTCACGGTTCGCTTGAAAAATCAGGGAGCAACGGAACTTCGCCTGACCGAGGCTAAGGGTCAACCTTGGCTGGAGATGGTGGTGCAGTCCCGTGATGGAATGCTGATTGCGCCCGAGCGCCCGCTGAGTCCTCCCGACAAGATTTTGAAGTCGGGAGAGTCCACGGCTATTTCGGTTGATTTGGCCCCTTATTATTTGGTTCGTGATACTGGGGGATATCGAGCGAGAGCCTCGGTCCACCTTCCCTCGGGTGAGAAGTTGCTGACCGAGTCTCTCGATTTTCTTGTCGGCAAAGGAGAGGTGATCTGGTCGGTGCCACGAGGAGATGGCAAGGAGCGAAGAATTTATTCTCTTCTTAAATTTTATGAAGACCCGAACGTGGGGCTCTACCTAAAGGTGGAGGTGCCCGAGCAGAATCTAGTTTATCCCGTGCGCCGCTTGGGTCCGTACCTTCCCTTGGGTAAACCCAAAGCAGAATTTGATTCAGAAAATCATTTGCATCTTCTTTACGCCACGGCGGCGGGAGTTCATCGAATCACGGTGGTTAATGCCGACGGAAATTTACTGAGGGAGGAGTCGAGGCAGCAGGGAGTGGATACACCTGACTTAAAAAGGAACGAAGCGGGAGAAGTTCATATTCAGGGAGGAACCGTGATGCTTCCCTCCAGCCTGCGCGAAAGGCTCTCCACCTTGCAGTCGAGAACTGAGGCTAAGGTGCCCTCGAAAGCGGAGGTGGGTACTCCCTAAAGAAGTTTGGCTGGGGTCTTCGGGCGCACGGGCTTGAGTAGGCGGAGGCCCGATGGGCCGAAAAGGGCAGGATCGAGAGGGGGGGCGAGAAAGATGCGATCCCAGGTTCGTTCAAAGAAGTGTGCAGCATCAGGAAAGTTGAGGCAGATATCTCGAGCGCGTGCATAAAACTCCCGCGGGCGGCGGTGTGCGGCCGAGCGGGAAAGGGCGAATTGACTTCCCCCCACGTAGCGGACGACCTCGGGGGCAGGTTCTTGCCAAAGGGCTTGAAAAAAACTTTCGAGATCCAGCTCTCGTCGGGTGGGATTCTTGGTCCAGTTCACGAATGATGGATAGCCCCGAGCGTTATCCGTCTCCCAAAGAAATCCTAGCCACCAGAAATCGGGGGTGGGTTCGTCGGCACGAGCGAGTTGACGGATGACCCGATGAAGATCAGGGGCATGATCAAAAGGCCGTCCTTGGGCGAAGACGGTCAGGTCGGCCAGATCATGGTAGCGTTCGAACAGATGGTGTAACCAGACGTAGTCGTCTCGGCTGATGTTGGGTAAGGGTAAAGCCCCGGGCCAAAGAGGATCGGGAGGAACTGTTTTGTCATAGATGGTCACGGGAACGCCGTGGGGCAGATTACGGGTCCAGGCGAGATCTTCCCGAAATCGGCAGACCACGACCTCCAGGATGGAGTCGCCGAGCACCGACTACGCGCCGCCGGTCAAATCTTGGATGATGGTGATGAGTGGAAGAAAGAGGGCGACGACGATCGTGCCGACGACAAGGGCGAGGAGGACGATCATGACGGGTTCAAGGAGGGAAGTGAGACCGGAGACTGCGTTATCCACCTCTTCTTCGAAAACGTCAGCAACTTTGGTTAACATGTCGGGCAGTTGTCCTGTTTCTTCGCCCACTTGGACCATGGAGACGACCATGGGAGGAAAAATACCACTCGCTTCCATGGGGGTGACCATCGATTCCCCTTCCTTGACGTTGTCGTGAATACTTTCAACCGCTTTACTGACGCGCAGATTGCCTGCGGTATCGCGGGTAATGTTGAGGGCCTGAAGAATGGGAACTCCGGAAGAAACCAAGGTGCCTAGGGTGCGGCTGAAGCGTGCGACGGAGGTTTTGGTTAACATATCGCCGAAAAGGGGAATCTTGAGTTTATAATTATCCACTGTCGCGGCAACCCCAGGCATCTTCATGGCAAAGCGTGCGGCGACGACCGCGACAATAATAACCACCGCGATGAGGATAAAATTTCCCTGAATGAATCGGCTAAGATCCATGATCATCTGAGTAATGAAAGGCAGGGGTCTGCCTCCGAGCATGTCTTTGAAGATGGCTTCAAATTTGGGCACGATAAAAAGCATAAGGAAGGTGACGATACCGACGGCGATGGTTAAGACCACCAGGGGATAGACCATGGCGGAGGTGACCTTGCCTTTGATCCGCTGACTTTTTTCGGCGAACTCGGCCAAACGGGTGAGGACGATTTCGAGAACACCACCCAGCTCACCAGCCTTGACCATGTTGACGTATAGTTTGTTGAAGGCCTTGGGGTGCTGAGAAAGAGCTTCGGAGAAAGTTGTGCCTCCCTCAACCGACTCGGACAAGCCCAGCATGATCTTTTTAAGGTTGGCGTCTTTTTCCTGTTTTCCCAAGGTGCGCAGGCTGCGAAGGAGAGGCAGACCCGCGCTAATCAGGGTAGAGAGCTGGCGGGTAAAAACGGTTAGGGTTTTGCTAGGAACTTTGCCTGTGCCTCCACCGCCCCCCAAAGAAAACTTAAAGGAAAAGCCCTTGCCGGCTGCTTTGCCTGAAGCGGCGGCGGTGGTTTCAGAAATATTGGTGGGGAACTGCCCCTTTTTCTTAATGGCGGCGGCGGCATCGGCGGCGCTGTTAGCCTCAAGAGTTCCCTGGTGGGTTTTTCCTTGGGCATCGACCGCAGAGTAGGCGAAGAGAGGCATAGCGATTAGGTGTACTTGAGTACTTCCTCGATGCTGGTGTGGCCTTCGAGAAGATTGCGAATGCCGTCTTGGCGTAGGGTGGTCATGCCGAGTTCAATTCCTTTTTGGCGGATAACAACTGAAGGTGCACGCTCATTGATCAACTGTCGAATCGGTTCTCGGATGTCGAGGAGCTCATAAATACCCACACGCCCTTTGTAGCCTGTGCCGTTGCAGACCTCGCAACCTTTACCGAAGTAGAAAGGGCGGTCTCCGATCTCGGAAGCGGTCATGCCGAGCTGGGCGAGGACATCCTCTTTAGGGGGAAAGGGAGTGCGGCACTCTTTGCACACTCGGCGGAGAAGACGCTGGGCCAGAATGCCCTCCATGGTGGCAGACATTAGGAAGGGTTCCACTCCCATGTCCAGAAGGCGGGTAACCGCTCCGGCGGCATCGTTGGTGTGCAGACTGGTCATGACCAAGTGACCCGTCAGGCTGGCTTGAATGGCGATCTGGGCGGTTTCCAAGTCGCGGGTTTCTCCGACGAGAATCTTGTCAGGATCTTGCCGCAAGAAGGCGCGCAAGGCGCGGGCAAAGGTCAGGCCGATGGCTTCGTTGGCGGGAACTTGGATGATACCTTCTAATTCGTATTCGACCGGATCCTCAACCGTGAGAATTTTGGTGTCGATGGTGTTGATCCGGCCGAGGCAGGAGTAGAGGGTGGTGGTTTTGCCCGAACCCGTGGGACCCGTGACGATAAAGATGCCGTTGGGCTTTTCCACGGTCTCGCAGATGTAATCGAAAATGTGTTTTGGAATACCTAACTTCTCCAAATCTAGATTGACCACCGTGCGATCGAGAATACGGAGCACGACGCTTTCTCCATACTGGGTGGGCAGAGTGGAGACTCGCAAATCGACTTGGCGACCTGCGAGAATTGTTTGAATTCGCCCGTCTTGAGGTACGCGGCGCTCGGCGATGTTTAAGTTAGCCATGACTTTAATTCTGGAGGTGAGGGGAATCGCCAGGCGCCGTGGAGGCGGGGCCATCTCGTAAAGAGCTCCGTCAACCCGATAGCGAATTTTAAATTCTTTTTCGAAAGGTTCGAAATGGATGTCGCTCGCCTTGGCGTGAATCGCTCGAGCGATGATCGTGTTAACATATTTGATGATTGGAGCACTACCTGCTTCGCTGAGGTCAACTCCTTCGGCGGTCAGGGCGCTATCGGGAGCATTCTCCAATTCGGCGAGCAGTTCATCGATATTGACCTCGGCTGAGCCGTAGTGTTTGTCGAGGAGAGGTTGAATTTGATCGGGTGGAGCGACGACTTGGGCGATTTCCATTCCCGTGGCGAAGCGCAAATCTTCCAAGGCTTGGCTGGCAAGAGGGTCGACCAAGGCCACCGTTAAGGTGGTGGCATCGCCGGCTATGGGTAGAGCCCCTAAATTGCGGGCGGTGTGAGGCGGGATTCGGGCGAGTAGTTCGGGACTGAGGTCGAGTCCAGTGAGATCCGCAATCAGGGGCAGACCTAGGCTATCGGAAATCTTTTCGAGGATCTGAGGAAGTTGAATGATACCGAAATTGGCCAGAATCGTTTCGATCGGTTTGCCCGTTCGATTTTGCTCTTCGGAAATTTCTCGTGCCTGTTCGGTGGAGAGAATGGTCTGCTCTTCAAGGAAGGGGAGAAGGAATCGGGCGTCCATGGATTAATCCTTATCCGACATCGTGGCGGAAATCACTTCTTCTGGAGTAGTCATGCCTGAGACCACCTTACGAATTCCGTCCTCACGCAAGGTGCGCATGCCCAAATCGCGGGCTCGCTGACGAATCTTGGAAACGGGAACACCTTCATTGATCAAGTGGCGCATCTCGTCATCCACCACAAAAATTTCAAAAATTCCTGCCCGTCCTCGGTAGCCAGTGCCACGACAGCGATCGCACCCGTGGCCTTTGGCGAAACGGGCTTCTGCGAGATTGGAGGTGCTAAGATTAAGGGCGCGCAGTTCGAGATCGGTGGGGGTATAGGGCTGTTTGCAGTCGGGGCAGATTTTGCGAATAAGGCGTTGGGCGAGGACCGCGCGAATGGAGGAGGAGACGAGAAAAGGTTTTACTCCCATATCGACCAAGCGGGTGATGGCGCTGGGGGCATCGTTGGTGTGCAGGCTGGAAAAGACCAAATGCCCCGTGAGGGAGGCATTGATGGCGATGGAGGCGGTTTCTACGTCTCGAATTTCTCCCACCATGATGATGTTGGGGGCTTGGCGGAGCATGGCGCGCAGGGCGGCGGCAAAAGTCATGCCAATGTCGGTGTTGACCGCAACCTGATTGACGCCTGCCAACTGATACTCGACTGGGTCTTCCACCGTAATTAATTTTCGATCTGGTTTATTAATCATGTTCAAGCAGGCGTAGAGGGTGGTCGATTTTCCTGATCCGGTGGGCCCTGTGACCAAAAAGATTCCGTCGGCATAGTTAATCACGCGTTCGAGAATGAGTTGATCGTCGGCAAAGAAACCCAGTTCGGGGAGGCCTAGCATCAGATTCTTCTTATCGAGAATTCGCATGACGACCGATTCCCCGTGAATCGTGGGGACGGTAGAGACGCGAAGATCGAGAGTGGGACCATCCACCGTGGCCAAAGAAATACGACCGTCCAAAGGCAGGCGCTTTTCGGCGATGCTGATATTCGACATGATTTTGATTCGACTGATGATGCTTGATTGAAGGCGTTTGGGCGGATCTCGCATCTCCTGCATATTTCCGTCGATGCGATAGCGCAGGCGCAGTCTTTTTTCGAGTGGTTCGATATGGATGTCACTCGCCCGCAGGCGGTGCGCTTCCAAGATGAGTCCATAGACCATCCGGATGATGGGGGCGTCTCCTTCGGCGGCTTCTTCGTTTTCTTCGCCCCCTGAGGTTTTTAGTTCCAGCTCACTGCCATCCATATTGGCCATCAAAGCTTGCAAAGATTCATCGTTCTTGCCGAAGAACTTAACAATCGCCTCGTCGATTCTGGCGAGGGGCACCACCACCGGTTCGAGATCGGTCTTCAAAAGGTAGCGCAGGGCGTCGAGCGTCTCGAAATCGAGAGGATCGGAAATCGCGATGCGCAAGCCAGAGGGCAATCGGCGGACGGGAAGAACGTGGTAGCGACGACTATCGGCGGGCTTAATCGTGTTGAGAACATCTTCATCGACATGCTCGATCCGCGCCTCGAATTCCATTCCGCAATCTTTGGCCACGATTTCCAAAATCTGATCTTGGGTGAGTAGACCCCGTTTGCTGATGCTCTCGAGAGTGGAAAGACCGTTGGCCGCCGCTTCCTGCTGGCAGGCGACCATATCCTCGAGGGAAACCGACCCGGAGTTCTGGAGGAGTTCGAGGACGTAGGCTTCGTTGGAGATCATGGCCGTGGAGAAAGATCGCCCAAGGAGGGAGGAAGGGCAACCGTCTAAGCGGAAAGTTTCGCCTTTAAGATTTCGTCCACTTGGAGGGGATTGGCTTTGCCCTGACTTTTTTTCATGACAAAACCCTTGAGCGCGTTGATCGCGTTGGTCTTGCCCGCTCGGTAGTCCTCGACGCTCCGCGGATTGGCCGCGATCGCCTCGTCGCAGTAGGTGCCGAGGGCGGAGACATCGGAAATCTGGGCCAGACCGAGGCGTTTAACGATTTCGCGGGGCGAGGCGGGATTGGCCATGAGTTCGGCGAAGACTTTTTTCGCCTGCGCGCTGTTAATCGTGCCGTCGGCCACGAGATCGGCCAGCTCGCCAAAAAACTCCGGGAGGATAGGGGTGGTGGCGGGGTCGGGCTGGGTGGCGAGGAAGTCGTTGAGGATCCAGTTGGCGACGGTGGCTTTGCTTTTGGCCTGAGCGGCTGCTTTTTCAAAGTAGGCACAAAGGACGCGATCCGCCCCTAGGACGCTGGCTTGGTAAGCGGTGACTCCGAAGGCTTGGATGAGGCGCGACTGTAGAACGGTGGGAAGCTCAGGGAGACGGGTCCGAGCCGCCTCCAGCAGGCCTTGATCGGTGCGCACGGGAAGAAGATCGGGATCGGGGAAGTAGCGGTAATCATGAGCTTTTTCTTTGGTCCGCATGGTGAAGGTGGCGCCAGCTTCATCATCCCAGCGGCGGGTTTCGTGGGCGATGGCCTCTCCTTTTTCGCAGGCGGTGATTTGTCGAGCGATCTCGTAAGTCAAAGCTCGGCGGACACCGCTGGTGGAGTTGAGATTCTTTAGTTCCACTTTGGTGCCAAACTCCTTCTGGCCGATGGGCCTTACGGAAACGTTCACGTCGCAGCGCATTTGGCCTTTTTCCATATCCGCATGGCTGACGTGGCCTGCGAGGAGAACTTGGCGGAGGGAACCGAGGAAGGAGAAGGCTTCACCTGGAGTACGGAGATCCGCTTCGGAGACGATTTCCATCAGGGGGGTACCAGCTCGGTTAAAATCGATTCCGCTGCGATCTTCAAAGTGGAAAGATTTGGCGACATCTTCTTCGAGGTGGATGCGGGTGAGGCGAATCGCGCGGCCTGCTTTGGCTTCGGCGGTGTCTTGGATTTCTTTGGGAAAAAGGAAGGGATCGAGGGGGACTAGGCCGCCGGCGCAGAGAGGATCGTCGTACTGACTGATCTGATAATTTTTGGGCATGTCGGGATAAAAATAGTTTTTGCGATCAAATCGTGCCACGGGGGCGAGGGTGCAACCGAGCATTAGCCCTGTGAGAAGAGTAAGACGAATCGCCTCTTCGTTGGGAACGGGAAGACTGCCTGGCAGGCCGAGACAGACGGGGCAGACGTGGCTAGTAGGGGCATCTCCGTAGTGGTTGGTACATCCGCAAAACATTTTGGTTTGAGTGAGAAGTTGCACATGCACTTCCAGTCC
>CAJBOM010000109.1 GCA_903956835.1 uncultured Verrucomicrobiota bacterium
CGCTCCCTGAAAGGGCTCTACCGCACTCGGATGATTATGCGACTCAATCTTATAGGCCAAGGCCAACCCATCCCCCGCGTCCACCACCCCCGCATTCTTCTCACCCGCCTTGACCAAAACCGCTGGCCCCGTCGTCGGAAACTTTCTCAACTCCCTTCGGGTATTCTTATACGAACAGTGCTAACTCCACATCACCGAGAACATCCCCAGCTCATTCTCATTCGGCTCTCTTCCTAGACCCTTCTCAATTTTTCCATACTCCTCTTCCGTCAACCCCAGCTTTAAAGCGAACTCCCTCGCCTTCATATTTTTCTTCCTACTCCGGCCGCCCCAAGAAGAATTCCTCGCCCATCCACTCCCCCCATCTCCACCTCGCAACACCTCTCGGGATGCGGCATCAACCCCAGCACGTTCCTTCGATCATTACATATTCCCGCAATGTTGTGACTCGACCCATTCGGAGTCCCCTCCCTCACCCCCTGCCCCTCCGCATTGCAGTACCGAAAGAGCACCCTCTGTTGCGCCTCCAACTCCTGCAAAATCTCAGGACTCGCACGGTAACACCCCTCCCCATGCGCAATTGGAATCTTCAACATCTCCCCTGTCCCATAGTGTGAAGTAAAACGCGATGCGGGCGTCTCCACCCGTATCCAGGCCGGCTCACACCGAAAATGCAGCCCCTCATTCCTCGTTAAAGCCCCTGGTAACAGCCCCGCCTCACACAAAATCTGAAATCCGTTGCAGATCCCTACGACCACCTGCCCCCTTTCTGCCACCTGCTTTACACTCTTCATGATCGGCGAAAATCGTGCAATCGCCCCACAACGCAAATAGTCCCCATAGGAAAATCCCCCAGGCAAGATCACCCCCTCCTCAGGATCAATCTTCGTCTCCTCATGCCAAACCAGCCGTGCCTCCTGCCCTAGAACCTGCAACGCATGCACGCAGTCCTGGTCGCAGTTCGACCCGGGAAATTGGACGACCGCAAACCTCATCCGCCAGCCCGCAGATCCAAGTGGAAATTCTCCATCACCGGATTGCTCAACAACTCTTTTGAAATCTCCTCCAACTTCGCCCGCAACCCCTTTTCCTCCCCTCCCTCAATCTCCAGCTCGATATGTTTCCCAATCCGAACCGATTTGACCCCCTTCACCCCCATATGGTTCAAGGCATGCGCCACCGCCTCCCCCTGAGGATCTAAAATCGAGGGTTTCAACGTCACGGTAACGATTGCCTTCATCATAAGAACTTCTGGTATGCCCACCCTGAGCCTTTCCAGCGAGTTAAGAATCCTAAGATATTGGCCTGGAGCTGTTAATTATCTCCTCATAGCAAGGTTCCGAGAGTGCCAATCGAGATGAACTACCTCAACTTCACCGGAGGCTTTCGTGGCGCCAAAGAAGTCACTTCCGCACTCTCTGGATAAAGCAGATAAGGCTTTCTCTCCTCCCTCCACTTGGCCACCCCCGCGTCCCACGTCGCCACGATCTGCCGCGCGCTCATCCCCGCTTCCACCATTTTTCGCGTCTGCCGACTTCGATTCAGCTTGTCGAACATCAACATATTTTCCGCATCAGCGAAGAATTTTTTTCGAGGAAGAAGTTTTTTCAGAATTTCCAATCCCGCCATGTTAATCGCCGTTAAGTTCGCGGGCGCCTTGGGATCAATCGTCACCTTCGCACCCGCCATCGTCACCCTTCGGTATCGACCCGTCGGTGGCTTGAAACGGAAAGGACTAAAGCTGACTCCGTTAAAACCCCACTCGGTCATTCTCCGACACAACTCCTCCGCATCCACATTCTCCAGCGCAAAGATATCGAAAGGCTGAATCACCGACCCATCTAACCCCGTCGTCGCTATCCCCGTCGGATTGGCCCCATTACTCACCCCCAACTCCCCAAAAAATCCCGTCGCCACGTAACCCCGAGTGGCTCGTGTTAATGGAATATTCGGAGAGGTCGCTACCCATTTCAATCCCGTATCCTCCCATGTCATCTTCTGCGTCCACCCCTTCATCGGCACTACCGTCAATCGGCACGGACGCCTCAAATGCACCTCGTTAATCCACTTTCCCAGCTCCCCAATCGTCAACCCGTACACATAAGGAATATCGTACTGCCCAATAAAAGACGGGATAACCAACTCCCCCTGCGGTCGCGATCCCTCCACCCGAAAGTTCCCCAGCGGATTCGGTCGGTCTAGCACCATCACCTCGATTCCCTTCTCCTGTGCCGCTTCCATCACCAAACCCAGCGTGCTGATAAAGGTGTAGGATCGGCACCCCACATCCTGCAGGTCATAAACCATCACATCGATACCCTCCAACATCTTCTGCGTCGGCTTCCTCGTGTCCCCATAAAGGGAGAACACTTTGATCCCCGTTTCCTCATTTTTGCTTATCTTTCCGTCGTGGTTGCCGTCCACCCCGTGCCTCTCCCCATAAACGTCCTTCCCTGCCCCCACCGTGCCAAACACCCCATGCTCTGGCCCGTAAAGAGCCACCAAATTCACCTCAGGCGCCTCCCGTAGTACTTGCCAAGTCGGACGCCCCTTCCCATCCACCCCAGAGGGATTCGTCACCAACCCCACCCGCTTGCCCTTTAGATCCCGAAACCCACGCTCCGCCAGAACATCAATCCCAAGCTGAAATACAGGGCCCTTACTCTCCTGAGTAAAACCCACCGAACAAATACAGATAAAAATA
>CAJBOM010000110.1 GCA_903956835.1 uncultured Verrucomicrobiota bacterium
CAAACCCACACCGGAAAACGCGTCGATCTCTTCACGCTGACCAACGCACAGGGTCTCTGTGCCAAAATCACTAACTACGGTACGATCGTCACCGAACTGCGGGTTCCTGACCGGGAAGGCCGCCTCGGCAACATCGTGTTGGGGTTCGATAATCTCCGGCAATACCTAGCCGGCAATCCTAGCTATCTGGGCTGCACGGTCGGTCGGGTGGCGAATCGCACGGCCAAAGGTCGTTTTCAACTCGACGGAAAGAAGTACAAATTGGCCGTCAACAACGGTCCGCACCATCTCCACGGTGGCTTCAGGGGCTTCGACAAGGTTGTGTGGTCGGCCGAGATTGTGAAAGGCAGGGAAGCCGCAGTGGCCTTTACCTACCTAAGTCGGCATGGGGAGGAGGGGTATCCCGGGAATCTTGACGTTACCGTGTTGATGACGCTTACCAATGCTGACGAATTACGGATTGATTACACCGCCACCACTGACCGCGCCACACCAGTCAATCTGACCAACCATAGTTATTTCAACCTGGCTGGCGGCGGTAATGTTCTTGACCACGAGCTGAAGGTCGCTGCCAAAGCTTACATCCCAGTGGACGGCACCTCGATTCCAACTGGCAAGCAGGTGCCTGTGGCTGGCACGGCGTTCGACTTTACTAAGCGAAAGGCCATCGGCCGGGACTTCGCTCGACTGATCGGAAAGCCCATTGGCTATGATCACAATTTCGTCCTCAAGGGCGGCGGGCAACGACTCGCGGGTTGCGCCACGGTCTACGAGAGGACTTCCGGACGGGTGATGGAGGTACGGACCACCGAGCCTGGCGTGCAGGTCTATACCGGCAATTGGCTGGATGGAACGCAGTGTGGCCATAGCGGCATCTACTACACTCAACACAGCGGTCTCTGTCTGGAGACCCAGCATTTTCCTGACGCCCTCCATCAACCGAAGTTTCCCTCCATCATTCTTCGTCCCGGACAAACCTATACCACAACCACGACCTACAAATTCTCCACTCGCTGAAAAAACTTATGAAAAAACTCCAAGACCTCGCAGCGCATGTCGCCACTGAATTTAAAAAAATCTACGGCCGTCCGCCTCGCTGGATCGCTGCCGCCCCGGGCCGGGTTAACATCATTGGCGAGCACACCGATTACAACGATGGATTCGTCCTACCGATGGCTATCGAGTTTTACAGCGTGATGGCGGCAGATCGGCCGGTAGATGGTCGGGAGGTTATCACACTGCGCAGCACCCTAGAGGCCGAGGTGGCGACGATTGATCTTTCCCGCCCTGTTGTGCCAACCACACCCAAATGGGGAAATTACCCCCGTGGCGTTGTCGCTGGTTTTCAGGCTCGTGGCATCCAGCCGGGAGGTCTCGACGTGCTTCTGCATTCCACCGTGCCGCTGGGTAGCGGCTTGAGCAGCAGCGCCGCTCTCGAAGTCTGCACCGGGACCCTGCTCGAAGCGGTCACGGGCACGACTCTTGATCCCGTCGAGAAAGCGCTACTCTGCCAGAAGGCCGAGCACGACTTCGCAGGGGTCCCTTGTGGCATCATGGACCAGTTCATCTCTGCCCTCGGACGCGAAGGTCACCTACTCCTGCTGGACTGCCGCACGCGGAAAACAGAGATCGTGCCGATGCAGGACGCGTCCGTAGCGCTACTGATCATTAACACCAACGTGAAGCACGAGTTGAGCGGCGGCGAATACGCGGAGCGTCGGGCACAATGCGAGGAAGCCGTCAGGAACCTCGGTGTGGCATCGCTCCGCGATGTGACCGCTGGCCAGCTCGAAGCTGGAAAAAGCAAAATGAGCGAGACCGTTTACCGCCGTGCCCGCCATGTCATCGGCGAAATCGCGCGTACGGTACAGGCGGCGCAAGGTGTCCGCCAATCCGATTGGCCCACCGTGGGGCGATTGATGGCAGCAAGTCATGCGGCTCTGCGGGATGACTACGAAGTCAGCTGCCCGGAACTCGATGCGGTCGTGGAGATTGCCGAGGCGATCGGCGAGAAGGGGGGGGTCTATGGCTGCCGCATGACTGGCGGAGGCTTCGGAGGCTGCTGCGTGGCGCTAGTAAAAGCAAGTGCCGTGGATGCGATTACAAAAAAAATTGCTGCTGATTACAAAGCCAGAACTGGCATCGCCGCCACGATCTTCTCCTCGCGCCCCGCGGCCGGAGCAATGGTTCTAAAGCGGTAAGTCCTATTACCTACGCTCAATTTGAGCGCCAAGCGACTTGAGGCGCTCTTCAATCCGGCTGAAGCCGCGATCGATCTGGGTGACATTACGGATTTCTGATTCACCTTCAGCGCAAAGGGCCGCGATGAGAAGCGCCATTCCTGCGCGGATGTCGGGGCTGGCGAGTTTGGCTCCACGTAGTTTATCGGAGCCGAGTACGACGGCACGATGAGGATCGCAAAGGATGATTCGTGCCCCCATTTCGAGAAGACCGTCGACAAAGAAGAGGCGAGATTCGAAAAGTTTTTCGTGAATCAGAACAGTGCCCTTACACTGCGTAGCAGTGACAAGAGCGACGGAAGTCATGTCGGCAGGGAAACCGGGCCAAGGAGCGTCCGCGATGTGCGGGACAGCACCCCCGAACTCTTTTTCAACTTCGAGGGATTGATTCTTTGCTACGTGAATATCTTCCCCCTTAATTTCAGTTCGAATTCCTAGCCTTGCAAAAGTCTGGAGAATCATTCGCATATGTTGCGGGGTGGCATTACGAATTTTAAGCGCTCCACCCGTCACAGCGGCTAAAGCGAGAAAAGATCCCGCTTCAAGATAGTCAGGTCCGATTCGGTGGGTAGCGCCTTTGAGAGATTTTACCCCTTCGATCGTAAGAGTATTGGTTCCGATTCCCGTGATTTGAGCGCCCATCGCATTGAGCAGATTAGCTAGGGCTTGGACATGGGGCTCGCTGGCCGCATTGTGGATGACAGTCGTTCCTTCTGCGAGGGATGCGGCGCAGAGGCCGTTTTCGGTAGCGGTGACGGACGCTTCATCCAGCAGAATATCGGCTCCGCGCAGTTTCTTGGCTTTGATCTGAAGACCGTCTTTGGTGTCGTTAATCGTGGCTCCCAAGGCCGAAAAAATTTGCAGGTGAGTGTCTAGGCGTCGTCGTCCGATTCGGTCGCCGCCAGGGCGTGGCAGGGTAACTTCTCCCGTGCGGGCGAGGAGGGGTCCTGCCAAAGTGACTGAGCCACGCAGGCGGGAACCAAGTTCAGAATGGATCGTCGATTTGGGACCTTCTTTAGCCTGAAGAGTCAGCGTGCGTCGCGTGGAGCAGGCATCGGATTCGGAGGTAGATAGTCCAAGATCGTTAAGGATTTTTTCCATCAGTCGAACATCTTCGATCTGTGGAATGTTCTGTAGAATGACGGGTTGATCGGTCATGCAGGTGGCGGCCATCAGGGGCATAGCTTCGTTCTTGTTTCCCTGGGGTTCAATTTCTCCTGAGATGGGATTCCCACCTTGAACGATAAACTTTGCTCCGTTGGCACTGGACATAGGTTGAAACTGCCTAGGACGGGCGCTTAGGGCAATCCTGCGAAAAAGTTCTTTTTGGGATTCAGTCTTGGGTTTTCTCGACTATGATAAGTCACTTATGAAGGTTCCAATGCTTGATCTAGTGACGGAGCACGCTCCATACCGGGCGGAGCTTCAGTCGGCTTTTGATCGAGTACTCGATAGCGGTCGATTTGTTCTTGGGCCAGAAGTGGAAGCTTTTGAAAAGGAGATCGGCGTATGGATTGGGACTCCGCACTCGATTGGGGTTTCGAATGGTTCGGATGCCCTCCTGTTGGCCTTGCAGGCGGTTGGAGTGGGTCCTGGGGATGAGGTCATTTGCCCTACCTACACGTTTTTCGCTACGGCTGGAGCGGTGGCAAGGCTGGGTGGGGTGCCTGTCTTTGTGGATAGTGCGGAGTGCTGTTACAACCTGCGCGCGGATCAGGTAGTGGCCAAGATCGGTTCGAAAACAAAGGCCATTATTGTCGTTCATCTGTTTGGTCAGTGTGCCGATATGGATCCAATTTTGGCCGCAGCTGAAAAACATGGTATTCCGGTGATTGAAGACGCGGCACAGGCGTTAGGGGCAAAGGATAAGGGGCGGCAGGCGGGCACCATGGGTACCTTAGGAACGTTTTCATTTTTTCCGACGAAGAATCTTGGAGCGCTAGGGGAGGGTGGGCTTGTGACAACAAGCGATGCGGCTCTGGCTGAAAAGATACGGATGCTTCGGGTGCACGGATCAAAGAAAAAATATTTCCATGAGATGATTGGCGGAAACTTCCGGCTACACGAGCTGCAGGCGGCTTTCTTGCGGGTAAAACTAAAGCATCTTGATTTTGCCCTAGATAAGAGGAGAGCCAATTCGATGAGGCTCATGACGGAGTTGCAGGACAAGTGGAGCGCGATCATGCCACTCGACTCGTGCGTCTGCCAAGGAGAGGCGCCGTCTACGGAGCATAAACCAGGAACGATTCTCCTGCCATTTTCCTGTCATTCAGGGCAAGGGGAACATACTTGGAACCAGTTTGTGATTCGGGTGACAGGAAAGGGCAATCGGGATGCCATAAGAGAAAAACTGGCTACTGAAGGAATCCAAACTGAAGTGTATTATCCCCGAGCTATGCACGAGCAGGAGTGTTTCGCACGAATAGTTACAAATTATCCTGTCGCTCAAATCTTATCTTCTGAATCGCTTGCTTTACCAATGGCTGGAATAAACTTCGCATTGTTAAGTGGGTTATGAGCGGTTCCTCGAGCCCAGTTTTAAATCAAGGCTATCGGGCAATTACAGAGTGCCGGATTAGTGGTGATAAGAAACTTATCCCAGTTCTTTCTTTGGGGGATCAAGCCCTTACTGGGGTTTTTCCAAAATCGCCGACGGATAAGATCACTCGAGGACCCTTAGAGCTTGTTTGGTCTCAGAGGAGTGGACTTCTCCAGTTAGCACACTCTTTTGATCCGGGTGAAATGTATGGGGAGGGGTACGGGTATCGCTCAGGCTTAAACGCCTCCATGGTCGAGCACCTCACATCCAAGGCGAAACGTCTTGAGCGTATTTGTGGGTTAACTTCAGGAGACGTCATATTGGATATTGGCAGTAGCGATGCCACACTGCTTAAGGCCTTTACGGTAAAGGGAATTCGAAGGATTGGAATGGATCCATCCGCAGAGAAGTTTCGGTCCTACTACACTGATGGTATCCAGCTGATTCCTAAGTTCTTTTCTGCCAGAGAGTTTGAGAAGGCTGCAGCGAAAGTTCGCCCGAAGTTAATTACATCTGTAGCTATGTTTTACGATCTCGAAGATCCATCAGGATTTGTGAATGAAATTGCTAGTTTGTTGCCTGATGGGGGGATATGGCATTTTGAACAGTCGTACATGCCAACGATGCTTCGGCAGAATTCTTACGACACAATTTGTCATGAACATTTGGAATACTACTCATTAAAACCCGTTCTCGAACTTCTGAATCATGCCGGTTTATTGCCTGTGGAGGTTCTGATGAACTCTACGAACGGGGGGAGTTTCGCTGTAACCGCAGTTAAAGGAAAATCTTCCTATCCACGAGAAACGAAAATTATCGACTGGCTTCTTGCGGAAGAGGAGCGAATGGGGCTTGGAACGTCAGCGCCCTTTCTTGCCTTTGCCGAGCGTGTATTTCACCACCGCGAATCTCTTCGAAGACTCATTCTTTCTCTTCGAAATGATGGGAAGCGGATTCTTGCCTATGGAGCTTCGACAAAGGGGAATGTAATTCTGCAGTTTTGTGGATTTGGGCCAAACGAGATTGAAGCGGTCGTCGATGTAAATCCTGCGAAACACGGGCGATTTACCCCTGGTTCTGGAATACCCATTCTTTCTGAGGAAGATGGAAGAAAACGCAACCCCGACTACTATCTCGTTCTTCCGTGGCATTTTCGCGATTTTATCTTAAGGAAAGAAGCCCCTTATTTAGCTCGTGGCGGAAGGATGATTTTTCCTATGCCAGAGATTGAGATTGTGACTGCATAATGAAAGTTATTGTTTTTGGTGCGAATGGCCAAGATGGAATCATTTTATGTCAGCAACTTCGAGCAGCCAGGCATTCGGTCTGGGGGGTGGGTAAAACTGACCCATGCAATCCCTTGCATAAGGAAGCCTTAACAAACCTTCTTTCAGGGGAAAAGCCAGATAGGGTTTATTATTTGGCAGCTTCACACCGTTCTAGTGAAGCTGTAGTTACCGACCTAGCGAAGGAACGAGAGGATTCCTTTCGGGTTCATTGCCAAGGATGGCAAAACGTCGTGGAAAGTTGCCTTGCGAAGACACCAAAAACACGACTCCTCTACGCTTCCTCCGCTCATATATTTGGAAATGCTTCAGTCTACCCACAAAATGAAACTACTCCTCTTCGGCCCGACTGTGTTTATGGGGAGAGTAAGGTTGCGGGGATGCGGGCCAGTATGGAGGCTCGCAGAAAATATGGTCTATTTGTTTCGAATGCGATTCTTTTTCCTCATGAATCAATCTACCGGGCCAATGGTTTTCTTTCACGCAAACTGCTCTCCTCTGCGCTCGAGGCAAAAAAAGATTCTTCATATAAGATTACCCTAGGCGACTTGTCCGCCACTTCCGATTGGGGATACGCTCCAGAGTATACTCGGGCTATGACCTCCATTTTAGAGTTAGAAGAGGGTGGGGAATACGTCTTGGCAACAGGGACCGAGCATACTGTAGCGGAATTTGCTGAGTCCGTATTTCGAGCGGTGGGTCTGGATTGGAGACAACATATCCTTACAAGGAAAGATATTCTGACTAAGCCAAAGCGTCGTTTCTGTGGTGATGCCTCTAAGTTGCATTCAGCAATAGGCAATTGCATTAAAACGCATCTTCCTGATCTGGGCCGGCAGCTTGTCGCTGATAGCGGAGAGCTTCTATGAACCAGGTTCTGATAGGGATTCCGACCCTGAACGAGGCAAAGAATGTTCCGTTGATGGTGGAGCGACTTCTTAAGATTCCTTTGGCGGCTGATATTCTCTTTATCGATGACCAGTCCACGGATAGCACTGGTGAACTCTTGGATTTTCTAGCGAAAAAGCATCCGTCTATTCGAGTGATCCATCGAGGTCCTTTCATGGGGATAGGATCGGCACACCGGGACATTCTAAGATATGCCTACAATAAAGGATATGAGTCTTTGGTAACAATGGATTGTGATTTTTCACATCAGCCGGAAGATATTTCAAGGCTCTTCTCGACCAAGCTCACTGCTCCGATAATTGTGGGCTCTCGGTTTCTCGACAAAAAATCATTAGAGGACTGGAATTTAAAAAGAAGACTCCTAACGCATCTCGGCCATTTCCTCACCCATCGTTTCCTTGGTCTGCCGATGGATGCTACAGGAGCTTTTCGTTTGTATCGGATCAAGATGATTCCGCAGAACCTATGGGACCAAGTTACATCTTCTGGGTATTCCTTTTTCTTTGAAAGTCTCGCGGTTCTTCATCGCGCTGGGGTGGCCTGTGATGAGGTCTCTATTCACTTACCCAAACGTGTTTACGGTGAATCCAAGTTGAATATGCGGCAGGCATTTCGCAGCCTACTTATGCTATTTGAGATATCTTTGCGTCGTGACTCTGTGACCGCGATGCCGAATGACGCCAGTGGTTGGGACCGCTACTGGAGGGCCCGCGATGTCAAAGGACGGCACTGGTATGCAGTTTTAGCCTCGATCTACCGAAGGCTATTTATTGTGAATCGCCTGGATGCGATTTTGAAAAGCGAGTTTTCTCCTGGAGCAGGCCTCGTCCATGTGGGATGTGGGGGTGGAGAGGTGGATGAAAAAAGCTTCTCTGATTTTCAAATAACAGGAGTGGATATCTCGCCAGAGGCCCTTGCCTTGTATCGGCATCATTATCCCCAAGCCAAGACTCTCCTGGGTAATATATTGGAAGGCCCAGTAGGGAACGGTGCTGACGGCATTTACTCGTTAGGATTAGTCGAACACTTTTCCCATCCAGATATCATTAAAATCCTTATTTCTATGCATTCCAGCGTGAAGGTCGGTGGTAAGGCGGTCATTTTCTGGCCTCATCGGTTTGCTCCTTCCGTTTTCGTTCTTCGGATCATCTCAGGGATAAGGAAGTTGATGGGTTGGTCGGAGCCACTTCATCCTCCTGAGCCCAGTCTGCTTTTCTCTCAAAATGAAGCGCGTGAAATTATCGGTCGGACCCCGTGGAGGATAAAATCCTATGACTACGGGTCTCGAGATCTTTGGATTCAGGCTGCTCTTGTTCTTGAAGCAGGAGTTTAAGGCGCGATCCTACGTCCAAGGACGAGACAATTTGAATTTTGATATACCGGGGTCCATGAGAGAAAACTCTGGTCGTTGAAGATCTGATTCACGTTTGGTTGTCCAAAGGTCCAAATCCGGTCGATGTCACAGATAACTAAAAACTTAGCTCGCTTTTGATCAGCACTGTATCGGAAACGTTCCCTTGAGATTCCATTCTCATAGGTAAAGGTCGGAATGCCTTGCCATCCAACGCACATCAAGGGATCTGCATTTTGGGATTGAAGCAACCATCCAATATTCCAATGACAAATAACAAGGTCTTCAGGTTGGGTGTGTTGATTTACCCAATCTGCGGTTTCTTTGATGTCGTTGATGGAGTGAACTACCCATGGATCATTCCGTGAAATAAGACTCGAAGTGCAAACCTTCGGGAGAACTAAACAGAATAGCAACGCCGGAAGCACGAAGGCTAGCCATCGCGAAATATGTTTCGGCCAAGGAAGGACTTTAGACAATCGAACGATGGCATAACCAATCCCTGCGGCTAGTAAGGGTAGGATAACAACTGCCTGATAGTAAAACACAGGGAGATTCTGTCGGTTGCGGGTGAGGAGCGCCGCTACGAGGATGGAGGCTAAGGCAATAGGTCGAAACCGAGAAAAAAGGCAAAAAAGGGCAGAGGCCAGCGCTAGGATATGAAACCAGTCATGGGTAAAAAAGTTCCAGAAGTTAATTGGCCACTGCCATCCTGCGCCGAGATCTTGAGTGAAAGATCCATAAAACTCTTTCAGTTCAAATATATCATGAATGAGCCAGTCTGGTTTCCAAAGAAAGATGGGGCTTAACGAAAGTAGTCCTACGGCGAGAGGCGGAAGAAAAAGGGGAAGCCATGCTCGGGGTTGATTCCAGCGGTTGAGAAACGCTGCCAAGCCACCCTGTAAAGCCAAAGGATGGGAAGCTGCCGCAATAGCGAGCCCGGTGCCAGCCCACCAACCTCTGCCTCTTCGCGTTGGAATCGTTTGTAAGCAGAAACAGATAAATAATCCTAAAGCAACAGCGTTATGTGCGTACACCCAGCGAAAATGAATTACACTCTGTTCGTAAACTAGGAAAAGCAAGCCGATGGATAAAGCGGTGAGGAGCCCGAAACGTCTTCCTAGAACCCGAAGAGCAACTAAAGCGATTCCCAGTGCGCATAGCGCGTTGAGAAAGCGCGGCCAAGCAATGTTCTGATGGCTTACAGTTGAAGCGAGTCCCACTAGAAAAACGTACCCAGGTTGATAGCAAAACTGCGGATTCATGTAGGTATTCCATGTAGCCCGATTCGCGAAAACGCCGTGGACTAAGTCCTGGCCGCAACTCAGCGTAATTGTCTCGTCCCCGTACCATCTTGGCGTTGTGCCGAGGTTGGGTAAGTAAAGAGATGCCCAGGCAAGGAGGACTACTCCCGTAGCCACCCTAACGAAGAACTTACGACGGAATCGTTTTTGCGGATGAAGAGTTGATTCTTTGGGAGTTTTCCTTGGCTTGTTCATTTAAAGGACAGCTCTACTATAAACCTCTTATGGCCAAGGGTTCCAAGAATTTTCACTTCTCCGCGGAGGCCTGCATCTTTTTCGCTGTTTTGGGGGCACTTTTTGCGGGCTGGGTGGGCCTAGGACCATCCAATCAGGAGCTCTTAGCCAACTACGCAAAGTCGAAGGATGTTTGGGATCTCATCGTTACCAATAAAGGTTTCGCCTGGTGGAGTCCCAACTATTTGGGAGGAGCGCCAACTGCTCCCTTGGCAGGGACGGCTTTGGCAATGTTTTGGCTCGTCCTGGGCGGTCTCTTTACCGATCCGATTATAGGAGGGAAGGTTCTGGGTTTTACTGCCCTCGGACTTTCCGGCCTCTTGATGGCGGCTTTTGTCCGCCGATTGACTGGCGACAAGAGGGCGGGGTGGATCGCAGCTTTTCTTTATGCTCTAGGACCTCAAGCCGCCCTTCGACTCGCAGGGAACGAACATATGCCAGTCATTTTCTGTATGCCCTATCCGCCATTGATTGGGTGGGCGCTACTTGAAATCGCTACCCGCGGATCTGGCAGGGGGATGATTATTCTAGCCATGGCCGTCGCTGCGATGAGCCTCACTTTTAATAAAATCACCGCCGTTTTTGCCCCCGTAGCTCTTGGCCTAGCTGTCTGGCTTCACTTTCGTTTCCAAAATAAGTCGATGCCCCTCATCAAAGGATGTCTTGGGGCAGCAGCCGTCTGGGTGGTATTAGGACTACTCCCCCAGCTTCCAGGGCTCCGCGAGGCCGGGCGCATGACTCTCTTTTCCACCGATCCTCTGCTCGGTTGGCAGTCCAGCTTTTCCATTAAAGCTCCGCTTTCTTGGTTCGACCGCGGAGGCTTTCTTCTGTCTGGAATGCCTGGGAACTTTACGGTGGATGAAGGTGGTTTTTATCTCGGGCTGGTTGTTATTATTGCCGCGGCTGTCGCCCTGGAGATTCGTAGGCGAGGGACAGAGTCTCCATTGGATAGTCCCTTAAGAATCTTTCTAGGACTTTTCCTTTTCGTGCACTGGTTCAGCCTCGGTCCGCGCAGTGGTTTGGGTGGAGTGAGCGAGTTTCTGAAATCTGCTCAAGGGATTCAGGACTGGGTTCTGCCGTTTTTCTGGATCAGTGCTCTTGGACCAATTATCATCCTCGCTCAGATTTGGCCTGCTGGGCGGTGGAAGTGGCCCACATTTGCCCTAGCCCTTGGTATTTATTTACTGGCACCTGGATTTCGATTTTTCGAACTCATCCCTCTTGCTGGAACCGTGCGTGCTCCCTGGTCATTTTGGCAGGTGGGAGGTTCTTTCTGCGTGGCAGCCATCGGAGGGCTAGCCGTGGCGCGGTTTTGCCCAGGTAAAAACCGTACTTGGCTTCCCGCGATAGCTCTCATCGTAGCGGCTCTCGATTTCACTCCTTACTACGCAAAATTTTTCAAGCCAGGATTGGAGCAGGGCACCTACGAAAACTTTGTTCAAGCAGCTGATTTTCTTCGGGCCCAAGATAAGCCTGGATCTATTCTACCTTTGTCCGGGAGATATTTTTATATGCGCCTGCCTGAGCTGAGTAGTCGCCCCATTTCCACCGAAGCTTTTCAAGCTTACTTCATGTCGAAGGGGATGAGGGCTGTTCAGGACGCAGGCGGGTCGAACCCAGAGATGATGAAGACTGCGCTCAGCTTGCAAGGGGTGCGCTACATTTTCATTGATCGCAAGGATGGGGATACGCCAGAGCAGTTGCAGATTGCCTTTAAACAGCAGTATCCGATTGTTTTCGAAAATCAGTCCTTCACGATTCTTGAGAATCCTAATTCACTTGCTCCCGGTTTCTTTGCGCAGAACTACGTCACAATTCCACCCGCAAAATACGAGTTTGCTTCGGCAGATCTAGGTCTTCTCCGTCTGTATTTTCTGCCTGTGGAGGTGTCTGGAGTAGAGATGAACGACCCTGCTTTGGCGGGTTTGATGAACCCCCAGAATGGGGAAGTGGAATTGACGAATGCCTTTCGGGATCGGGAGGGTCAGCCCTTTCGAATTCTGAATCGCGAAAGCTATCAGTATGAAGGCCCCAATCTTGTTAAAATATTTCCGCAAGGACAGTCGGGATGGATCATGCTAACGCAGGCTTGGCATCCCGATTGGAAGGTTTTGGTGGATGGAGTGACGAATGAGGTGAATCGGGTGGCGGTAGCTTTTAGCGGGATTCGAATCGGGGAAGGAGTTCGAGAGGTGAGTTTTGTGTTTCTTCCTCACGTCTGGGTTTCGATCTCTTTGTCCTTAGGACTTCTTGGCTGGGTTATTGTCTTAGGCGGGTGCGGTTATCTTCGCTTTGCCTCCGCCCCTCCACGCTGGAAGCAGTGGTGGGATGGAGAAGAGTTGGAGTTTATTGAAGCTACGACTCGCCGAGTTGAAAAGGGAGGTGGTTCGGGCCCGCAGAGGTTGAATCGAAGTGAAAAGCTGACGAAAGTTCTGGTTATTTTCCCTACCTTCAATGAGGTGGAGATGATCCAATCGGCCCTAGACCAAGTTCTTGATAAAGTGCCGAACGTGGAAGTGCTAGTAGTGGACGATGGATCTCCCGATGGCACTGCCGATAAGGTTCGCCAGTATCCAAGGTACGGTAAAAAGGTGCACCTTCTCGCGAGGTCGGGCAAAGCGGGTTTAGGTTCAGCCTATCGAGCGGGTTTCAAGTGGGCCCTAGAAAAGGGATACGATGCTGTGGTAGAGATGGACGCTGATCTCTCTCACGATCCAGCAGATGTCCCTAGGCTTTTGGCGGCTTTAGCTGATGGGGCGGATATGGCAGTCGGGTCACGTTATTTAAATGGAATACGGATTCTTAATTGGCCGCAAAGCCGTCTTTGGATCAGTACCTTTGGGGGTTGGTATGCCCGATGCTTGACTGGACTTCCGATGACCGATCCGACGAGTGGATTCAAAGCCATTCGCAGGAAAGTTCTCGAAAATCTCGATTGGGAAAAGTTCACTGCTCAAGGTTATGGATTTCAGGTGGAGCTACACTTTTTTACTTGGCAAAGTGGCTTTACGATTCAGGAGGTTCCGATTGTGTTTACGGAGCGGCGTCAGGGTAGTTCCAAGATGTCGCCTGAGATCGCCAGAGAGGCAGCGGTGAGAGTCCTCCAACTTGGCTTACGGAGGATTTTCCCATGAGCGAAATTAAGGTAAGCCCAGCACAGTCAAGCTGGCGTTGGCCTTTTGATAAAAAGGATCTTCTGCCCGCGGTCTTGTCTTGGGCGGTGGCGCAGGTTGGATACTTCTTAACGACCCAGCCGAATGTAGGCCTACTGGATTCAGGAGAATTTCTCACGGCCTCCGTTCACGTGGGAGTTCCTCATCCGACAGGCTATCCTCTTTGGACAATTGGCTCCCATCTTTTCACTCTTTTCCCAATCGGGAATGGTGCGTGGGAGGTTAATCTCTTTTCCGGTTTCTGTGCGGCGATCGCAACAGGGTTAGTTGGATTAATTCTATGTAACTCCATGCGCTGGGCAGGTGTCAGGGATGTGCTTGCGCAAGTTCTCTCAGTGGGTTGGGCTGTGGCGTTGGCTTTCAGTGTTTCGATGTGGTCCCAGGCGGTCATTGCAGAAGTTTACGGGCTCCACGTTTTGGTGGTTATGTTTTATCTTCTTGTGCTTTACCGCTGGAATCGTGATCCCGCCTGGACGAATGGGCTCGCATGGTCCGCATTCTTTTTTGCTTTAGGAATGAGCAATCATCACTTAATGATCTCTTTGTCTCCTTTGCCGGTAATTATTTTGCTTCTGCGGCGACGAGATCTCTTGGCGGAGGGCTTACTTTACCTGTCTATGGCCGCGGCACTGGTCTACTGGGGTTTCGGAAGTATTTCTGGAGAGCAACCCACGTGGCATGCTTCGATTCGGTTCGTTTACTGCGTAGGAACGGCTTTGATCATTTGGTTGGTAGTGAAGCGGCGTTTAGTTCATTGGCGTACTGGGGTTCTTGTCTTGGTCGGGGTAGGGGTTGGTCTCTCTCCTTACGCCTATATGCCGCTTTCTTCGTCGACTAACCCGCCAATGAATTGGGGTTTCACTAGTACGAAAGAGGGATTTTTTTATTCCATTAATCGCAGCCAGTACTCTGGTAAATTATCGGACCAGCTTCTCAAAACCGTGGGGAAGGGGATGGGGGCCACACCGCTGGAGCTTCTCAATCCTCCTGTGCCTGCCCCAGGAACACCTGTCCCACCAAGTTTCATGGAGAATTTAGGGAAATTCTCCCAACTCTACTGGCGCAAAATTGTGCAGAATTTCACCCCATTGGCTATTTTGGCCTTGGTGGCCGCGGTGGCGTTTTTAGGTGGCCTTCCGCCTCCGATCCGAGCATGGATCCAGGTCACCGCTTTAGGGTTTCTTTTGGCTGGTTTTCTTCAACCTGCATTTGATCAGGCGGGAGCGGACGAGGCCTCATGGCTATTGCAGATGCCTTATTTGGGGTACTCGCACGCGTTTTTTGTCTTACTGGCTGGTCTTGGCTCTGGTTTGGCTTTGGAGAGAGGGATCAAGAGGCCGAGTTGGGCAGTAGGGGTGGCCTCGATTTTCGCGCTGGGATTGGGTGCGTTTAGTTTTAGGCAAAACCTTACTTTTTGTAGTCAGCGAGATCACTGGTTTGGTTGGATGTACGGGCGCGACATGCTTTCCGATTTGCCCAAAGATAGTTTCATTTTTGGGGGAACAGATCCAGGGAGGTTTGTCCCTACTTACATGATCTTATCGGAAAGCTTCGAACCTAAGAAGTTTAAGAGGGATAAGAGTTTTGATCGAAGAGATCTCTACATTATTACGCAAAATGCTTTGGCGGATGCCTTTTACAATCAGTATATTCGCAATCACTACTCGACGGAGCGTCCAAGTGCGAGAAGCTGGGTAGATAAGTGGTTGGGGCGTGACAAACATTTCCCAACTGCGCCCTTAGTTCTACCAAGGCAAGAGGACATCATGGAAATCTATCAGGCAGCTATCGAGCGACGGCAGAAAGACGCAACGGCGCCTGATCCGAATGCGGATCCTACCGTTTTAAATTCAATGGTCGGGGAGTGGATATGGCGCCGAAATAAAGATCAGCGGGCTTTCTTTGTCGAGGAGAGTTTTCCTATGGAATGGTCGTATCCCAATGCAGTGCCTCATGGTCTCTGTTACGAGATCAAGAAGGACCCTGTGGCAAAATTAACTCCTGAGGTGGTGCAGGTGGATATGCATTACTGGCGGGAGTACATCGATCATCTAGTGAAGACTCCTGGTTTTGAGGATGACATTGATGCTCAGCGTTCTTTTTCCAAACTGCGGAATACAGGTGGCAATATTTATAAGTGGAGGAAGATGCCCGAAGCGGCGGAGCAGGCCTATCGTCAGGCTCTTGAGCTATGGCCTGGGAATACAGAGACGCTGAATAACTTCACCGATTTACTAATGTCTCAGGGTCGGGCGGCAGATTTGCGGGATTTATTGGCTAAGGCGGCAAAAGAGGATCCAAACAATGGAATGCTGACGCTGCTCCTATCCAATTGCGACCGTCGTATACAGTTAAGGAGCGAAATAGCGAAATTGGAAGATCAGCGTTCGACGAATTCGAAGGATGTCGCTTTGTATCAGCAGTTGCTTGCTAAGCTCTCGGAAGAGGGGAATTTACCAAAGGCGGATGCCTTAATTCGGGAGGGTACCACCCTCTTTCCGACTAATCTGGATGTGATGCGGGATGCGGTTAATTATTTCGCCATGCAAAACAGGGTACCGCAGGCATTGGAATATGGGCGGAAGTTAGAAAGGCTTGCTCCTGAAGATGCCGAGGTAAAGTTGGGTTTAGCTAAGTTTTCCTTGGTTATGGGAAAGCGGGTGGAGTTTTATCAACTACTGAAAGATGCGATTCGACTTGGCGGTCTGCCGATGCGTGAAAAGGCGGCTAATGAACCTCTATTCCAGCAGATAATTTCCGAGCCTGATTTCCAATCTGCGCTTCTACCTCCCAATCACAAATAGTGTGATTTAAATCTGGCTCTAAATCGCTCCAGAGCAGTGACTCAAGGGCTTGTTGTCTATTTCTTTGCGGCTGACGCAGGAGCTGGGGGTGTAGCCGATTCGTCGGGGATAGCGAGAAGGCCGGATTCGGACCAAGGGGAAGTCATCGCGGAAAGTTCTTTACGCTTAGCCGCTACCTCTTCCTCAGCGATTGGGCTGGCACTATTGCCCCAATCAGTTCGTATATATGTGAGGATTGCGGCAATTTGTCCGTCTTTAAGTTCGATAGGAGCCCCTGTGCCCCACGCAGGCATATTGTTATTGTAAACATTACCCCTCACGTGAATTACTCCAGCGATTCCTTTATGGAGAATCGAAATAAGGCGGTTCTTAGATCCGACTACCCATTCAGATTGGGCAAGTGGCGGATAAACCCCGGCTTGGCCGAGGCCAGTGGTTTGATGGCACTGGGCGCAGTTTGCAGTGTAGAGGCGCTTGCCGATTACCTTAGGATCGGGCGGAGCGACCGGTCCTGTATTGACCGGACCCCAAGTAATCTGGCCTGGGTCATAAATATCCCCGCGAAATCCACCGCTATAGTAAAAAAGATATCCACCCGCCCAAAAGGAAAGAATGACGCCAAAACCCAAGAGCCATCCTGGAATGGGGGCGTGACGTTCTGCGGGTAGCTGCGATTGAGGATTCGATTCAGGGGTTATCATTTTTTGATTACTTTAGCGGGGCCTCGGGTAAGGCGTAGTTGAGATTAAGGGACTGCAAATAAGCCACCAAAGCTTTTGCAGAGTAGCTGGGGACAGTTTGTTTCCAGTTGATCGGGGTCAAAGGCAAGGCGTCGTTTTCGGTTTTGGGACCCGCAATGCGCTTCTCAAAGAGCCAAGGATGAGGGGGGCAGGTGGAGGTAGACTTGCGTTTTCGAGGATCGTAAAGATGCATGGTCATTTCTGCAGGATCCTTAATTCGCTCTCCAATATTAGACAAATCGGGACCGATCCTAGAAAATCCAACCAAGGCAGGTTCTCTAAAAAGATAATCTCGAGGTACAGAACGTCGTTGACCCCATCCTCGGGTTAAATCTGCAGAACCAGTCGGTCCCCGAACGGAAAGACTATGACACTCGATACAGCCTTCTGAGGCAAAGACACGCGCGCCAGTTTGGGCAAGCCCGGAAGGCACGGGTGGCTCTGTATAATTGGTTTCCTCGTTTAAGACGGGCTCGAGACGCCCGACTTGGATATAGCCAATGGCGACCTGGCCGACCCACGCAAAAAGCAGAGCCAGGAATGCAAGAATAAGAGCACGAGTAGATTTCATAGGGTGCTAGGATTGAGTCTCCTGCATTGCATCAGGATGGTTGGGAATAGAAGTCGGAAAGACTGCCCATGGAGCGGTTGTCGGAAAAAGCTTTAGAATGGTTGAAAAGAAAAGAGCAGAGAAGGCGATCTGCCCGACCAGCCAGAGACCTTGTCCCACTAGGGCTGTACACAAAAAAGGACGGAGGTAGCTACTGATAGTTGAGAGCGGGACTCCAGGGTCGCTCCAGGCCAAGCCTTGGAAAATACCAGCGAGGGCGTAAGACGAGGCAGTGATCGCTAGACCCAGTGTCGTGCACCAAAAATGACAGGTGAGGGCTGGATGGCTGGGCCATCCCACATTTCTCGAGGCAGGCAGAAGGGCGTAGATCGACCCTGTGAGTACGCAACCGAGAAATCCGAAGCAGAGAAGTGTTTGCGTGGAGCTCGATACCATGGTGAAGGCAGTGGTTTGTCGAACTCCAG
>CAJBOM010000111.1 GCA_903956835.1 uncultured Verrucomicrobiota bacterium
CGGGGCTTGGCGGTACAGTCGGTACAAAAGTGGGAGACGCTGGACTTGCATTACCAACGCATTGCCAAGATCGATTATGACAAGTGTATCGGGTGTAATCTGTGTTACATCGCCTGTGAAGATGGGGCGCATCAAGCGATTGCCTTAGTTTCGCCGAACGGGCACGGATTGGGACCAGGGCGCTTGCCAGGGAAAGCCATTCCGCAGATTAAGGAAAAGGAGTGCGTCGGGTGTAATCTTTGTTCGCTTGTTTGTCCGGTCGAGCAGTGCATCACCATGGTGGACGTTCCGAATGATCAAGATCCTTTGAGTTGGAAAGAGTACCAAACGCGCTTGGCTTCAGGTAAGATGAAAGCGATCCCCGCCCATGACTAAAACTGCTTCAGTCTCTCCATCGGAAAAGTCCTCCTCGCTCGATCCAGTAGCGAATTTTATCGGTGGCAAGTGGTCGGTACCAAAGACGGCAAAGACGACGCCAGTCTACAACCCTTCGACAGGGGAGATTATTGCCCAGACGCCGATGTGTGGTGAAAAGGAGGTGGATCTTGCGGTGAAGGATGCTCACCGTGCTTTTGCAGACTGGTCAGAGACGCCTCCTGTGGAGCGCTGCCGTATACTCTTCCGCTATAAAATGTATCTGGAAGAAGAGTTTGAGCCCCTCGCGCGGAGTATTTGTCGGGAACACGGCAAAAATATTATGGAAGCGAGGGGGGATTTGCGAAGAGGAATTGAGGTGGTTGAGTATGCTTGCGGCATCCCCGAGCTGCTTAAAGGCGAGGTGCTGGAGAATGTGGCAAGGGGAATTGATTGTGAGATGGTTCGACAGGCGCATGGAGTTTGCGTGGGGATCTGTCCTTATAACTTTCCCGCTTTAGTGCCGATGTGGATGTTTCCTTTGGCGATAGCCTGTGGAAATAGTTTCATCCTAAAGTTAAGCGAAAAGGTTCCGTTGACGGGTATTCGTCTGATTGAACTTTTGGAAAAAGCGGGCCTGCCTCCAGGTGTACTCAATGTGGTGCATGGGGGTCGCGAGTGCGTTGATGCGTTGCTAACCCATCCTTTGGTTCGGGCGATCTCCTTTGTGGGGTCTTCTCCCGTAGCTAAGTATATTTTTGATAAAGGGACACAGCATGGAAAACGAGTTCAAGCGGCGGGTGGTGCGAAAAACTATGTTTTTGTACTACCTGATGCCGACTTCAAAAACTCGGTGACTGGTTTGGTGGACGCTGCCTTTGGCTGTGCGGGGCAGCGGTGCATGGCTGGTTCCACCGCAGTGACGATTGGGCAAGCGGCCGACCGTTTGCTCGAGCCTTTGGCTGAAGTGGTCAAAGCGATCGAGGTGGGTCCGACGGATCGGACTCATGGGGCAAGGATGGGTGCGGTGATTAGTGCCCAGCATCTGGAACGGGTCAGTGGGCTGATTTCTTCAGGGGTGAAAGAGGGGGCTTCGCTTCTGGTGGATGGGCGCGGATTGAAGGTGAAGGAAGCGCCGCAGGGTTTTTACATGGGACCGACGATTGTGGATCGGGTAGAAGCAAAAATGGAGATCGCACGGGAAGAGGTTTTCGGACCTGTGCTTAATATTATGCGTTTTGCGGATTTGGATGCGGCAATTGAGATGGCAAATGCAACTCCCTTTGGCAATGGAGCGTGCATCTACACGCAGTCAGGCAAGGCGGCGCGTGAGTTCAAGCATAGGATTAAAGCGGGGATGGTCGGGATTAACGTCGGTGTGCCAGCGCCATTGGCCTATTTTCCGTTTAGCGGGTGGGATCACTCCTTCTTTGGAGATCTCCATTTGCAGGGCAAAGAGGCGATTCTTTTTTACACGCGTGCGAAGGTGACTACTTCCCGATGGTTCCGCCATGGGGAGGGTGATATTTGGCATAAGGAGTAGGCTAGTGGCACTGCTGATTCGTAACGGCGAGTTGGTTAACGCCGACTCTCGGTCTCATGCGGATATCCTGGTCGAGGGAGAGACGATTGTACGGATCGGGAAAAGTCTGGAAGTGCCCGCTGGGGCGAATGTCATTGATGCCAAGGGGAAATATATTTTTCCAGGATTTATTGATCCTCATGTGCACATCCATCTTCCTTTCATGGGCACTTTGGCCAAGGACAGCTATGAAACGGCTAGCGTGGCGGCCTTGGCGGGAGGAACCACCACCTTGATCGAGATGATCTGCCCTTCGCGCGCGGATGATCCATTTGCCTCCTACGAGCTATGGCGGGGCAAGGCAGAGGGGAAGAGTGCCTGCGATTTTACCTTTCATATGGGAGTGACAAAGTTCGACGGGAACTCGGCAGAGCAGTTGACGAAGATCGTTCAGGCGGGGGTAGCAAGTTTTAAGGTTTTTCTAGCCTATCAAGGGGCTTTTGGGGTGACGGATGAGGAGTTGTATCAGACTTTAAAACTCGCTCGGAAACTTGGAGTGATCACGACGGCTCATTGTGAGAACGCGGAGTTGATTGCGATTCGCCAGCAGGAGTTGCTGGCGTCGGGGAAGACAGGGCCGGAGTGGCACCACGAGAGCCGACCGCCGAGGGTGGAAGCGGAAGGGGTGCATCATTTGATGACGTTCGCGGAGATGACGGGAGCGCACGTTTATGTGGTTCACCTGAGTTGTGAGGAGGCACTGCGGGAAGCGACGCGAGCACGGGAGAGGGGAGTAAAGGCTTGGGTGGAGACGTTAATCCAATATCTGGTGACTGATAAAACATTTGCGGAGCGGCCTAACTTTGAGGGCTCGAAGTTTGTCATGTCGCCACCCTTGCGGGAGCAAAAGAATCAGGCGGTGCTGTGGAACGGCTTGCAGCAGGGATTAATTCATACCTTGGCGACCGATCACGCGCCGTTTGATTTCAAGGGGCAGAAGGAGATGGGTAGGTCGGACTTTACCAAGATTCCCAATGGGATCCCCTCTTTGGAAGATCGAGTGACGTTGCTTTATACCCACGGGGTGAAGACTGGGAAGCTGGACTTATGTCGCTTCGTTGAGGTCGCCAGCACAGAGGTAGCGCGGTTGTTCGGGTTGGCTCCGCGTAAGGGAGCGATTGCGGTGGGGGCGGACGCGGATCTGGTGGTGTGGCATCCTGATGCGCCAGGGACGATCTCCGCCAAGACCCATCATATGAATATCGACTACAGCGCGTTTGAGGGGTGGAAGACAATTGGCAAGCCCGAGGTGGTGACGGTCAGAGGCGAAGTGGCGTTTCAAGATGGCAAGTTCACTGGAAAAATCGGCAGAGGAAAGTTTCTCGCACGGGAAGCGACTCACGGAAAATGACCACGGGAAAAAAGTTCCGGGAGGCGGTTCGGCGGGAGCGCCCCTTGCAAGTGGTCGGCGCGATTCACGCTTTGGCGGCTAAGCTGGCGAAAGCTGCAGGATTCCGTGCGGTGTATATCTCAGGAGCTGGGGTGGCGAACGCCTCTTTTGGATTGCCCGATCTAGGTTTCACCACACTGGAGCAGGTGGCGGAAGAGGTAAAAAGAATCCGCGACGCCACGGACCTTCCTGTCCTGGTGGATATTGATACGGGTTGGGGCAGGAATCTTTTTACGGGTCGAACGATGAAGCTTTTGCATCGAGCAGGGGCGGCGGCGGTGCATCTCGAAGATCAGATAGAAATGAAACGGTGCGGGCATCGACCCGGAAAGCGATTAGTGAAGATGGAGGAAATGGTTCGGCGGATTCGGGCGGCGGTGAAAACGCGCCCTCATCGCGCCATGGTGGTGATGGCTCGAACTGATGCCGCGGCGGTGGAAGGATTGGATGCGGCGATTCATCGCGCGAAGGCTTATGTGGAAGCTGGGGCGGAGATGATCTTTGCGGAAGCTCTTGGGTCTTTAGCTGCTTATGAAAAATTCACCCGCGCGGTGAGAGTCCCAGTTTTAGCTAATATGACCGAGTTTGGAAAAACCCCGATGTTTACCTTAAAGCAGTTCCGATCGGCGGGGATTCGGCTGGTGCTGTATCCTTTGTCTGCTTTTCGAGCGATGAATGCGGCCGCAGAAATCGTTTATCAGACCATCCGACGAAAGGGAACGCAGCGCTCGGTCTTGGGGAAAATGCAAACACGCAAAGAGTTGTACCGGCTTTTGGATTATCAACAGGCAGAAAAACATGCAGATCGGAAATTGCGTAGGCGGCGGTGAGCCCAGGAAAATTAACTCATGAGTGAATTATCGAAAGGACTAGCAGGGATTGTGGCAGGCCAGACAGCGGTTGCCATTATTGATGAAAGTGAGACAGGGGGGGGGCTACAGTACCGCGGTTATCGTTTGGGGGAGTTGGCCGAGAAGTCGACCTTTGAAGAGGTGGCCTATTTGCTGATTTATGGAGCGTTACCGACCTTGTCCCAGTTGAAGGAGTACAAAAAGAAGCTACTTTCGCTTCGATCCTTGCCAGAAGTGTTGATTGAGGTTCTGCAAAAAATTCCAGCTGACACTCATCCGATGGATGTGCTGCGGACGGGTTGTTCGATGTTGGGTTGTCTGGAACCTGAGGGAAAGGGGCGAGATGGGGTGGCGGTGGCGGATCGGCTCACGGCCTGTTTTGGACCGATGTTACTGACGTGGTATTTGTACGCCCACGGCAAAAGGAAACTTCCTCAGGCGGATGCGGAAGATACGGTAGCGGGGGCATTTCTTTATCAACTCCAAGGCAAAGCTCCGCGCGAACGGCAAAGGCAAGCGATGGATGTTTCTCTGATTTTGTATGCAGAGCACGAGTTTAATGCTTCTACCTTCACGGCACGGACGGTGACCTCCACTTTGGCTGATTTCTACTCGGCGGTTACGGCTGGAATTGGGGCGTTGCGTGGTCCTTTGCATGGGGGTGCGAATGAAGCGGCCATGGAGCTGATTGAGCGGTTTCCTAATCCAGAGATGGCGGAGGAGGGAATTCTTCAGATGCTGGCGAAAAAAGAGAAAATCATGGGATTCGGGCATCGCGTCTACAAACATTCCGATCCGCGTTCTGACGTGATCAAGAGTTGGGCAGCTAAGCTGGCGGTGAATGATCCCAAGGGGCAGAAGATGATGGCGGTGGCGGAGCGGATTGATGCGGTGATGAAGAGGGAGAAAAAGTTGTTTACCAATCTGGATTTCTATAGTGCAGTTTCTTATCACCTCTGCGGAATCCCCACGCCTCTTTTCACGCCGATTTTTGTCATGGCGCGAATCTCGGGTTGGGCGGCACATATTTTAGAACAAAGGGCAGACAATCGTTTAATCCGTCCGATGTCGGAATATATTGGGGAAAAAGTGCGATCGGTGCTGCCGATTGAGAAACGTTGAGCTGGGTTTGAGCACCGAGATCTCCAACGTTCGTCCGCCGCCCGATGCGGTTCTCGTAGCGATAGCAGAATTTGTTCTTTCTGGTCCTGCGGGGAGTCGCGAGGCGTTTCGGACTGCGCGTTGGTGCCTGCTGGATAGTTTGGGATGTGCGGCCATGGCGCTGGAGCATCCAGCATGCACTAAGACAATCGGGCCGATCGTACCTGGAGCGGAGACGAAGGGGGGGACTCCTGCGATTGGAACGGGTGAGAAGCTAGACCCTGTGCGGGCGGCTTTCCATATGGGCACGTTGATACGTTGGCTGGATTTTAATGACACCTGGTTGGCGGCGGAGTGGGGGCACCCCTCGGACAACTTTGGGGGGATCTTGGCGGTCGCTGATTATCTGGATCGCAACGGGAGAAAAGTAACTTTTGAGGAGGTTCTCGATGCCGCAATTCGTGCTTATGAGATTCAAGGGATTCTGGCATTAGAAAATGGTTTTAACAGGGTGGGGTTGGATCATGTCCTGCTGGTGAGGATTGCCTCGGCGGCAGTCGCGACAAAGTTGCTTGGTGGGAATCGGGAGCAAGTCTTAGCGGCCCTAAGCAACGCGTGGGCGGATGGGGGTGCGCTGCGGACCTATCGGCACGCGCCGAACACAGGTTCGAGAAAATCATGGGCGGCAGGAGATGCGACCAGCCGAGGAGTTTGGCACGCTTATCAGGCGATGCGCAACGAGATGGGTTATCCCTCGGTACTGACGGCGAAGACGTGGGGTTTTCAAGACTCCCTGTTTCGAGGGAGGGAGATTGTTCTGCCTCGTAAGTTGGGAAGTTACGTGATGGAAAATGTGCTTTTTAAGGTTTCTTTCCCTGCGGAGTTCCATGCACAAACCGCAGTGGAGGCGGCGATTCACCTTCATGACGAAGTGAAGGACAAGCTGGAGGAGATTGAGCGGGTAGAGATTGGGACTCAAGAGTCGGCAATTCGGATCATTGATAAAAAAGGTCCGCTGCATAACCCTGCGGATCGAGATCATTGTCTGCAGTACATGACGGCGATTGGGTTGATCTTTGGGGAGTTGAAGGCGGAACATTATGGGGAGGCGGTAGCGAAGGATATTCGTATTGACGCGCTTCGTGCAAAAATGAAGGTGGTGGAGGTACCTGCTTTTACGCGCGACTATCTGGACCCTGATAAAAGGTCGATCGCTAATGCGGTGCAGGTCTTTTTCAAGGATGGAACGGCGACATCGCGGGTGGAGGTGGAGTATCCGCTGGGGCATCGTCGTCGAAGGAAGGAAGCGGAGCCGGTTTTGTTGGAGAAATTTCGTGGCGCTGGTGTTCGCTGGGGAGCGAATGCCAAAAAGATTGAGGAGTTTTGCCTTCAAGAGGTGGAAATTTTAAAAATCTCTCATTTGTTGGACCTTCTTTCCTAGTTAGATTTTGACCTCTGACCCCATAGAAACAAAACCCACAGCACAAAGCATTGGTTGATAAATAGTTAGAATACAGTAAAGATGTTCAAATTGGATTTTGAACTCTGACCCCAAAATGGGGTTGGAAATATAAATATAAATATTACCGCAACTTTTGGCCTTGGGGTCAGTTATATCCCCCATGAGAAAAAGACGAAATATTGTGGCGGGGAGGTATTATCATATCTGCAACCGAGCAACGGAGGGCAATCGGTTATTCCGAACTACAGAGGATTATACCTGTTGGATGAAAACACTCCACGAGAGCTTGCAAAAATATTCTATAAAAATCTATGCGTTTTGTGCCATGCCCAATCATTGGCATTTACTAGCGAGTTGCCCTTCGGGAGCAGAGATGATCCGTGGACTGCAACGGCTTGGGGCAACGCATGCTATTCGCTTGAGGTTGCGGTATGAGTCGATCGGCCGTGGGGCGGTGTACCAGAGTCGGTATCGGTCCTATGCTGTTAAGGCGAATCAGATCTTCTGGATTGTGGCTCGTTATATTGAAAGGAATCCAGTACGGGCAAAGCTTTGTCGGCTTCCAGAAAACTGGAACTGGTCGAGTGCGGGTCAAAAGATTGGTCATCCGATTCCGTTGGACCCGTGGCCGATTCCTAAGCCAATCGAATGGAGAAAATATTTGCGATCTGGCGGTTCCTTGGATGAAGAGAAGGAAATTCGTGAGGCGCTAATCCGTGGCTCTCTTGGTCGACGATAATTGGATTTTGACCTCTGACCCCAAAAACGTAGAAGCCACAGTACAATGCATTGGCTGGTAGATATTTAGAAGACGGTAAAGATGTTTAAATTGGATTTTGACCTCTGACCCCAAAATGGAGTTTGGATGGGAATAGTGAGGGATGGAGGGTAAGATAGTGCCATGTCGGATTGCTTTGATTTTAAGCTGAATGGGGAGGCGGTACGGGTGGAGGGGCTTTCGCCTAATGTGACTTTGCTAGACTGGTTGCGGGCGAGTGGTCGGACTGGTTCGAAGGAAGGATGTGCTGAGGGAGATTGTGGGGCTTGTTCCGTAGCGGTGGCGGGAACTGATATATCAGGAAAGCCGACCTATCGTGCAATCAACAGCTGTCTGACCCCGCTTATTCTTATGGCCGACCGAGAAGTGATTACGGTTGAAGGCTTGAAGAATGGATGTGCCCATCCGGTGCAGGAAGCGATGACGGAGCATCAGGGTTCTCAGTGTGGCTACTGCACTCCCGGAATTATTATGTCGATGTTTGAGGGGTACTACCGAAAGGATATGGATCGTGCATGGAAGCTGGACGACCAACTCTGCGGCAATCTCTGCCGATGCACTGGCTACCGACCGATCCGAGACGCCGCATTAGTGGCCCTGCAGGAAAGAAAAAAGAGGGGGGCGGATGGTTTTGATCGTGCCCTAGGGAAGAAGCCGGTCCGGCTTCGTTCGCTTGAGTACAGCGAAAGCGGTGAAAAATTCTTCCGCCCTAGTTCGCTCCAGGAGCTGTTCGTCCTTCTTAAGAAGCATCCCACAGCGCGGTTGATTGCTGGGGCGACAGAAATGGGGGTGGAAATTGCGAAAGGCTTCAAAAAGTTTCCTATTCTCGTTTCGATCGAAGCCGTGGCGGAGTTGGCCAAGGCTAAAAAAGCGAAGGATAGCTGGCATCTGGGCGCCGGACTGAAGCTGACCGACCTAGCCGATCTGGTGGAGAAGGACTTTCCCGAGTGGGCAAGAATGTTGTGGGTCTTTGGTTCCCGCCAGATCCGCAACCGAGCCACGCTAGGAGGAAATCTGGTGACGGCTTCGCCCATAGGAGACACCGCGCCCGTTCTTCTCGCTCATGGGGCGACGATGCTCTGTGCCTCGGCCAAAGGGGAGCGGAAGGTTTCCGTGGACGACTTCTTTGTGGATTACCGTAGGACCTGTCTTAAGACTGGAGAAATTCTGCGGGAGGTAATTGTTCCGATTCCTATGGCCAAGCTGGGAGGAAGGGTATTGCGAGAGTGGTACAAAGTTTCCAAGCGGAGAGAGATGGATATCAGCACCGTCTCGGCCTGTTTTGTTGTTCATCTTGGCAAGGATGGGAAGGTGACGGCCGCAAGACTGGCCTTCGGCGGAGTGGCGGCGACCCCGATCCGAGCCAAGAGGACCGAGAAGGCTATTGTGGGCAAACTCTGGGATGAGAAAACTGTTGAAGCGGCATGCAAAGTATTGGCGACAGAGTTCACCCCGCTGAGCGATGCTCGGGGAAGCAGGGAGTATCGGTCTGAAGTGCTGGTTTCCCTCTTAAAAAAATTCTTCGTAGGCGAGGGGGACGGCTTCGATTACGAAGCGCCCTTATCCACGGTCTCGGATCCTAAGACGTTGCCGCCACCTCATGAGAGTGGGCACAAACATGTTTCTGGGGAGGCTGTTTATGCGGACGATATTTCGCTGAAGCGGGAAAACGCTCTAGAGGTCTGGTATGTGACCTCGCCCCATGCGAAGGCTCGGATCAAGCGACGCGATGCCACCGAGGCGAGGAAGGTGCCAGGTGTTTTGGCGGTGTTTATGGCGGAGGATGTGCCGGGACTGAACAACACGGGACCCGTGGTCCACGACGAGCCTCTCTTTGCCGATAAGGAAGTCTGCTTTCATGGGCAACTGATCGCCTTGGTGGTAGGAGAGACAGCCGAGATTTGCCGGGAAGCTGCGGCAAAAGTGGTCGTACAGTATGAGAAGCAGAAGCCAATCCTGACCGTGGAGGAGGCGATCGAGAAAAACAGTTTTCATACCCAAGCCAACTTCATGCGGAGGGGGAATGCGGCCAAGGGGTTAAAGGAGGCGAGTAAAAAGATGAAAGGGTCATTCTCGATGGGAGGGCAGGAGCACTTTTATCTGGAGATGAACGCTGCTTTTGCTGAACCTGGCGAGGATGGAGCGGTGCATATCGCTTCTTCGACCCAGCATCCCACCGAGGTGCAGCAGTGCGTTGCGCATATTTTGCATATTCCCGCGAACAAGGTGGTGGTTAGCGTTCCGCGGATGGGGGGAGGTTTTGGCGGGAAAGAGACCCAAGCGGCGGCTCCAGCTGCTCTTGCGGCGTTGGCGGCGGTGCGGACAGGTCGGCCTGTTCGTGTCCGCTTCAACCGAGATCAGGATATGATGTTTACGGGGAAGCGGCATCCGTTCCTTGCGAATTATGAAGTGGGGTACGACGCAAGGGGAGTACTGCACGCAATGAAACTGGAACTCGTTTCCAATGGGGGCTGGTCGTTGGATTTATCCACCCCTGTCACTGATCGAGCAATGTTCCATTCGAATAACTGCTACTTCATTCAAGATGTCGAGGTGAGCGGTCGAGTGGCGAAGACGAACTTAGTATCGAATACGGCCTTTCGCGGTTTTGGTGGGCCGCAGGGGATGTTGGTGATTGAAGAGATTATGGATCGGATTGCGCGATCACTGGAACTCTCCCCTGAGATCGTGCGGGAGCGGAATTTTTACCGTGGGTCAGGTGAGAGTATGACGACCCACTACGGACAGGTGGTGGAGGACGACCGGGTTCATCGGATATGGAAACAGCTACAGACCGATGCAGATGTGGCGAAGCGCCGCAAGGAGATCGCATCCTGGAACGCTAAAAACCCGATGCACAAACGTGGAATCGGAATGACCCCAGTGATGTTTGGAATTTCCTTTACCCTAACGATGTACAACCAAGCCGGAGCGTTGGTTCATATCTACAAGGATGGCTCGGTGCAGGTGAATCACGGCGGGACGGAGATGGGGCAAGGGATTCACACCAATATTCGCACGATCACCTGTCAGGAGCTTGGGCTACCGAGCGATCAGGTACGTGTGATGACGACCGCCACGGATAAGGTTCCCAACACTTCGGCGACTGCCGCCTCCTCGGGAACCGATCTCAATGGGGCGGCGGTGAAGAATGCTTTGGAAACGTTGAAGGGCAGGCTTCGTATTGTGGCGGCCGGCTTACTGCAAAAAGCTGATCCTGAGAAGATCGAGTTTAAAGATGGGAAAGTTGGTTACGGAAGCGGTTGGTTGGAATTTACCAAAGTCGCTGAGGTGGCGATTGCTCAACGTATTTCTCTTTCATCAACGGGATACTACCGGACGCCGGATATTCATTGGGACCGAGTGAAGGGTTTTGGTAAGCCGTTTTACTATTTCGCCGTGGGCGCAGCAGTTTCCGAGGTTGAGGTGGATGGGTTCACTGGCGAAACCCGAGTGCGCCGTGTCGACATTTTGCACGATGTTGGACAATCGATTAACGAGGGGATCAATCGGGGCCAGATCGAAGGGGGTTTCGTTCAAGGAATGGGTTGGTTGACGACAGAGGAGTTGGTTTGGAGCGGTGAGGGTCGGTTACTGACCCATTCGCCTGATACTTACAAAATTCCAGCGATTGGGGACGTGCCAAAGGATTTCCGGGTAAAGTTTTACGACGGACCGACAGGGCCGACGAAGGCGGTGAAGGGAAGTAAGGCGGTGGGTGAACCTCCGCTCATGCTGGCGATCAGTGTGCGGGAGGGGATCAAGGATGCGGTAGCGGCATTTGGAGGTGAGGGCCCGGTTGAACTGGCGGTACCTTCGACTGGAGAAGCGGTCTTTTTAGCAATCCGAAAGAGAATAGCCGCCTGAAGGGGTGCTTCGTCGATTATTGGCGATGCCGAGACATGAATCGGTGAAGTCGTTTTTCGTCGATGGGGTTAAACCATTTTCCGTCTTCCTTGAATTCTGATCCGACAATAAATCCATCTGCGAGCTTGAGATAAGAGCGAAGGTTTTTGTGGGTAATGCCCGAGCCAAGAAAGACGGGCAGGGATGTGGCGGTTTTAGATTTTCGCAGGTCGGCAAGCTGCGGAGCATCGCCTGTGGTAGCTCCCGTGATTATGACCGCATCCCCCTTCATGAATTCGACCGCATGCGCGACTTCCCCGATACTGATATCGGCGGTGATGGCGTGGGAGCTGTGCTTTTTCTTGATATCCGCCCAGATGGAAATTGAATCGGCGCCTATGGCGCGGCGGTAGCGCAGGAGTTTACCTGCGCAGGATTCCATGAAGCCTTCATCAGCGACATGGGCAAAGGAGAAGGCCTCGATACGAATAAAATCCAGTTGAGCCGCGTGGGCAACGGCAAGAGCTTCGTGATTCGCTCCTGCCAGGATCTGGATGCCGCAGGGCAACTGAGAAGCTGCCCTCACTTGGCGAGCGATGATGGAGAGGGTGGCAACGATCTCTGGGCCGACTGAGCCCTTGAGGTATGGCGTATCGTGCATATTTTCAATAAGGATTCCGTGGACTCCTGCTCTCTTATAAATGGCGGCTTCAAGGAGGCTCTGTCTTTCTAATTCTTTTACGCTGAAGTGGTGGGAAGGAGTGCCCGGAAGTGCACCCACGTGAACCATGGCGATGACCGGTTTTTGGTGGGAAAATCGGACGGATGGGCGAAGAGGTATTTTCATGGGTTACTAACGGCCTCGTAGAGGAGGCGGGTGGCGGCCGTTGCATCTTCTAGCCGGCTGAACTCGTTTGGGTTATGGCTGATGCCGTCGCGACTGGCAACGAAGAGCATAATTGTGGGGATTACGGCTGCAAGAATGGCGGCATCGTGGAGTGCACCACTGGTGGTTTCGGGAAGTGTGGTCATCGAGAGCCGGGTAGCTGCGGCACGAAGACGGTCGGCGAGGTCTGCGTCGAGCGCAGCGGCTGGCAGGGATTCGGTTTGGGTCAGATCAACTTTAAGCCCGCGTCGGGTGGCCGCCGAGGTGATGAGCGAGCGGATGCGTAGATCAGCGCCAGCAAGGGCGGAATCTGAGTCGGCACGGAGATCGATGGTAAAGATAACGGTTGATGGAATTACGTTAAAGACGTTGGGCTCGACTAACAGCTTGCCGACAGTGGCTACGAGGCGCGGTCCAAGAGTGGGTGCTAGAGATTCCAGGCCAGCAATTATTTCCGCTGCGCCTGCTAATGCATCGTGACGGTCTGCCATACCCGTTGAGCCCGCATGGTTGGCGACACCGTTCAAGGTAACCGAGTACTGCCACCTGCCGTTGATTCCTGTGACGAGTGCGACGCTCTCTTTGCGCTTCCACATTCCTGCTCCTTGCTCGATATGCACTTCGAAAAAACCGAGCCAATCCTTGGGCCGCAGGCGATTCGCTTCGAGTTGGGCAGGATCGGTCTGATGGGATTTTCCTGCCTGCCAATAGTTCTGCCCACTTGAATTCTGTAAGGCTGTGAGTGCCTTGGCGTCGAGGGTGCCGATCCATCCTTGGCTTCCGAGCATTCCCAGGCCAAAGGTCGTTCCCTCCTCCTCTGCGAAAATAACTGCTTCAAAGGGGATGGAGTGTCGACCGTCCTCCGCGGCGGCTCGGAGAACTTCGAGCGCCGCTACCACTCCGAGGACGCCATCGTAGTCGCCGCCCCCAGGTACGCTGTCGAGATGAGAGCCTGCGAGCCAGCAGGGGACTGACCATCCGACGGAAGCTGAACGGATATGGACATTGCCGGCTGCATCGATGCGGTGGTGGCAACCGGCGTGTGTGGCCTCGGCGATGACGTGATCCCGAGCCTGCCGCCAATGGGAAGAGAAGGTGGGCCGTCCGGCGCCGTGGCCTGGTGTTAGTGTGAAGGTGGCAATGGTTGCGATGTCGCCTGCGATTCGCTCGGCGTTGACGGGCATAGCGGCGTTCCCGTTGGTTTGGACTAGCGGCCGAAGTCTTGGCGCCAGGTTTGGCCCGTTTTTTCCATTTCGCTGTCGGCCGCGGTACGGCGGAGGCGGTGGTGGGTTGGCATGCCGAGGGCCCACTCCTGCATCCAATCGC
>CAJBOM010000112.1 GCA_903956835.1 uncultured Verrucomicrobiota bacterium
ATGCGCTGGACACGCCGAGCATTATTTTGGCCCACGATCTGGCTCATTCGGATACGGCGATGCTGAATCGGCAATTGGCTTTGGGGTTCGCGACGGAGGTGGGCAGCACGACTTCGCATACGGCGATCATGGCGCGATCTCTCAACATTCCAGCAGTGGTGGGGTTGCACCATGTCTTGGATCGTTGCGAATCAGGCGCTCCAGTGATTTTGGACGGGTACGCGGGAATCTTGATTATTCATCCCACGCCCCAGACTCGATATGAGTACGGTCAGATTGGGAAACGGCGGCACGCGGTGGAGCAGAGTTTGGATGCGCTTCGGGAAACTCCAGCGACAACTAAGGATGGGCGGCGGCTAGTGCTTTCGGCGAATGTGGAGTTACCAGAAGATCTCCCTCTGATTGCGGCAAGTGGGGCAGAGGGGATTGGGCTGTACCGTACTGAGTTTCTCTTTCTGAATCGGGTGCAGTATCCTGGAGAAGAAGAGCAGACGAATATTTATACCCAAGTGATGGAAGCCGCGCGTCCGCATGCGGCGATTATTCGAACTTTGGATATTGGTGGAGATAAGTTGCCGACGCATCAAGGTTTTGACGCTGAGGCGAATCCTTTTCTGGGATGGCGTGCGATTCGGTACTGTTTGGAGCGGCCTGATGTTTTTAAAGTGCAGCTGCGGGCGATCTGTCGTTCGAATCCAGGGGGCAAGGTGCGGGTGATGTTTCCGATGATTGCTACGAGGGAGGAATTGGCGGCGGCGTTAGCCTTGCTGGGCGAGGCGCGGGAGGAGTTGAAGGCCGCGGATATTCCTGCGGCGGCGGAGGTGGAGGCGGGGGCGATGATTGAGGTGCCTTCAGCGGCACTGATTGTGGATCGTCTAGCGCCGATGGTGCAGTTCCTGAGTATTGGGACTAATGATTTGACGCAATACACTTTAGCGGCGGACCGGACGAACGAGCGGGTGGCGGCGTTGTACCAACCGACTCATCCCGCGGTCTTGATTTTAATTCAGCGGGTGGTGGAAGCGGCGCATCGGAACGGGATTTGGGTAGGAGTATGTGGGGAGATGGCGGGCGATGTTGTGATGACGCCGATTTTATTAGGGTTGGGGGTCGATGAGATGAGCATGGGCTCGGTGGCGGTGTCGCGGGTTAAAAAGGCGGTGCAGAGTTTAAATTATGAGGAGTGCAAGGTTTTAGCGAATCGATTGTTGCAAATGGACTCTGGGGAGCAGACCTTAGCGATTTTGCAAGAGGTGGCGCAGAAAGCCTATCCTGAGCTTGTGATCTGAGGATTTCCCTTCGGCAAAAAGGTCAATGCAAAGAATTGCTGGGCAATTAGTTTTACGGCCAGCCTGTTCATGGAAGTCTTTCAAGGGGGGGCGAAATCGGCTAGAACAGATAATCGATGAGTGAAGATGTAAGTAGCTTGATGGCGATTCGCCGACAGAAGTTGGCGCAATTGCGTGAGCTGGGGGTTGATCCTTTTGGGGGTCCTTTTCCTGGAACGGAGAGTACAGCAGAGATTCGGGCGCGTTGGGAAGAGGGGCGGAGGGTACGGTTAGCGGGTCGGATGGTGTCTCATCGCGATATGGGAAAGAGCCAGTTTCTCCATTTGCAAGATCGGGCGGGGCGATTGCAGATTTATGTGCAGAAACCTGCTCTACCAGAAAAAGAATTGGCGATTTTTAATCTTCTCGATTTAGGGGATATCCTGGGGGTGGAGGGAACCCTCTTTTTGACCAAAACAGGGGAACCTTCGGTGCGAGTGGAGAGCCTGACTTTATTAACGAAAGCGCTGGCTCCGCTTCCTGATAAGTGGCACGGATTAGTCGATACGGAAACGCGGCATCGGCATCGGCATCTTGATCTGATTTCGAACGAGAATTCGCGAAAGGCACTGGATTTACGAATTCGACTGGTTCGCTACATGCGGGAATTTCTACAAGGCAAGAATTTCACGGAGGTGGAGACGCCGATGATGCAGACAGTGGCGGGCGGGGCGGCGGCAGAGCCTTTTTCCACGCGGCACCACGCGATGGGGATGGATTTATTTTTGCGGATCGCTCCTGAGCTTTACCTGAAGCGTCTTCTGGTGGGAGGGATGGAGAAAGTATTCGAAATCAACCGAAACTTCCGCAATGAAGGAATTTCGCGAAAGCATAATCCTGAGTTTACCATGCTGGAGGCGTACTGGGCTTATTCGGATTATCTGGGAATGGCCACGTTGGTGGAAGAGATGATTCGGGGAGCGGCCCAAGAGCTAACTGGCGGGCTGAAAATCATGCAAAGCGATGGGAGTGAGCTGGATCTTTCTCCTCCGTGGCCACGAAAGAAGTATCGAGATGCAGTGGCGGAAGTGGCGGGAGCGGACTGGTTCGCCCTAACTAGGGAAGGGATGGAAAAAAGGGCTTTGGAACTGGGTTTGGAGATGGAGCCTGGGTTGGCTGCGCTAGAAATTACCCAGAAGGTTTATGAGAAAAAAGTGGAGGCTCAAGCGCTGAATCCTGTTTTTATCACCCATTTGCCTGCAGAGCTTGTTCCGTTGGCTCGATTAAATCGGGAAGATCCGACGGTGGTGGATGTATATGAACTGATTATGGGAAAGCAGGAGATCTCGCCAGGCTACTCAGAAATGAATGATCCTTTAGTGCAGGCGGAACGGTTTCGGCATCAGGTAGGTGAGCACACCCAAAAAGTTGACACAGAATTTTTGGAAGCATTGGAGCATGGGATGCCGCCAGCGGGTGGGCTTGGACTGGGGGTAGATCGGTTGGCGATGCTGTTGTCGGGAGCGGATTCAATTCGCGAGGTAATCTTTTTCCCGCTGCTCCGCCCGCGGGAGACTTCCGCTTGAAGGATGGGAGTGTCGGACTGGCGCGTGGGCCGTTGCTAAACGCTTTTCTCTTTCAAGTATTCAATACGAGTTCTTTTTATCTGATCATGGGTTTGCCCATGATGCTTTATTTCAAAAAACTAGGTGCGTCGGCCACGGTCCTGGGAGTAGTGGCCTCTTTGGGGGCATTAATGAATATCTTTCAAATACCAGCGGCTCGTTTTGTGGAGCAGGTAGGCTATCGAACCTTTGTGCTCCGGGGTTGGACTAGTCGCAGTGTGATGATCGGTGGAGTGGCTTTGGTGGTGGGGCTCCCTTTAGCGCTGGATGATGCAACCCGACAGATTCTGGTGCTCTTTCTTTTGTTTCTTTTCAACATCGCGCGGGGGATTTCTTTGAGTGGATATCTCCCGTGGATCAGTGCGATTGTTCCTGAGTCGGTCCGAGGACGATTTCTGACTTTTGATCAGGCAGCATCGCAGGCAGCCCTATTGGTTACGGTGGGACTGGCTGCTTGGTTTTTGCACCATACGGACCGCCCGCAGTCCTTTGGGATTCTTTTTGGGGTGAGTTTAGTTCTGGCAGGGCTTTCGCTATTTTATTTGAAAAAGATTCCCGATGCACCGACTGCCCCGCGTAAGGAGGGGGGCGAACCGGTGCCTTGGCGTGCGATGATGAGCCATCGTCCTTTTCTGCGATTGGTAACATTCCACGGAATCATGATGTTGGCGCTGGCGGGAGGGGGCTTGGTCTTTATTCCTTTTGCGAGGGACCAGCTCGGGTGTACCGATTCGAAGTTTATGATTTTGCATCTCATCTGGGGGTCAGTTTTTGTTTTGGCGTCCTTGCGAGCGGGGAGGATGTTGGATCGGGTTGGGAGTCGGCCTGTTCTAGTTTTGGCGGCGATGACTTTGGGAGTTCACTGGTTGGGCTGGGGCGCGGTGGCGGCGCATCTTTTGCCTTTTAGCTGGGGGGTAATCTTTTTTCAGCAAGCGACGGCCGGGGTGGGATTAGCCTTTTACAATAGTGCTCACATGCGTTTGTTGATGGCGACGGTGCCGGCGATGGGTCGGAGTCATTTCTTCGCTCTCTTTAGTGTGGTGGCCAGTTTGGTTGCGGGGTTGGCCCCGTTAGGCTGGGGTCTTCTGACAGATACGATGTCCCGCTGGCATTTGGGAACGGAGATTCAGGTGAATGGGTTTGTCCTACTCTATGGAGCCTTCACCTTGATTCTTTTTCCTGCGATGGTGGCGCTTCGCCGAGTGGAAGAGCCACGAGCCTCGACGACGGAGGAGCTCTTGCGGGAGTTGATTTTGGAAACGCCTTGGCGTTCGATTACCCGCTGGTGGAATCGGAGGCCGTTCGCATGAAGAAGTTCTTAGCTGAGAATAGTCCAGGGATAGTGGCCCTTTTTATTCGGGCTTTGGCGTGTACCTTGCGGTTTCGGCTGGAGGATCCGCAGGGCCTTTTGCAGGAAGAGCCAGGCAAGCCGCGGATTTTTGTTTTTTGGCATAATCGGATTCTAATGATGTCTTACATTTACGAGAGATTTTGTGTGGGGCGAAGATGTCTGGTTTTGATTAGTCGAAGTCGAGATGGGGAATTCATTTCTAGGGTGGGGAGTCGGTTTGGGTTGGAGACCGCGAGAGGGTCGAGTTCCAAGGGCGGGGCGGCGGCGGTGAGGGAGATGGTACGTGAGTTGAGCTTAAAAAACGGGCGCGATATTGTGATTACTCCCGATGGACCGAGGGGGCCAAGGGGCCAGGTGCAGGATGGGGTGTTGGCGGTGGCGGCGGCGAGTGGGATTCCGATTATTCCGGCGACGACTCATATGAGTCGGAAGTGGGAGTTGCGATCTTGGGATCGGTTTCAGATTCCGCAGCCTGGGGCGATCTGTCGGCTGGTGGTGGGGCCGAGGGTTTTGGCGCCGAGGGGAACGAGTGCAGCGATGTTTCAGGAAACGCGCGAGCAATTGGAGAAAGCGCTGGGAGAGTAGGGGGGGGCTACGACTTTGGGGTGAGTGGGGCAGTGGTGGGGGGGTGGGGCGGAGGGAAAGTTTTTATGGACGACGGCGGCAACAGTTCCTGCGGTAGCGAGAGCGGCGAGCCATGCGAGGAGTGCGAGGAATCCGGGTACGCGAAAGGTCAAGCGAGTGAGGGGAACGACGACAAACAAAAGGCTGAGGATAAATCCTACGGTGAGGAGAGTGGTTCGAGCGGGCCAAGGGTTTTGGGCGATGCGGCTGGCGGTCCATTGGGAGACGGTATCGACAGTGGCGAGGGCACTGGGGGAGGTGTTGGGCAAAGCATAAACCTCGATGGCGGAGGGACCTGCCGCGAGGAGGGCGATGCCGAGGATCCCGCTAAGAAGCAGAAGGCCGGGGCGGACGTTTTCCGAACCAAAAAAGCGCAGGAGTAGGCCAAGGACGACGAGGAAAGAAAGGGTGGCGGCTCCGTTTTCCAGCCAAAAACGGGCGACATCGGGGTTTCCTGGGACGAACTCGCGGAAAAGGTTAAGGGCGGCGGAGGCGAGGGATTGGATGCCATTCATCTAGAGTTAAAAATCCATCGGATCGGCGGAGTGTCAATCCTCCGCGGTGAGCCAGAGGGAGGCGGGCATGCGGTCGGGGGGCGTATCGGAGGGTTGGAAACCGGGTTGGATTTGGACGGGGGTATTTTGTTCGGCGAAGAGATGGCGAACTTGGGAGGCCAAGGAAAGAGGAGTGGTGTGGGCGTGGTTGATGGAGAGGAGGAGGGAGCCTTGAGGGGAGAGGAGTTGGCGGCAGGAGAGGAGGAGAGGTTCGAGTTCTCGATCAATGCGAAAGGCGCTACCGCGATCTCCGTGGGCGAAGGTGGGAGGATCGAGAATAATGGCATCGAACTTTTCGTTGCGGCGGAGGAGTCGAGGAAGGACGCGGCGAACGTCTTCTGCCCAGAAGCGGTGCTGGGGCCCGCGAAAATTGTTTCGAGCATAATTTTCTTTACCGCGGGCGAGACTGCGCGAGGAGGCGTCGATGTTAAGGGTTTCGGCGCCGACGGAGGCGGCAACGAGACCGAAGGCGCAGGTGTGGGAGAAAAGATTGAGAAGTTTGCTAGGGCGGAGAGTACGGAGGTGGGCGCGATTTTCTCGTTGATCGGGGAAAAGGCCTGGAGAGATGCCTGGGGTGAGGTCGATGTTGTAGGTGAGACCGAGTTCGTGCGCTTCCCCAGTATAGCTGGAGCCTAAGAGAAAGGTGGCGGTCTTGCTGGATTCGATTTGGAAAAGGATTCGCGCGGGTTTCCATGAGGGGACGGCAGGGGGATGAAAAAGTGTTTGCTGGAGGGGTTCGGCGGGGGGAGTGGGGCAGAGGAGCCGGAGGGCATCGCCCCAGCGCTCGATGCGAAGCCCAGTGGCATGGGCGGCGAGGAAGGCATCGGTTCCGCTGGTCGCTAGGTCGGTCCAGGTTGCTGGGGGGAGCCAGGTAGGTTCGGCGGGCGAGAGATTGCGTAAAGGCGTAGGCACGGTTAAATATCAGTTATGGAGTGCACCTACTGTCCAGGCAATCAGGCGACGTGTCATTTGAGTAAATTAGTAAACTCGAAATCGATCGATGTCCACGTATGTGAGAAGTGCATTCCGCAGCTCTCGGAAAAAGATCTGGTCGATTTTGATGTGTGGGGGGCGGTGTCGAAGTTGGCCGTGAGCAAGGGGAAGGAGGATCCGGCGGCGGCGGTAGAGAATGAGATCAAGGAGATATCCGCCAAGTCTTTGCTGATTCCTTCGCCAACTCCTTTAGCTTCGAATCGGTGTACGGCTTGTGGATTTACTTCCGAGGACGTGCGGAAAACGGGGCGGCTGGGTTGCGGGGAGTGTTACGTTATTTTTTCGGGGTTACTGCAAGATGTGCTTAACGATTGCCAAAAAGGGACGCGCCATGCGGGGAAAGTTCCGAAGTCATTTCGCAAGCCGAGTCGGAAGCGGTTGCAGGAGGATTTGAGTTCGGCGGTGGGCAAGGAGCAGTTTGAGGAGGCGGCGCGGTTGCGCGACGAATTAGGAAAGATTGGGGAGGACGGGTAAAGCGGAGTTTTTGGGTGGAGCTCAAGCTTCAGTGACGGAGCCGATGGAGCGGTAGCGTTCTTGGCGGGTTTCGAGCAGGCGGGTGGGGGAGAGCTGGGAGAGTTCGGTAAGGTGTTGGGTTATTTTTTTCAGAGTGTTGGCCACAGTGGTTTCCCAATCTCGGTGGGCGCCTCCCTCGGGTTCGGGCACGATGTCATCAACGAGGCCGAGTTCCTTGAGGTCGATGGAGGATATGCGGAGAGCCTCAGCGGCTTGGGGGGCGAAAGCGCGGTCTTTCCAAAGAATGCTGGCGCAACCCTCGGGTGAGATGACCGAATAGTAGCCGTTTTCCAGTATGAGAACACGATTGGCCACGCCGATGCCTAGGGCGCCGCCGCTACCGCCCTCGCCGATGACGACGGCGACGATGGGAACGCGGAAGGTAAACATTTCTCGGATATTAACGGCGATGGCTTCGGCGATGTGTCGTTCTTCGCTGGGGACGCCGGGAAAAGCGCCTGGGGTATCGATGAAGCTGATAATGGGGAGTTGGAAGCGATCGGCGAGGCGCATAAGGCGGAGGGCTTTGCGGTAGCCTTCGGGGTGGGCGCAACCGAAGTTGCGTAAGAGGTTTTCTTTGGTGTCGCGGCCTTTTTGGTGGCCAAGAAAAACGACGCGGTGTGAACCGAGGGTGGCGAGTCCGCCGATGAGGGCGCGATCATCGCCGTAGGCGCGGTCTCCGCCGAGTTCGACGACGTCGGTCGCGGCGAGGCGGAGGTAGTCGAGGAGGTAAGGGCGTTGGGGGTGGCGAACGATTTGGACACGTTGCCAGGGGGTGAGGTTGCCGTAGATCTCACGGCGGGCGGCGGTAAGTTTCTCGGACAGGGCGGAGATTTCCGCTTCTACGCTGATTTTCTGTTTCCCAGAGATTTTGCGCAGTTCTTCTAGCCGACATTCTAGATCGGCAAGGGGCTTTTCGAATTCGAGAGTAGCGATGGGTCGGGCTTCGGCCATAGATCGAAGATTAGATTCTAAGCGAAGAGGGGGGTGCGGGGCAACGCCGAGAGCACGGGGAAAAGGGTGGCGGTTAGGCAAGGACGAGGCGCAAGATATGGGGATGAAGCGTGGAATCTTAGGTGTAGTTGGTTTTGCTGGTTTGTGGGTTCTTTTGACGGCGGCATTAGCGCCGGCGGTGCGGTCTGGGGTGGAGGCGTTGGCGCCGGGGGTTTATCCGTTTGCGAGGATTTTCGGGCGGGTGCAGTTGGGGGTGGCGTTGGCTTTGGTTCCTGGGCTGCTGTTTTTTTGGAGGCAGGATCCGAGAAGGTTTTTGGAAGTTGGGCGGTGGAAGAGGCAGGGGTTGCGGATGGGGTTGTGGGCGGGATTGGGAATGGGGATGTTGGGGTTGGTGGCGTTGGGGCAAAGTGGGCTTGGGGTACGGAGGTGGGGAGGGGTGCCGGGGTGGGGTGTGTGGTTGGGGGCTGGAGGAGCGGGAATTTTGGTGGCGGTATTGGAGGAGTTTTTCTTTCGGGGGGTATTGGGGTTGGCTTGGTGGAGGGCGATGGGGGGGCAGAGGGTGGGGTGGCTGGTGGGGGTGGGGGCGGTGGTCTTTGCGGGGGCGCATTTTCTGCGGCCGGTGCCGGGTGTTGAGCTGGGTTGGGATGCTGGCTTTCTGGCATGGACCCGATTGGGGCTCTGGGCTGGTGCGGTGGACCCCTGGAGGTTGGGCGGGCTTTTTGTGGCAGGATTGATTTTGGGAAGAATGGCTTGGGCGCAGGGAACACTCGCGGGGCCAATTGGTTTACATGCTGGATGGGTCGCAGGATGGAAGATTGCGGAGGTCGCCTGGCCAGAAGTACCGCAAGCAACCGCGGGTTAGTGGGGCCCATCTTTAGAAGCGGGACCCTTGCCGTTTTTAGTTCTGCTGGTTTTTGCTCTGGCGCTTTGGGGGCGTCCGATCCTTGCGCGTCTGGATTGAAGCGGTTCGAGGTTTGATTTTTCCGATCGGCCGACCCCCTCGGCCTTGGGCACGGCTGGCACGGCCCTTCTGCGAGCGGTGCGCGGAACCTTTTTCGCGAAGCGCCCCTGGAGAATTTCTTTGTGCGAATTGTCTCGATCGCCACTGGTCTTTGGATCGATTGCGAGCGTCTTATCGGGCGGTGGGGGTAGTGCGGGAAACAATTTTACGTTTTAAATATGGGCGGGAGTACGCATTGCGACCTTGGCTGGGTCGATGGATGCGAGATGGGTTTCGCCAGCACTACGCGGGGGAATCGTGGGATGCGTTGGTGCCCGTTCCTCTACATGTGGAGAGGAGAAAAATTCGCGGGTTTAACCAGAGTACCGAGATCGCCCGCTGGCTCGGGGCGCAGGTCAAAATTCCCGTAGTGGAGGGTTTGGTGCGGGTTCGACCTACGCTTTCTCAAGCACGCTTAAAGAGGGCGGAACGGCTACGCAATTTGCGGGGTGCCTTAGACTTGGCACCTGGGTTTGACCCTCGGGGACAGCGATTGCTACTCTGTGATGATGTTTTTACGACTGGAGCAACCGCGGACGCATGTGCCAAGGTTCTGCAAAAAGCGGGAGCCGCGGAAGTGGCTGCGCTGGCAGTAGCCCGCGGATAGAAAAATAATTTATGGCTGTATTTGAACGACGAAAATATGAACCCCGGAAAGAGACGAAAGCCCGAGCTAAGGGGATTCCGGGAGGGTTGTGGACGAAATGCCCCGGGTGTGCGGAAGTGGTCTATCAGCAGGAGCTTAAAAAGAATCTGCAGCTTTGCCCGAAATGTGGGCATCACTTTCCGATTGGGGCACGGGAGAGATTGGTTTCCGTTTGTGATGGTGGGCGATTTATCGAGTTGGACGCGAAGATGGAGGCGGTCGATGTTTTGCAGTTCAAGGGAGTGGCCAGCTACACCAGTAAGCTGAAGACGAACCGGAAAAAAACGGGGCTTAAGGATGCGATTGTTTCAGGCACGGGAACGATTGGGGGGCGGGCGGTCTCTTTGGCGGCCTTAGAGTTCGCTTTCTTGGGGGGGAGCATGGGGGCGGTAGTGGGAGAGAAGGTGACGCGAACGATTGAGCGAGGATTGGAAAAGAAGATGCCAGTGATTGTTTTTTCGGCTTCGGGGGGGGCGCGAATGTATGAGGGAATGTTTAGTTTGATGCAGATGGCTAAAACAAGCGGGGCTTTGGCCCGACTTGGGGCGGCGGGATTGCCCTTCTTTTCTGTTCTGACGAATCCAACGATGGCTGGAGTCATGGCTAGCTTTGCTTCTTTGGGGGATTTTATTATAGCAGAACCGAAAGCAATGATCGGATTTGCGGGGGCTCGAGTCATCCGGGAGACAACCCAGCAGGAGTTGCCTAAGGGGTTTCAGACCTCCGAATTTCTGCACGAGCGTGGCTTGATTGACATGATTGTCCCCCGACCCCAAATGAAGGAGATGCTGGCACGTCTCCTCGGCTACCTCTGAAACATCCTAATTCTGTCGCTCAGCTGGAGAGGGAGTGCGCTGCGGGGATTCAGCCAGGCCTCCGGCGGATGCAGGCTCTGCTGGGAGCTCTGAGCCATCCTGAGCGGGGACTGAATTTCATTCATCTGGCGGGAACGAATGGGAAGGGCTCGACGGCGGCGGCATTGGACGCAATTTTGCGCGAGGCGGGTTTTTTCCCCGGGCTCTATACGTCGCCTCATTTGCTAGATTACGCGGAGCGGTTCCAGGTGGGGGGTCGGCCCGTTACTCAGAAGATTCTGCACCGGAATCTGAAGCCCATCCTACGGCACATTCGGCGAATGCCGCGGGCGGATCGTCCGACTTTCTTTGAAGCGACAACGGCATTAGCGCTAAAAATATTTCGCGATTGTCAGGTGGATTTCGTGGTGTGGGAGACGGGGTTGGGCGGAAGGCTGGATGCGACGAATCTTGTGCGACCTGAGCTTTGTCTTTTGACTTCGTTGGGCAAGGATCACGAGGAAATATTGGGTGAGGGGTGGGCACGAATTGGGGCGGAGAAAGTGGGTATTCTCAAGAGGGGAGTGCCGGTTTTTTCCGCACCTTGGCCACCCCAAGCGGAAAAAATTCTTAAGGCAAAAGTGAAGCAGTTAAGATGTTCTTGGCAGGTGGTGTCCCCTTTGGCGAGGACGGCCGATCGGCTGCCTTTACTGGGTGCGCACCAAAGGCAGAACTTGGCCTTGGCGGTAGCGGCGGCACGGTACCTGGGCTTTCCTGATCGGATCATCGGTAGAGGATTGGCGCGGACTCGATGGCCTGGCCGGTTTTTCCTTTGGCAGAAAAATCCGAGGATCGTGGTAGATGGAGCCCATAATGAGGAGGGGGTGCGGGCCGCATGCCAGACGTGGAGAGAGGTCTACGGGGGTGCGCCTGGGCGGGTGATCTTTGGTTGTCTTCGAGATAAGCCAGCGGATCGGATGTTGGCGCAAATTCGGCGTGCTCGGACGGAGCTTTGGGGGGTAGCTCTGCAGGATGCACGAGGTTCGGATCCCCTTGGCTGGGGGGTAAGGCCGTCCCGCTATTTTTCGAATGTGAAAGAAGCGCTAGAGGCGAATTCGGCCAACCCAGTACGAGGGGGAACTTTGATTTTGGGTTCCTTGGTCTTGGCGGGAGCCGTGCTGGCGGTTGGGCAGGATGGGGCCCCCTAGGTAAGGACTTTGGGTGGCATTAGAGCATCTTGGTTTTGAGACACTTTTTTCTTATAGGAGCGGAGGGATTTTGACAGTCGAGGCGCTTGAGAGCATTTTGTTCTGAGCGCTCTCACCGTAATCCGATGACTTCCTCATGAATAAAGAAATACTACGAATGATCCAATCCTCGATTGGGAGAAAGTGGATCGTGGCGGTGACGGGGGTATTGATGATCGGTTTTGTAGTGGTGCATATGACAGGGAACTTGCAGATGTTCGCTGGCACGCCCGACAAAATTAATGGTTACGCCCATTTGCTGAAATCGTATCCGTTGGTGCTGTGGTCTTTTCGGTTGGGCTTATTGGCAACGGCCGCTCTGCATATCTGGGGGACAATTTCTTTGGCTAGGGAGAATCGGATGGCCAAGCCTGTGGGGTATGCGGTGGCGGGGAGAAAATCTCGTTTACAGGTGACTCTGACCAGCGTGACGATGGTAATTAGTGGAAGTATTTTATTGGGCTTTATTATTTTTCATCTTTTGCATTTCACCGCCCAGATGGTTGATCGTTCTTATGCCAGCATGGAAACAGTGGTGGGTGGGGTGACGATGCCCGATGTTTATCGGATGGTGGTGACAGGATTTTCTAAGCCATGGATCAGCCTCTTTTATGTAGTGGCGATGGGGCTGCTTTTTTCCCATTTGCGGCATGGGGCAGCCAGTGTCTGGCAGACCTTCGGATTGCGAGATCGGAATTCGGCGCAGTTAATCGAGATGGGTTCTTGGATATTAGCGGCGGTGCTGTTTTTCGGATTTAGTTCTATTCCACTGGCAGTTCTCTTGGGAGTTCTAAAATTGTGAAACTCGACGCCCGAATTCCTGCGGGGCCGTTGGCGGAGAAGTGGACGCGCTTTAAGGCGAATGTTCGACTGGTTAGTCCTGCGAATAAGAGGAAGTACGAGGTGATTGTGGTAGGGACGGGGTTGGCAGGGGCCTCGGCGGCGGCCAGTTTGGCGGAGTTGGGTTATCAGGTGAAATCTTTCTGTTTCCAAGATAGTCCGCGACGGGCTCATTCAATTGCGGCGCAGGGTGGGATCAATGCGGCCAAGAACTATCAGAATGACGGGGATTCGGTACGCAGGCTGTTTCAAGACACAATCAAGGGCGGTGATTTCCGCTCGCGGGAAGCGAACGTCCATCGGTTAGCTGAGGTGAGTGTAAATATTATTGATCAGTGCGTCGCTCAGGGGGTGCCGTTTGCTCGAGAGTATGGGGGGATGCTGGCCAATCGGTCGTTCGGTGGGGCGCAGGTATCGCGGACTTTTTATGCACGGGGGGCAACAGGCCAGCAGCTCCTTTTGGGAGCTTATCAGGCGCTGAGTCGCCAGATCGGATTAGGCAAGGTCACGATGATGCCACGCCATGAGATGTTGGATCTGGTGGTGGAGGAGGGGCAGGCCAAAGGAATTGTTACGCGTCATCTGGTCACGGGAGAGTTGAAGACCCATGCGGCTGATGCGGTCCTGCTTTGCACGGGGGGATATGGCAATGCCTATTACCTCTCGACCTATGCGCGGGGCTCGAATGTAACGGCGACGTGGCGGGCGCATCGGCGCGGTGCGCTTTTTTCTAATCCTTGCTTCACTCAGATCCATCCGACCTGCATCCCGGTGACGGGGGAGTATCAGTCCAAGCTGACTTTGATGTCGGAATCGTTGCGCAACGATGGTCGTTGCTGGGTGCCGAAGGCCAAGGGGGAGCAGAGGGCGGCGGTGGCGATTCCCGAGGGAGAGCGAGACTACTTTTTAGAGAGGCTGTATCCCAGTTATGGGAATCTCGCGCCGCGGGACATTGCTTCGCGAGCAGCAAAGCGGGTCTGCGACGAAGGGCGCGGGGTGGGTCCCACGGGATTAGGAGTTTATCTGGATTTCTCCGAAGCGATCGGGCGATTGGGCGAGTCCACGGTCCGGGAGCGGTATGCGAATCTTTTTGCGATGTACCATGAGATCACGGGGGAGAGTGCGTATGAATCGCCGATGCGGATTTTTCCTGCGGTGCACTACACGATGGGTGGGTTGTGGGTGGACTACCATTTGATGAGTAATGTCCCTGGGCTATTTGTTTTGGGCGAAGCGAACTTTTCTGATCACGGTGCTAATCGGTTGGGGGCGAGTGCCTTAATGCAGGGATTAGCGGATGGGTACTTTGTTTTGCCCTATACGATTGGGGATTATCTTTCTCAGCAGAAGCCGCGGGGCGAGAAGGCGGATGGACCAGCCTTCCAAGAAGCGATGGGCGCGACTCAGGCGCGGACGAAGAAATTACTGGGGGTGAATGGTCGCAAGCCGGTGAGTGAGTTCCATCGAAAACTAGGCAAAACTCTTTGGGATACGTGCGGGATGAGTCGAACAAAGAAGGGCTTGGAGGAGGGTTTGGCTATTTTGGGAGGGTTGCGAGAGGAGTTCTGGAAAGATGTGAAGGTGCCGGGCTCGGGGGCCGATCTAAATCAGTCGTTAGAAAAAGCGGGGCGAGTAGCCGATTTTCTTGAGTTGGGCGAGTTGATGTGTCGCGATGCGCTGGAGCGGGAGGAATCGTGTGGATGTCATTTTAGGGAAGAGCATCAAACGTCGGACGGGGAGTGTGCGCGTAAGGATGCGGAGCACTCTTACGTTTCCGCTTGGGAATTTAAAGGGGAGGGGAAGCCGGAAGTTCGGCATACGGAGCCGTTGAGCTTTGAGGAGCTGGCATTGGCGACACGGAGTTACAAATGAAGTTACATCTTCGCATCTGGCGCCAAGCGAGTCGGCAAAGCGAGGGGAGTTTTGTTACTTACGAAGCGGACGGATTAACACCGAACATGTCTTTTCTGGAGATGCTCGATGTGGTCAATGACCGATTAACGAAGGAGGGGCAAGAACCGATCGCTTTTGAGCATGATTGCCGAGAGGGAATCTGCGGATCGTGTGCCATGGCGATTAATGGAGAACCCCATGGGCCGAATGCAGGGGCGACGACTTGCCAGGTTTATTTGCGTTCGTTTCGGGATGGGCAAACTTTGACGGTGGAACCGTGGCGGGCGAAGGCTTTTCCTGTGATCAAGGATTTGGTGGCCGATCGGTCGGCTTTTGACCGGATTATTCAATCGGGTGGATTTGTTTCGGTAGGCACAGGGCAAGCGCCCGATGCCAATGCCATTCCTATTGGCAAGGGGATAGCGGAAAAGGCATTTGATGCAGCGCACTGCATCGGCTGTGGGGCTTGTGTGGCGGCCTGTCGGAATAGTTCGGCGATGCTGTTTGTCGCAGCCAAGGTCTCGCATTTAGGGTTGTTGCCGCAGGGGCAAACCGAGAGAAAGCAACGGGTGCAAAAAATGGTTGTGGCGATGGATGCGGAAGGCTTTGGGAATTGCTCGAATCAGTATGCCTGCGAGGCGGTCTGTCCGAAGGAGATCTCAGTCGAGATGATCGCGCGAATGAATCGGGATTATGCAGGTGCGGTAGTCGATCAGATCTAGATCGAGAAGAAGGGGTGCCCTGAAGTGGGGCGAGGAGAAGTTATTTTGCGCCGCCGCCAGGAATGCCTGAGCCCCCCTCCCAAGAAGCGGGTTTGTTCCAGGGGAGGGAATTCACGCTCTGTTCGTCTTTGGGGGTGCCGTCTGCGTTTTTACCGCTGGTGCTGGAGGCGCAGGCGGAAAGCAGGAGGAGGAAGGCAAGGGAGAAAAGAGCGAGGAGAGCGTTTTTCATGATGCCTTTAGTAGACGACCTGATCTCCGACTTCAAGGGCGCTAGCTGGAGTACCAGGGAGGACATCGGCGACAGAAGTCTGGGCGTCGACGGTAACTGTTTTAATTTTCCCAATCATTTTTTCGCCACGATAGATGACCATGGTGAGCCCCTCGACGAGTTGGTCGTTTTTACCTAGGTCGAGGATGACGAAATTCCAGGTGGGGTTCACTGCGACGATTTTGCCAGAGAGGGAGATGGATTTTGCGCTCCCAGGTCTGGTCATTTCTATTTCGGTGCGGAGTTTTTTTAGTTCGAGATCAAGTTTCTCTTTGGCGGAGTTGAGGATTTTGTTTTCCGATTCCGAGACCTTCATTTTTTCCGAGAGATCATTAATTTCGGTGAAGAGCTCAGCGGGTTTTTTGCCTTTGAGTTCGTCGGTATAGGTTTGCAGTTGCCCCGCGGTGAGGGTGAGCTTGGAGTTGGTTGATTCCAGGTCTGTTTTGGTGGTGGAGAGATCTTTACTGAGTTTGTCGGCGGTGAGACTGAGCTCCTGATTTTTAGCTTGGGCTTCGGTCAACTCCCCCTTGGTTTTTTCTTCGGAGGCCTTAGTTAGTTTGAGGTCTTCGCTGGTCAGTCCCCATTTTTCGCCAGCAGAGGAGACGGTGGCGGCGGGTTCTGCCTCGTTTTCCATAAAGTTACCAGTGTAGGGCAACCCGAGGGCGGTGAACTTCCCGCTGGTCAGGCTGGTTTCCACCGCGCGGAGCTGGTTGGCAAACTGAGTTTTTTTGGTCATGACCATGAAGGCCAAGGCGGCAGTGGCGAGGGAAAGGCCGACTGACCCCCCTAAGCTAAGTTTTCCTGCAATAGTCATATAGGTTCGCTGGGACTGAGATTCGTCTCTCTGGACGATATCCCAAGGCGATTTGTCTGCTTTGTTGTTGAGTTATTGGCGAGGCTGGGAATTCATGTGAATTTCTTTTTTCGGTACTGGGTGATGGATTCGGATAGTTCTTGGCCGGCGGCGCGTAATTCGTCGCGGAGCCAGTCGGGCGAGAAGCCAAAGGCGCCGAGGGATTCTACTGCGGTCATTTCCGCGTGGTCGGCGGTGACCACGCCGATTTCTCCTTGGGTAGCGTAGGCTTGGGCGATTCGCTCGATGATGCTATCTGCGGTTTGGCCAGCAGAGGCGTAGAGGATGGCGAGGGATCCGCGTCGGGTTTCTTCTTTGCCACCAGCTTGGCCATCAAAAACGAGGGTTACGCGCCAGCGTCCTGAATCGTGGAGAGTGGAGAGGAGGCGGATAAGTTCTTGGCGTGCGGAAGTGGGGCGGGAGTCGTGCTGAAACCGAAGTTCGGGCCAAGCGTGGAGGACGCTATGTCCGTCGACGAGAAGGTAGCGGGGTGCGGGGTCCGGGGAGGGCCGCGCAACAGGGTTCATCCCGCGGCAGGCTTGGAAGTCTTGGCGGCGGCCTTAGCTTTAATCTTTTTGCGTTTTAG
>CAJBOM010000113.1 GCA_903956835.1 uncultured Verrucomicrobiota bacterium
CACCTTATAACTCTGCTTCTTTTCTTCAAAAAAAGCCTTCGCCTCAGCTCGACTCACCTCTTTCCGTATAAAAGCCTGTTTTTCCTTGATCACTTTCTTCATCTCCGTCTCGATCTTAGGAAAGTCGTCATCGCTCAATCGATGGGCCATGTCGAAATCATAGTAAAACCCTGCATCGGTCGGCGGTCCGATATCCAGAAGCGCCTCGGGCCAAAGCCGCAAAACCGCGGTGGCTAGCACGTGGGCGGTAGAGTGACGGAGTTCTTCTAGAGGAGTCATCATTCGAACCTAGGGGGTTCCCGGCTTTCGCACCAGCCGCCAGCCGCCAGCACCATCACGCACCTCCCATCCTGCCGCCGCTAACTCATCACGCAACCGGTCCGACTCCTTCCAATCCTTTGCCGTCCGCGCCGCCTCCCTCGCCTTGGCTAAAGCCTTCATCTCGGGCGGTGCCTCGGTCTGTTTCTCGAACTGAACATTCACCCCTAGGACCTTCAAGATGTGATCCAGCCCTGCCAGCTCTTTCGCCGCCTCCTCCACAGACATGCCTGCTTTCCGTCTTAACTCAACAGAGGTCGCCGCCGTGTAAACGGCTGCTAGAGCTTTCGGTGTTTCTAAATCTTCCCGCAAAGCGTCCCAAGCTGCGCGAAAGGTCCCCCACTCCCCAACCTCCGCTTTCGCCCCCTTGGCCGCCTCCACCAAACCCGCACGGACTCGGCCCAAACGCTCTCGTCCATGACGAGCCGCTGTCATGGTATCCCAGGAAAAGTTCAGCGGTTGACGATAGTGCCCCGAAAGCAAAACCAATCGAAGATCGAAAGCATCCCAGCCTTGGCGGATCACATCTTTTAATGTGTAGAGATTACCTAGGGATTTGCTCATCTTCCGGTTTTCCACCAAGAGATGGGAGACATGAAACCAGTGCTTCACAAAGGGCTTTCCCGTGGCCGCCTCACTTTGAGCGATCTCATTCTCGTGATGAGGAAAGATTAGGTCTGATCCGCCACCATGAAGATCAATCGTCTCCCCAAGGATCTGCATTGCCATGGCACTGCACTCCAAGTGCCAGCCCGGCCTTCCCTTTCCCCACGGACTATCCCAAAACACCTCTCCGTCCTCTTTTTTGTGGGCTTTCCAAAGCACAAAGTCTGCCGCCTGCTCCCTCGCATACTCATCCGCATCCGCTCGACCCGAGGCACCTTCTCGAACCTCTCGCTCATCCAGTCGAGAGAGCTTTCCATAGCCTAGAAAAGATTTTACCCGAAAGTAGACCGAGCCCCCTGCCTCATACGCATGCTTTCCGTCGACCAACCGCTTCACCAGTGCGATCTGTTGAGGAACAAAGTCGGTCGCTTTCGGTTCCTTCATGGGAGCAATCAACCCAAGAGCCTGCCCATCCTTCTCGAATATTTCCGTCCACTTCTTCGTAAACGCATCCAAGGACAGTTTTGCCTCCCGAGCCCCACGGATGGTCTTGTCGTCTACATCGGTCAGATTACGCACATGCTCAATCTTTCCTCCTGCCGCCGTCCAAACACGACTAAGCAAATCCTGGATGATAAAAGTCCGAAAGTTACCAATGTGTGCTGGCCCATAAACCGTCGGCCCGCAGGCATAAAACTTCAGCGCCTTCCCATTTGAAGCGCTCAAAGCTTGAATTTGCCTTGTTGCTGTATCGAAAAGCCTAACTTCGTCCATCACCTATCGTACGCATTCCTGCGAAAAACTTAAATCATTTCTCTAATCTAAAAAAGAATGATTACTCTTTACTCGTTTATCACCTCTTTTGATTCGGTTTTAATCCCATCCAATGGTAAGCTTATCTACTTCCTAATTTATGGATACCTCCAGCCTCCATCACACTCTCATGACTGCCTTCTCTATGGGCATGGTGGTTCTGCTTAGCCCTGAAACGTTTATTTTAGGATTACTCATGGCCGCTCACAAAACTCGAGCCCGCCTCAACTCCGTCGTTTTCTTTTTAGGTTCAGCCATCGGTCTTTTTCTCGCAATTGGGCTCGGCCTCTGGATTACCCCAACCACCACCCCAGGAGTTGAGCATGCATCATGGCTTCGATTTGCCATTCGCGCGGGGCTTGGATCGGCCCTTCTTTATCTTGGAATTTTCCGCGCCTGGCAGTATTTCACAGGAAAGGATGACCGCGTACCCAAAACCAAAACACCCCCTCCCCCATGGAAGGCAAAACTCCTCTCACTCTTGCCCTCGCTCAACTCGGAATCGACCTTCCCCATCAACGCCTACTACCTAGGCAGCACATTCTTAATCGGTCTCTTCACCACCGGACTTCACCCCAAAACATCGATTCTTGCCATCACCATGGGACACCAGATCACCCTTGCAAGCGGCGACGAAGCCAAAATCCTTGGCTTTGCTCTTTTTTCGGTTCTCGCACTCTTGCCTGTGGCCTTTCCCTTATTTTTAGCTCTATTCCATCCCCAAGCAGGGCCCCGCATGAAAGACAAGTGCACCGCTCTTCTAGAAGAACATGGCCGCTGGATAGCCTCAATCATCTGCCTCATCTTTGCCCTTGTTCTTTGGAATGATGCACTGAAAGTCATGCCCCGCTGAATCTCGCCTCCGGGTGATTCTTGACCTAAGGTGACTCTTGCTTGTGAAAGAAGAACACCCAGCATCCATTCCGATTCGGCCTCGCAGGATTCGTCGCACTGCAGCCCTTCGTCGTCTCTTTTCTGAGACCTCTGTCGGTCCCGCCCACTGCATTGCCCCTCTCTTCGTTCAAGAAGGAACTCGCTCCACCTCCATTTCTTCCCTTCCTGGCCATTTTCGTTTCCCGATTTCTGACCTACGACGCGAGGCAGCTCGCCTCGCTCGGCGTGGCATCGGAGGCATCGCCCTCTTTCCCTGCCTTGCCCAAAACCTTCGCACAGCCAACGCCAGTGCTGCCTACAACCCAAAAGGCCTCATCCCACGAACTCTTCGCGCCTTGAAAAAAGATCTCCCTGACTTTCCCCTGTTTGCCGACGTCGCCCTCGATCCCTACACCTCCCACGGTCACGACGGAGTTCTCAATCCCTCAGGTCAAGAGGTGGATAACGACAAGACCATCCCTCTCCTCATCAAGCAGGCCCTCGTTCTGGCCGAGGCAGGAGCCGACTTCGTTGCCCCATCCGACATGATGGATGGCCGAATCGGCGCCATCCGCCGCGCTCTCGACCTTTCAGGATTTACCTCCACTGGGATTCTCTCTTATGCGGCAAAGTTTGCCTCTTCGCTTTACGGACCTTTTCGTGACGCGGTCGGAAGCGCGCAGTCCGCGGGTACTAGCTCGCTCGATAAGCGTGGCTATCAGGCCGACCCAGCAAACCGTCGAGCTATCTTGCGAGATGCTCTCCTCGATGAAGCGGAAGGAGCGGACATTCTCATGGTCAAGCCCGCGGGTCCCTATCTCGATATCCTGCGTGATTTACGGGAGAGCACCCACCTTCCCCTTGCGGCTTACCAGGTCTCTGGTGAATACGCCCAGATTAACGCCGCCGCCCAAAAAGGTTGGACTGATTTACGAAAAACTAGGGATGAGTCCCTTCTTTCGATTCGCAGATCCGGAGCTGACATCATCTTCACCTACTTCGCCAAGGACATTTAGTTGTGCCCGTTGAATCCAAATACCAGCTGATCGAGGTGAAAGTCCAAACCCTCCAGCAGATATTTAACTCGATGGATCCATCCCCTTTTCATGAGCGGGATCTGGACCGTGAGGCGGAAGAGTTTATTGTGAGTTGGGCGCAGGAGCACTCCTCCCGCCTGCCCTACAAACTCATCGTCCATCTAGGACAATCCGCCGACCGACCGAACGCCGAACAGGTTCTTTCCGAATCCATTCGTAACTACTTTGCCTATCGGTCGGAGATGAATCGTCGCAAACTCAAACAACTTCTGCACTACGGTTGGATCAGCCTCATCATCGCCACCCTTTTCTTAGGACTTTGCGTTACAATCGCGACTTCGTTCGATCCCGAATTGGGCGTATTAGGCCGCATCCTGCAAGAAGGGCTAATCATTTTGGGGTGGGTTGCCATGTGGCGTCCGCTCGACGTCTACCTATACCGATGGTGGCCCGTCCATCGGTTAGGACGAATCTATCGGGGCCTCAGCCGTATGCCGGTGGAGATCAAAACGACCTAACCCTTACTTCAACCAAACCACTACCGCTGTTCCTATTGCCGCGGTAAGGATCAGCACGATCAGAACCGTTTTTCTTAAAGCCCTGTTCCCGTAAACAAGCACCACTCCGGCTTTGAGCATAGTGTTGGCGACCATCGCAATTAGGATGCCTTGAATTGCCATGGCAACGGGCTGCCTTTGTCCCGCCATTTGACTCAAAGACAGTGCGATCGCATCCAGATCCATTAATCCAGAAACGGCGCTAACCACGGAGAGGCCGACTCCTCCGAAATAGTGATCTGCAGCCTTCACTGCGAAAATGATTAAGGCATAGAGCGCGGCAAACTGTAGGGAATCCCGAAAACCCAAAGGATTCCTAAACAAAGTCTGCTCACCCTCCCCTCGTCCCTTTCCATGCCTCACAAGCCTCCATCCACAGAAAAGAAACCCAGGAATACTCATGCAAAGAATCCACGGGAAAAGTTCCATAAAGATGGCGGGATGAACCGCCGTGGCTAACAAGATCACCCTCCAGAGCATCACCGTACACGCCAGAACAATCGCCAGTCCGCAGTCGTGCGCGAGCGAGGGTTCCGACCTGCTTTGTCGGCTCATCGCCATGGTTGTCGCCGTGCTCGAGGCAACTCCCCCAAGAACCCCAGTTAATGCCATCCCCATACTCTGACCAAAGATTCGCACAGCCACATAACCTCCAAACGAGGCCCCCGAAACAAGAACCACCATCATCCAGATCGAATGCGGGTTCAAAGCCTCAAACGGTCCCCAGTTTTCATTCGGCACTAAGGGCAGGATCACCCCGGTAATCGCGGCAAACTGCAACGCCATTCGGACATCTTCTCTGCTAAACTTCCGAGACATTTGATGCACATAAGGCTTCAGCGCTAAAAGGATTACCACTGTCATCGTCAAGACCAAGGCCACCTTCTCCTGATGCCATGCCACCAAACCGCCAATCAGATACGTCAAAAGTCCGACTGCACCTGTCGTGTAGCCGTGCCCGTCATGCTTTTTCTGCTTAAAAAAAAGAAAAAGACTGATCCAAACTCCCATGGCAATAAATCCCGCCAAAAAGAAAAGCGGGTGAACAGTCTGCGTGAAGTATCCACAAAGGTTTCCCAGTAAGGCCCAAAAGGTGAAGGTTCTTAGCCCTGCCAGAAGATGAGTTTTCGGGTGCCAGTTCTCCTCATCCCACTGACGCTCAAGACCAATTAGCGCCCCTAAGCAAAGGCTAACCAAAAGGGCCCTAAGCAACTCCGTAGTGATCACAATTAGAATCTAAGGGAATCCTAGGATCGGCCCAACTCCAATTCATCTGCACCCCAACTGCAGCTAGTTCACCGACTGGAAAAAGCGTAGGGTCCACCTCTCCGCATCGTAATTTAGAATCCTCGTCATCTCGTTTACAAAACACCATCGGCCTACCTCTTGCGTTATTTACCAACCTTTGTTTTTATTCTCGTACTCTTACGTGAGGCTAATATTAGAGCCTTTTCTCAGAAACCTTCTTTGCCCGATTCCGTTTTGCGGTGGTATTACTTAGATTGGGGTGGCATCCATTCCTGGATGAATGTGATCGAATTTTCCCTTCTCTTTTGGGTGTAACCTTTTTAACAAGGGTTTCGTACATTACTGCCGACAACTCCCCAATCTCATGCTGATGGAGATCCTCTGCGGTTACATCACGCTCTACCGAGATGAAACCGGTCAATTGCCCATTGATGTTGTGAATTGGTTCCAGATAAATCTCCACTACATACGGTTTTCCGCTTTTCGTGTAATTGACCATGCGGGTTCGGATGGGCACTTGGCGCTCTATCGCTTGATTCAGAGCTTCCCTGGGGTTCTTTTCTGATAGCGCACCGCTCAGAATATGCCCCGGTCGTCTTCCAAGAAGTTCGTCCGAATTATATCCACACATCCTAGTAAAGGCGGCATTCACCCAAACAACAAACCCACCGGCATTGGCGATCACGACCGACAAATCAGTGTGAGCGGCCCAACGCTCAAGTAACATGCCAAGAGGGTGGCTCTCCACATCCTGCAGCTTAAGGTTTTTCATTTTATTTGTTTGATTTAGCAATAACCGAATCTGGTTCAGTAATATCCTTCTTTTCCAACATTAAGCAATCTAAAAATCGCATTTGTTACTGTTACTTATGCAAGCGATTTAGCTTACCACTTCGTTGAACAACCGCTCCCTGGTGTGCTGTAGGGGTGGGTACCCTGAGACACCCAAAGGCTCATACGCGGAAGATTAACCGCCCAGGAGGGAGATTAGTTCACCGACTGAGAAAAACGCAGGATCCCCTTTTCCGCATCGTAATTTAGAATCCGCGTCTTCCCCGTCTTCTTATTTGTCACACTGATCATCGCAGTATTACCGCTTTGATTCACCGAGGAAACTTCCTCATCGTCTCTGCCGATGGTCGAGGTCCACCGGGTGATTCCATTCGTACTTAAGCCAGCAATATGATGACTATCTTTCTTAACCACAATCGTCAGCCCCTTATCCGCTGCCATCCCCAGAGCCACTCCCAGCAGAAATAGGCCTAAAAAAGTTAATCCAGGAGCCAACCGAGACCGAAACAAAATCATCTCTTCAGGAGGACCAGAGCTGCCACCACAAAGATATTTAAGAAAGACAATGGAATGAACACCTTCCAGCCCAGGTTCATCAGTTGATCATATTTAAAGCGGGGAAGCGTCCAGCGGATGACGATAAAGAATCCGATAAAAACAAGTATCTTCCCTAAGAAGACTCCGATCGAAATGAATCCAAACCACCAAGGCAAAGCGAGTCCAGCGAGGAACGAAGGCAGGGCAACCCCGTAGAGGGAGTCGGGCATAGGCAAACCATTGAACCACGGAAACGGAAGACTCCACCCTCCAAGAAACAGGGTAACCATAATGGCAGAGGCGGACACCATCGCCGCGTACTCTCCGAGAAAGAATAAAGCAAAGCGCATGCCCGAATACTCAGTGTGGTATCCACCCACCAACTCAGTTTCCGCTTCTGGCATGTCAAAAGGCAAACGATTCGTCTCTGCAAATGATGCCACTAAAAACACCACAAAAGAAAAAGACAAGGCCAGGCCGGTTAAAATGCCTATCCATCCACCCGCAAGATGAGGCAACGCTAACCAACCATGCGCTACCTGATACTCCACAATTTTTCCAAGATTAAGCTGCTGCGTAACCAGGAAGATCGGCACCACCGACGCCCCCATGGCGATCTCATAGGAAATAATCTGCGCTGAGGAGCGTATTCCACCCAGAAAAGGATATTTGGAGTTAGAGGACCATCCTGCCAGGACAATTCCGTACACGCTCAGGGAAATGATTGCGAAAACAAAGAGGAGTCCGATGTCCAGATCCGCGACCACCCCGCTAATCCGAAACGCCTGAATCGTAGCCCCATCTAAATGCAAAGGCGTGGCCAACCATGTAGCAATCGGTCGAAGATCAAACCCAGGCGCAAAAGGAATTACTGATACCGTCACTAAGGCCGGAACCATCGCAAGGATAGGAGCCAAGTTGAAATACAACTTGTTCACCGAAGCCGGCACGAACTGCTCCTTGAGTAGAAACTTCATCGCGTCGGCCAACCCCTGCCCCAATCCAAAGATTCGAATATTGGTAAAAGGGATGCCTACTCGGTTGGGCCCTCGGCGATCCTGCATCCAAGCACTTAACCGTCGCTCTGCCGTGACACTTCCAGGAACCATAACCAGAACCACCCCGGCAACCGCCATCGCCTTCAATAGTGAAGCCAAAACAAAAACTACGTCAGGACCATTAAAAATCACCACGTTAATCTATCTCCCCTCTTGCCTTCGCCAAGTCCAGTTTCTCCCTGTCGTTCCATGGTTAACAGAAAACCCGCCATTTCGTCCCCTGACCTACTTGGAAACCGTACGCACCTTTAATCGCGAGGCCAGACCCGCCGCTACCAGAAGCAGTACACTCGCAGTCACAAAAGAAGATGTGAAAGTACCAGACGAGGCTTTCAGCATCTGCTGAACCCGGCTCAAGACAAAACCACCCACCCCCCAAGCGGTAAACAAAATCCCGTAATTCACCCCGAAGTTCTTTAATCCATAAAGATCCTTGGTGAAGGCTGGGAATAAAGCCAGATTCGCCCCGTAGTTAAACCCAATAGCCGTTGCCAAAAAGACAATCAGCATGGGAAAGTTGCCACTCTCCGTCACAGGCACAGCCAGAGCCATACAAGCGGCCTGCAAGAGCGTCACCCCAAGCAAAGTCCCCTTTCTTCCGATTTTATCCGAAACCAACCCCGCAACTACTCGCCCCGCCGCATTCCCCAGCGCTAGCACCACCACCGCAAGAAAAGCCATCTCCCCCATACTCTTCTTTGCCATCCCGTTGATACTGCTGATCACCATCAAACCAGAGCCCGAAGCGATAAAATAGACCATCCAAAGAAGATAGAAATCGCGCGAAAAGAAGAGTCTGCCTGGCTCAACCGAGCGCTCCTCACCTCCCACCGAATCCCCGCCTAAGGGTTTCTGCTCATCCGGATTCTTTAAAAAGGTGGCGAGTCCACAAACCACCAGAAGAAAGAACACCGAGTAGAAAGTAGTCGCCAAAGAAACTCCGCCTCTCCGCAAGAGTGCATCAGTCATCGGAGCGATATAGAGAGGTGCTAAGCCAAATCCCGCTACCACCACCCCTGCAACTTTGCCTGTCTGCGAAGCGGGAAACCACTTCAAGGCAGGAGGAGTCGCCGCAGAATATCCAAAGCCGATACCGATCCCTGCCAGAATGCCAAAACCCAATACCCAGTTCAGGTACTGAGTGCTCTGCGAAGCGATCCCTAGCCCCACCGCTACCAAAACTCCACCAACCATTGCCGTTCTCCTCGGCCCAAACCGGTCCTGACATCGGCCACCAAGAATCATTACAAAAGAAAAAACCAAGCAACAGACCGCATAGGGATCATTAAGCTGTTCAGCGCTCCAGCCAAAATCCTTTTCGATCGCACTTTTAAATATGCTCCATGCGTAAAGAATCCCTAGAGCCAGATTAATTCCTGTCCCCGCTGCCGCCACTCTCCATCCAGGGTTCGGCCTCACCCAGTGGTCCGTAGTCCAGCGGCTATCGCTGCAATCGTTTGCCGCAACTCACCCAAAAGCTTCTCCGATGCAGGGTCCCCTCCTTGGTCTGTGTCTCGCCACTGCCACAACAGATCCACTTGTCGGCGGTGAAGAGCCCGCAAGGGGGTTACTCTTCGCTCCACTGTAAAACGAAAGCGGGGCCGTCGAGATGCCAGCGACTCATCAAACAACTCCGACAGGCCATTTTTTACTTTGTCATACTCTTCGCGAATTACCCCAGTGATTCGACCTCGCAAAGATTCATCGCGCACCAAATCCGCATACCACTGGCCAACCTCGAGGTCAGAACTCGCTAGCCCACTCTCCAGATTATTAAAAACATACCGTGCAAAGGGCCAGATTCGCAATCCACTCTGCAGACGACGAAAAAGCCTGGCATGATCCTTCGCCAACCGTCCTAGGGCCGTCCCAGCCCCGTACCAACCAGGAAGAAAGAATCGAGCTTGGCTCCAACTGAAAACCCAAGGAATTGCTCTCAAATCAGCCCATCCCGCAGCGCCAGTACGTCGAGAAGGACGCGAGCCAATCGTGCTCCTCTCCACCACATCGATCGGCGTCGCTTGCCTAAAGTAGTCTAAGAAGCTCGGTTCCCGAATCAAATGGTGATAAGCCTCCTTACTTGCCTCGGCTAGAATCTCAAACACTTCAGCCATCGCCTTGTCGTCCGTCCCTTCGCTATCCAAAGAAAGTGAGCTTCTTGCTGTACCTGCCAAAAGGAGCTCTAAATTATAAGAGGCTGTTGCCGCCGTTCCATATTTCTGGCCGATCACCTCACCCTGCTCGGTCAAGCGAAGATCCCCGTCTAAGGTCCCCTTAGGTAAGGCTTCAAGAAATCTGTGGGTGGGACCAGCCCCTCGACTCACCGTACCCCCTCGACCATGAAAGAATCTTGCCGTCGCCCCCTCTTCGCGTGCTGCACGTTGAATCGCCCGTTGGCTCTGATGCAGCACCCACTGACTCGCCAAGAGTCCTGCATCTTTATTGCTGTCACTATACCCAATCATCACCCGCAGGTTGGGAGGAGCTTCGACCGGCAAAACCACCGCACCTTCCCCAGGATCGACCAAAGCTAGACGGCGACGCTGGGCTCCTTCCACATCTTGTTCCGCCAGAAACCGAATCGTTTTTTTAGTAATCGGAAGCTGCAGAAATTCTTTCACCACCCGAGGGCTACGCACCAGATCGTCCAATGTTTCAAATAATGGAGTGATCGGCAAAGGGCACCATGGCGACTCTCCCCGCTTGCCTTTGCCAAGCCCAGCCAGTCTGGAGAAAACATGAATCGCCAATAGATCAGAAACATCTCGGGTCATGCTAACAATACTGAGCCCCAGACCATCAATTCCGTGTAACTCGGCATGCTCCGCTAAAGCTTTATAGGTTCCAATCACCTCAAATGAGGCCGGTCCAGCTGCCATTGCCTCATCCGTCGTCAAAGGTAGTTTTTCCATCCAGCTCCCCAAAAGAGTACGCCGATCCGCTTCTGAGCGAACCGCATAAGGAACTGCTCCAACCGATCCCGTCTTTGCCTCCAACTCCTCGATCGCCTCATCGTGACGCGCGCTGTTTTGTCGAATATCTAGAACCGCTAGGTGAAATCCAAATACCTCAACCAAGCGAATCACCGTGTCCACCTCTGCCGCCGCTAGCCGAGCCGCCCCCACCGCCAACAACCCACGCCGGACAACTCCCAAATCCAGGATTAGATCCTCTGGCCTATTATACCCAAACGAGACTTCCTCCTCCTTAGGCAGAAAGTTACGCATCAGTAGAACCGCTTCGCGCCAAGGCTCCTCCTGATATATCGAAACCGCTTCCGCTCTCTCTGAGCCGACTCTTTTCCTCCAATCGATCAACCACTTTTCTAGTTCCGCTGGGGTTCCATGGTACTTGCGCGACAGGGTCAGGCGGGACGCCAGCTTCTCCAATGATGCTCCTAATAGTTTTAAAGACGCCGCCCGATACATTCGCAGGCTCATCCTAGTCGTTTCTGCCGTTACCAAGGGGTGACCATCACGGTCCCCACCCACCCAAGTTCCAAAACGTAACTGGGGGCGAACCGCAGGATGAACAGGTCCACCCTCGCCTAGCTCCGCCAGTTGCCACGCTTCCCTTAATCGACGATCGGTCTCCGCAATCGACTGAGCCATCGACCCTGACAAACAGTGAATGACTCCCTCGCGCTCCATATCCACCGTCGGTCTTTGGGTGCGTACCTCCTCAGTTCTCCACCATCTTTCCAGAATGACTTTAAGCCGATTCCGTAACTCACGCTCCGCAGGATGCTCTTTTCCGCGCCCTCCGCCCTCGACCAAAATGGAATGAATTTCCTGCATGCAGGCCAGCACGGATCGGCGGCGAGCTTCCGTCGGATGCGCCGTCAAAACAGGCTCAACTCTCAAGGCAGGCAGTTCGTTTGCCAAAACTTCCCCATCGGTTCCCTCCGCCTTCATCAAACGAAAAGCCTGGGCCCAGGACCCTGGCTCATGCTGCGGACCATTGATCGTCTCATTTAGCCTCCGCATCGCCTCTGCCGCCACTTCCTCCGCCAGGTTAAGCAACCCGAACGCGATGGCATAAGACCGGGTAACCTCCCCGTCTGCAATTGGAGGCAAAAGCTTTTTCGAGCTCGTCCGGAAAGGCAATGCTTCTTGGATTCGCCCCTCACCTAACTCCGTAAATAGTTCCTGCAGGCAGTCCATCATCCAAATCAGATCTCGCTCCACCCGAGCAAACCCCAACTCCAATCGCTCCCCATACGAAAGCTTCGCTTTCCCGAGTCGGGACCGTGATGCAGGCCCTTTTTTGCGG
>CAJBOM010000114.1 GCA_903956835.1 uncultured Verrucomicrobiota bacterium
CAGAGGTCTCGAAGAGATGGCCTTTTTCAATATAGGAATCGGTGGTGAAGGGGCTAAAGCCGCCACGGGGGAAGATCATGTAGCGGGATTTCATATAATCTCGGGCATGCCCTAATTCATCCATCATCCCTGTGGAGAGTGGTGGGCGCTCAGGGTAGGGGTGGATGGCGACAACGGCGTGGACCTTGCCCACGTACCAGTGCAAGTCGCGATGGACGGTGTATGCATAAATCGATTCGCGGTCGCTGACAGGGACCCCTTCAAAATTTGTGCCAATCTCGATGGACTGGGGATCGACAATGACAGCGTATTTACGAAGGCGATGGATGACCTTATCGATCTCTTTCCGTTTTTCAGGGGTACCGTAGCTCATGGAGTAGCTGGCATAGACGACCCAAGGGTTGGGGTGGGTGACCAGTTTGTAAAGCGCCTCCGGTGGTTCGCCAACAGCGATGACATAGTGGGGAACGCCCATGTAGCGAGCCCAATCTTCCGAGAGACTGACCTCTTCATTCATCCAGGAAAGAATGTCGTAAAGGGTATGATTGCGCTCCTTGAGGGCGACGAGGAATGGGTCTGCCTCTTGTAAGGTTTCTAGTTTGAGTTTGATGGCCCACTCCGCGTCGATCAAGGTGACGATGAGATCGGGTTTAATGAAATCTCGGAGGATGCGCTGATCCTTAAATTTGCGATTGATACGATTCCACTCGACCGTGGCGGGAGCGCGGATGATGACATCTTGGTAGTTGTGGCGATTGATTTCGTATCCGATTTTCTCGTATTCCTTTTCGCGGGTGAGCTCGAAAACGTAGTCAGTGGCACCGAGGAGACGTTCAAGGGGTTTTTTGCCAGCTTTGGTAAAGTCGTCCACCGCGTGATAGACTTTGATGTCGCGGTGATTTTTCTGGCCGAGGGCGACAACGCGCCGGAGGTAATCGGCGTCGTCCATCCCTGCGATCATGCCGGTGACGAGAACTCGCATGGATGTGAGCCTAACTAATTTAAAGATAAGAAGCGATGAGCTTTAAGGGAAGAGGTAGAGCTGCGAAGGAAGAGGGTGATGAGGAAAAGCTGAAGGATCCATGCCTATGAGGACGAAAGAAAAGGGAAACGGTAGCGGTAGAGGAGCTAGGCGCCTCGCATGCCAACGAGAAAAGGCTAGGGTGGGAGGTATGAATTTCTGGCGAAAGCAGGGCAAGGCGATCTTGGTGGGAAGTGGGTTTCTGGGGTTGGTGGTGGTGGGGTTGGCTTTTTTAGCGGCGAGTTTCTTAGCGGATTTGGCAACGAAGATTCCTCCGACGGCTCGACCGGCCTTGCATCCCGTAAGGCTGGGTCTGTTTTGCGAGGATGTGGAGCTGAGGGCGAAAGATGGAAAGAAGATATCGGGTTGGTGGATGCCGCGTGGGCAGAAGGGGAATCCTCCGGTGATAGTTCTGCATGGGCTGGGGGCGGGCAAAGCGCACATGATCGATTATATTCTTTTCGCACAGGCGGCGGGGTATCCGGTTTTGGCAATCGACTTCAGGGGTCACGGGATGAGTGAAGCGAGTTTAACCAGTATCGGGTATTACGAGAGTTGGGATGTGGAAGCGGCGATAGAGTTTGTGCGGAAGCGGGAGGCGGGAGACCCAGTATTGTGGGGAACGTCAATGGGCGCGGTGGCGGCGCTTTTGGCGGCGGCGGAAGATGGTTCGGTCGCGGGGGTGATTGCGGATGCTCCGTTCGACACCTACCGCAACACGATTCGGCATCATGCCAAGTTAATGTACGGAATGTCGGAATTTCCCCTGCTGACACTGGCGATGCCAATGATTGAGGAGCGGGCAAAATTTAAACTGGATGCGGTGGATAGTTTGAGAGCGATAAAGCGGATCGATGTACCGATTTTGATCCTAGCGGCGGAGGAGGACCGGCGAATGGATCCTGCGATGGTGCGGACGATTTACGAGGTGGCGGCTGGGCCGAAAGAGTTTTGGATTATTCCTGGGGAAGGGCATGAGAGCCGTTCTTTTAGCAGGGAGTACCAAGAGAGAATCCGCACATTCTTGGGGAAGTTGCGAGTTAAGCCTACGAGCTAAACGAGTTGCAGGCCTGGGGTGACTGGGCGATCGGGCTGGACGGCGAGCTCGCGGAGAAGGTCATCAGTGCCGACGTGGCGGGCGTAGTACTGGAGGGCGGTACGATCGGTTAGGCTGGAGAGAAAATCACAAACAGCACGACTGACTCCCTCTTTTTTAATTCGGAGGACGGCGCGTTCGGCGATGAGGTGAGGGTGGGCGTGATAAAATTCAAAGAGGCCTTGCAGGACTTGGCAGGCTCGTTGGTTGACCTCGCGAACCCCTGGATGGTGGTAAAGATTTTCGGAGAGGAAGGTGCGAAGATTTTGAATTTTAACGCGCATAGGGAGAGTGAAAGTCAGGAGACGATGGCCAGCGGCTTGGGCATCGGCGGCGCTGGAGGGGGCGAGTTCGGCCAGGTTGGCGGCGGAGGAGCGGGTGGCGTCCTCCATTAAGTGATCGGCGAGACAGCGGGCAACAAAGCGGCGAGTGCGTTCGGGATCGAGGCGAGCGTAATTTTTGCGGACAGTGGACTCGGTTTCTTTCCACAGTTCGATACCGAGAAGGGCGGTGGGTTCGATCAGGCCACTTTCGAGGGCGTCTTCGAGGTCGTGGCAGCCGTGAGCGATTTCGTCGGCGAGATCGACGGCTTGGGATTCGAGAGAGGGCTGGGATTCGGTGCGAGGTAGGGGGTTGAGGCCTTGGCGGACTTCGTGGGTGAGGTTGAGGCCATTGAATTCCGGGTATTTGATCTCGAGCTGTTCGACGACGCGGAGGCTCTGGTGGCGCCGACCGAAGCCACCGGAGTCTTGCATGAGCTGGTCGAGGGTGTGTTCGACAGGATGGCCGAAGGGTGGATGACCGAGATCTCGGGCGAGGGCGATGGACTCGGCGAGGTCTTCGTTGAGGCCGAGGGAGCGGCAGAGTGAGCGGGCGAGAGAGGCGACCTCGATGGTATGGGTAAGGCGGGTACGGACGTGGTCGCCGGTTCCGTTGAGTGGGACTTGGGTTTTGTATTCAAGGCTACGGAAAGCGGAGCTATGAACGATGCGTTCGCGGTCCCGTTGGAATTCGGGGCGGAAGTCGTGAGATTCTTCGGAGTGTTTGCGGCCGAGGCTTTCGCTGCTTTTGGTGGCGAAGGGGGAGAAAAGAAGGGATTCCTTCTTTTCCCAGTCTTTGCGGGTGCGGATGGGCATCCCTCTGGAATGGACGGGATCGGGGGGGAGTCGAGGTGGGGCGAAAATTCATCCACAAAAGATGTGAACAGCGAGTGGATGAAAGAGAATAAGGTGGGGGGTGAGGGCTGTGCCTCGATGGGGCGACGGCTAAATTTCTCGGCGATGGGAGAGGGCGTGGCCGAGGGTGATGGAATCGACGAATTCGAGGCCTGAGCCTGCGGCAACGCCGGTGGCGAGGCGGGTAATTTTCAAGCCGAGGGCTGAAAGTTCTTTGGCGAGATAAAGGGCGGTGGTCTCTCCGCGGGCGTCGGTGCCGAAGCCGAGAATGACCTCGCGAGTCTGATTTTTTTTTGCGCGGGCGAGGAGGGTGGGGATTTTGAGTTCATCGGGTCCGATTCCGTCGAGTGGGGAGAGAAGGCCGCCGAGGACGTGGTAGCGGCCGCGGAAGGTGGCTGAGCGTTCGAAGCTAAGGACATCGGGGGCGTGTTCGACGACGCAAAGGAGGGATTCGTCGCGTGAGCGGTCGCGACAGATTTCGCAGAGGCCGTCCTCGGAAAAGAAGCTGCACTCTGGGCAGGGGATGATTTGGGAGCGGGCTTGGCGAACGGCGTGGGCGAGGTCTTCGGAGGCGCCTGGGGGTGCGGAGAGGAGGTGAAGGGCGAGCCGTTCAGCGGAGCGTGGGCCGAGGCCGGGGAGCTTGCGGAGGGCGGCGACAAGGCGAAGGGCGGCGGGAGGGTAATCAGCCATCCATTTATGCTGGGGGGTTAGTTGGACTGATCAATGACTCTGGCGTCGAACTGTTTGAGGGCGGCACGGATAGCTGGGTCGTTGAGGAAGGTTTCTTTGGCGGAGGAAGAGGGGGTGGTGGGTTTCGGGTCGGGGGTTTTTGCGGGGGATGGATTGGAAGAAGGAGCTGTAGGGGTGGTTTTCGGAAGGGGGGAGGGGGAGGGGCGGGAGGCGGCAGATTCGGCGCGGGTTTCGGATCCGGGGACGGCGAGTTTTTTGAGGATGGTTTCTAAGGAGACGCGTTCGCGCTGTTCGCAGAGGCGGAGGGCGAGGATTTCGAGGGCTACTTCGCGAGCGAGGGAGTTACGCAGGTGGTGTTCGAACTCGAGCAGTTGTTCGAGAAGGGAAAGGAGGTGGGATTGTTCGGGTAGTTTTCCGAGGGAGAGGAGGGTTTGTTTTTCCTCTTTACCGAGTTCGGCCTCGGCTTCAGCTGGGGCGATTTGGAGAAGGAGGAGGTTACGAAAGTGACGGGCAAGGTCTTGGGCGATGCGGAGAGGATCACGGTGGCGGGTACGAAATTCGTGAAGTTTGGCGAGGGCTGAGGGTCCATCACCGGCGAGGATGGCGGAGGCGAGGGCACGGGTTTCGATCGGGCCGGCGAGGCCAAAGACTTCGAGGACGTGTTCGAGGGTGATGGTGCGGCCGGCAAAACTAACGAGTTGTTCAAGGGCCGATTCGGCATCGCGGAGGCCGCCTTCGGCTTGGCGGGCGAGAAGGAGGAGGGCTTCGTCGGCGATGGTAATTTTCTCGGCTTGGGAGATTTTGCGCAGGTGGGAGACGATGAGGGGATCGGGGATGCGGCGGAGGTCGAAGCGTTGGCAACGGGAGAGAATGGTGGCGGGTAGTTTTTGGACTTCGGTGGTAGCGAAGATAAATTTTACGTGTGCGGGAGGCTCTTCGAGGGTTTTGAGAAGTGCGTTAAAGGCTTCGGTGGTGAGCATGTGAACTTCGTCGATGATATAGATTTTGAATTTTCCGCGGGCGGGAGCGTAGGGGACGCTATCGCGCAGTTCTTTGATTTCGTTGATGCCGCGATTGGAGGCGCCGTCGATCTCGAGGACGTCGAGGCTACGACCCTCTTCGATTTCTTTGCAGATATCGTCGTCGGGGTTGAAGTCGGTTTTGGGGCCTTGGGAGCAGTTGAGGGCTTTGGCGAGGATGCGGGCGGTGGAGGTTTTACCGATGCCGCGGGGACCGACAAAAAGAAAGGCGTGGGCGAGGCGACCCTCAGCGATGGAGTTGGAGAGGGTGCGGACGACGTGGTCTTGGCCGACGAGTTCGGCAAAGGTGCGAGGGCGGTATTTGCGCGCAAGGACGAGGTAACCCATAAGAGAACTACTTTAAGGAAGGAAGCGGTCTGGGCAAGGACAGGAGGTCAATGAATTCACAATTGACTGCGTTGGGTTTCTTTTTTATGCTGTTCGGTTCGTATGAGAACCATTTCTGCCAAAGCCAAGGATGTAACCCGCCGATGGTTTCTGATCGACGCCGATAAGCAGGTGGTCGGTCGGGTCGCGGTGAAAGCGGCGAACATATTGCGGGGCAAGAATAAGCCTATTTTCACCCCTCATGTGGACACGGGGGATCACGTGGTGGTGATCAATGCGGCCAAGGCAGTTTTCACTGGGAAGAAGGAGACGTTAAAGAGCTATATGTCGTATTCGGGTTATATTGGAGGGCATCATACGGAAACGGTGCAGGCGCGGAGGGGTCGGAGGCCTGAGCTTCTGATTCAGACGGCGGTGCGGGGGATGGTGATGCATAATCGGCTGGGTCGGGTGATTTTGAAGAAACTTTATGTCTATGGGGGGGCGGAGCATCCCCATGTGGCGCAGCAACCGGAAAAGGTGGAGCTCCGCTAAGTCGGTAATAAATTTATGGCGAACGAAGACAAGTATGGGGTGGGCCGGCGGAAGACGGCGGTGGCGCAAGCTTATCTAAAGAGGGGAACGGGTTTGATTACGGTGAATGGACGGGCGTTAGAAGAGTATTTCCCGACTCCCTCGACTCGGATCGAGTTGATGAAGCCTTTGGTGACGATTAAAGAAGAAAAACGGTTTGATGTACGGATTCGGGCAAGTGGGGGTGGTCTTTCGGGCCAAGCTGGGGCGGCCAGTTTGGCGATTGCTCGGGCTTTGAATCAGACTCTCCCAGAGCAGCGTGGCGTTTTGAAGAAGGCCGGGTTGCTGAGGCGGGATCCGCGGAAGCGTGAGCGGAAGAAGCCTGGACAACCTGGTGCGCGGAAACGCTTCCAGTTCTCCAAACGCTGATTGGAAGAGTTGTTCACTACCGGCCACTTTTTTTGTGGTTGGGAGTGGAAGAGGTGAGGGTGCCGGCTTTATTGTGCCGTTCCTATGAAATCGCTCGTAACCACCGCAATTTTGGGCGCTTCCGGCTACACGGGGGAAGAGCTCGTACGGATTTGTGCACGGCATCCTGGGATGAAGTTGACGGCGGTGACCTCAAGGCAGTGGAAGGGCAAGACGCTGGAGGAGACTTTAGCGATTGGCGGGGCGGTGGGGGGATTGCGTTGCGAAGATCTTTCGGCGAAAGAAGTCTCGCAAAAGGCGGAGGTATTTTTTCTGGCGCTACCTCATGGGGTTTCGGCTGCGATCGGGGGTGATTTACGGGCCTTGGGCAAAAAAGTTTTTGATCTGAGTGCGGATTTCAGACTGAAGGATGCGGCTTTGTATGAGAAGACGTATGGGATGGTGCATCCGGTACCCGCGCGGTTGAGTGAAGCGGTCTATGGGTTGCCAGAAATCTATCGGGAAAAAATACAGAAAGCGGATTTGGTGGCGTGTCCTGGATGTTATCCGACAACGGCCATCCTGGGATTAGCGCCGGTCTTGAAGGCGGGGTGGGTGGCGGAGGGTGGGATAGTAATTTCGGCGATGAGCGGGGTGTCGGGTGCGGGGAAGAAGGTGGAGGGGGCTTATCTGTTTGGGGAGTGTAATGAGAATTTGCGGGCGTATAGCGTGCCGCAGCATCGGCATCGGCCTGAGATTGAGCAGGAGCTCTCGGCGATTGCGGGGAGTGCGGTGCGGGTGGCTTTTGTGCCTCATTTAGCGCCGTTGCATCGTGGGATGTTGACCTCGATTTCTTTTCCATTGAAGAAGGGCACGTCGGCGGTGGCTTTGGAGAAGGAGTATCGGGAGTTTTATCAGGGTGCGGTGGCGGTGCGGGTGTTGACGGGGGAGGCTTTGCCAGAGACAAAGCGGGTGGCGGGACGGCAGGGGGCGGAGATTGCGGTGCGGGTGGATGAGTGGACGGGGCGGGGTTTGGTGATTGTGGCGATTGATAATTTAGGGAAAGGGGCGGCGGGACAGGCGGTACACTGTTTTAATTTGCGGCATGGGCTACCCGAAGGGGAGGGATTGGAGTGGTGAAGCCGGCGTGGGTGTGGATCAAGGCAGGGAACGTCACTTCGGCGAAGGGGTTTCTATCTTCGGGTATTCATGCGGGATTGAAGGAGGGTCGCGAGAAGGACATGGCGTTACTGGTTTCGACTTGTCCAGCGGATGCCGCGGGGGCGTTTACGACGAATCAGGTGAAGGCGGGACCGGTGCGGGTGAGTCAAGAGCATCTGAAGAATGGGAAAGTGCGGGCGATCATTATTAATAGTGGCAATGCGAATGCTTGCACAGGGGTCCGTGGGATTGCGGATGCGAAAAGAATGACGGTGTCGACGGCGACGGCTTTGCGATGCAAGCCGCAGGAGGTGTTGGTCTGTTCGACGGGGCGGATTGGGGTGCCTCTACCCATTCGCAAAGTGTTGCGGGGGATTCGGAACTGCGCGCGGATTTTGAAGCCTGGGCGGGGATCGGTGGCGGCGCGGGCGATTATGACTTCGGACACAGTGAAAAAAGAGGGGGCGGTGCGTGTAAGTTTGGGAGGAAGAAGGGTGGTGATTGGGGCGATGGCCAAGGGATCTGGAATGATTCATCCGAATATGGCGACGATGCTTTGTGTGGTGACGACCGATGCGGCGG
>CAJBOM010000115.1 GCA_903956835.1 uncultured Verrucomicrobiota bacterium
AACTCCTTCTTACGCCTACCCTTCTTCTTAGGTGACCCCTTGCGCGAGCTCGGGTTCCGCCTAAAACTTAAGCCATTATTAATAAGGAGGTTACGACCATGAAAAACGCCCTAGTTTTGGGGACCGGCGGGGTTGGCTCGGTCATCGGTCAGCGCCTCCATACCTACGACTGCTACGGCGATATCTATCTTGGAGATGTCGAAACCCAATTCGCCGATATCCTCCACGCTAAAACCGACGACAGTCGCTTCAAAGTCGTCAAACTCGACGCCAACGATCCCGTCGCCCTCGCCAATTTCATCAAAGAAAAGAAAATTTTTGTCACCATCAACGCCTGCCCCAGCTTCGTTAACCCCTCCGTTCTCACCGCCTGCGCCGAGGCTGGCTCCAATTATATCGACATGGCCTCCGACTGCTACGTCCCCCCAGGCGTAAAAAAATTCGGTAAAAGCTCCTTTGAAGCCGAAATCGAAAAGTACCACGACACCTTCGTTAAAAAAGATATCACCGCCGTTCTCTCCATGGGCATGGATCCTGGAGCCGTCAACATCTTCGCCCGCTGGGCCGTCGATCGCCTCGACATCGCCACCTCCATCCGCGTCCTCGATGCCGATAACGCCGAGGTCAAAGGCTACCGCTTCGCCGTTCTCTTCAGCCCAGAAACCCTATTCGAAGAACTCGGCGCCGTCCCCTACTTTGTCAAAGACGGTCGCATCGTCTCAGGAAAACCTCTCGAAACCGAAGTCGAAGTCCTCCGCTTTCCCGATCCCATCGGCTTTATGAAAACCTACGCCGTCGCTCACGAAGAAGGGGTCAGTCTCGGCATTTATCCTCCCTTCGTCGCCAAAGGCGTGAACTACTCCGTTTTCAAATACACCCTCTCCGATAAAGTGGTTAACATCGCCAAATCCCTTGCCCTCCTCGATCTCGATAACTGGCGTAAAATGAAAGTCGACGGAGTCGAGGTCTCCCCCGTCCGCGTCGCCACTGGCCGCCTTCCCAAACCGGCCCAACTCGGCTCCACCGTCGACGGCTACTCCTGCGTCGGCACCGAAGTCCGTGGAATGAAAGACGGCGTCCGAACCGAATACTTCGTCTACACCATGGACGACCACCGCGAAACCTACCTCCGCTACGGCTACTCCCTCACCGTCATCCAAACTGGCCTGCCCCCTGCCCTCATCTGCCGCCTCATGGCCGAAGGCCGACTCAAAGAACGCGGCGTCATGATGCCCGAAGCCCTCGACCCCGAAATTATTATGCGCGAACTCCCCGACGAAGGTATCCCCATCTACGTCGAACAACGCCGCGTCGAACCCCCCTCCCGCTTCCCCCTCCCCAAAAGCAAAAAATAATAATCCCACGCCGAGGTAGGGCTGACCGTCCGCCGGCCTTCGAAGTCCCGCGCATACGGGACGTAGTAGGCTCGGTCAGCCGATTGAACTCTCAACCGCTCAAACTCCTCGCCCAAACACCACCTTCACACATTCTCACATTCACACTTTTAAACTCCCCAATCCCCCTTAGCGTCCTTTGCGGCTCTACCCCGACCCGGTCGGGGCTTCGCGCGCGAAAGCGCGTCCCGCAACTGCGGGACGTGAGCAATCTCCTCTCTAATCAAAAATCCCTCCTTCCCCTCCGCCAACTTTTACGATAGGGTTTTATTTCCATGGTTGAAATCCGACTCAAACGAGGTGAATCCGTCGATAAAGCTCTTCGCCGCTTGAAGAAGAAGCTCGATCGCGAAGGTACCCTCCGCGACGCGCGTTCCCGCCGTTCCTACGAAAAGCCCAGCGTCCGCCGTCGTCGTAAGTTGAAAGAACCCAAAATCAACTACTACGGCAATTTCTCACTCTAAGCCCGCCGCCCTCTCGGGCCACTCCGACCCCTTCGAGGTCGATCAAGTCGATCTCCTCCTCTCTCCCGATAACCCTTTCCGTCACCGTATCACCATCCTCCCCTCCGCCACTTCCACCCAAGATATCCTCCGCCCCACTCCATCTTCCCCCCCCACCTCCCTCCCCGCCGTCCTCGCCGCCGAAATCCAAACCGCAGGCCACGGCCGCCAAGGCAAACCCTGGCTCTCCGATAAACCCCTCGGCCTCTGGGTCTCCATTCTGCTCGAAGTACCCGCCGATCGCCTCCCCCTACTCTCCCTCCTCGGCGCCCTCGCTACCGCCGACGCCATCCGCGCCCTCACCGGAATCGAACCCTCCCTCAAATGGCCCAACGATCTCCTTCTCCAAAATCGCAAACTCGCAGGCCTCCTCGTCGAAGCCATCGCCCGCCCCAACCCAACCCCTCGCGCCCTCATCGGCCTCGGCCTCAACCTCCACCAGCAAACTACCGATTTCCCCACCCACTTAAAAAAATCCGCCGTCTCCCTTCGCCAAGCCTCTCGCCGCATCATCCCCCGCACCCAAATCCTCGCCGCTTTTCTCGAATCCCTCCCCACCCGCCTCGCCCAACCCATCCCCGATGCCCTCCAAGATTGGCGCCAACTCTGCTTCCATCTCGGCCGCTCCACCCGCGTCCGCACCCCCACTGAAGAAATTATCGGCACCGCCGAATCTATCGACCAATCAGGACACCTCCACCTCCGCTTGCCCGATGGATCCCTCCTCATCTTCACCTCAGGCGAAACCGATTTTCCCGCGTGATAGCCCACCCCAATCTGTCAGAATACCTCCAACCGCCATGACCACCCCCAACCGCATCGACCAACTCTTTATCCGACTCCGCCAAGAGAAACGCAAAGCCCTCGTCGCCTACCTCGTCGCAGGGGATCCCGATCTCAACACCACCGCCCAACTTGTCCCCGCCCTCATCTCCGCCGGCGCCGACCTCATCGAACTCGGCGTCCCCTTCTCCGATCCCCTCGCCGATGGCATCGTCAACCAACTCGGCTGTCAACGCGCC
>CAJBOM010000116.1 GCA_903956835.1 uncultured Verrucomicrobiota bacterium
AGCCGATGGTTTCGGTGAAAGATATCCTTAATTCGGTGGCGGAAGTTCCGGCATCGAAAAAAGATGGGATGGCTCGGATTTACGATCTACTGAAATCGAAATAAGGAACCCGAAAGGCAAAAAAGGAGAAAATAAAATGAAAAAAATCTCTATGGCGATGTTAGTTGGATGGGCACTGATTCCAATGGCGGGATGGGCACAGAATTCGGATTCGCTGAATATCGCAGCGGATCAAGCGGTGAGCATGAACAAGTTGGACGATCTGATGGGACGTGCTCAGAAGCGGTTGAGCTACATCATGACGAATCTGGGGGATTTGTCGGACAACAACGATGCGAACAATTCCTTCGATAAGTTCAAAGATAACTTGGAGGACATGCAGGATATTCGAAGCGATATCAAGGATCGAGTGGAGAAGGTCAGGGATTTGCAGGGCCAGCGGATGGCGGCATGGACGAAGGAAGTCTCTGGGATGACCGACAAGGACATGCGGAAGATGACGAATGATCAGATCGATAAGGCGAAAGCGGATTTTGACGCTCTCGACAAGCAGTTGAGAGAGGTGGGAGGGGATGCGAACGATCTGACGGCCTTGTTGCTGGATCTGCAGAAGTATTTTGCTTCCTCTTTTACGCCGGATTCGATTAAGACCTGCACCCCAATGATTGAGAAAGCGCAAACTGCCTCCCGGGAGATGGTGAAGAGCGTGGATGTGTTGAGGGACAATATCTACAAGCAGAAGAAAGAGGTGAAGGGCACCTCGGGGAATTAATTAGGGAGAGAAGTGGCCAAGGGATTTCCCCGAGCTAGGCGCAAAGGGCGAGAGCACGAGAGTGATCTCGCCTTTCGTCTTTCCAGCAAACTTAGCGGCGGCCTCAGCGGGGGAGCCGAGAAAGACTTCTTCGAATTTTTTGGTAAGTTCGCGGCAGACGCAAACGCGGGAGGCGGGGGGGAAGATTTCGGTGAGGGCAAGGAGGGTACGGGCGAGACGATGGGGGGATTCGAAGTAGATGGAGGTGTGGTCGCGAGCGGCGGCCGCGGTGAGTTCATTTTGGCGGCCGCCTGATTTCGGGGGGAGGAAGCCACCAAAGTAAAATGGGAGAGCGGGGAGGCCGCTGGCGAGCAAAGCATGGAGAACGGCGGAGGGGCCAGGGATGATTTCGACGGGAAGATTCTCGCGGCGGGCCGCGCGAATGATCCGTTCGCCTGGATCGGAGATGCAGGGCATCCCAGAGTCGGTGACGAGGGCGATGGTTTGGCCTGAACGGATGCGGTCGAGGATTTCCGTCTCACGGGAGGCTTCATTAAATTTCTGGTAGCTGAGAAAAGGTTTTTTGAGGCCGAGATGTTGGAGAAGGAGGCCGGTGTGGCGGGTGTCTTCGGCGGCGATGAGATCGGAGGTGGCGAGGGCTTGGCAGGCGCGGGGTGAGATATCGGAGAGATTTCCGATGGGGGTACCGACGACGAGGAGGCGGCCGAGATTCATTAGGCGGGAATATGCCGTGGGAGGGTGGGAGTAGCGAGGCGGAAGGGGAAGGGGGCTGCCGCGCTAGGACTCGAACCTAGAACACCCACATTCAGAGTGTGGTGTGCTACCAATTGCACCACGCGGCAAATCGTGAAGATCGTACCGAACGATCGAGAAACGAGCAAGAGGGGGAGGGGGAGGCGGCGGAGGCCGGAAGACAGAAGACGGAAGACGGAAGACGGAGGACGGAGGACGGAGGGCGCGGACGCGTGGATTAGGGATTGGGGGAGATGGTGCGGGTGGGGAAGGCGAAGGAGAGTTTGGCACGGTCGCAGGCTTGGCGGACAGCGAGGTGGGCGGCAGTGGTGTCGCGAACAAATTCGAGGCCATCGCGGTAGTTGGTGCGAAGAGTGAAGCGGAATTTCTGTGCGCTTTCACCGAATTCATAGAAGCGTCCGATGGGTTCGGATTGAGGAAATTGGGCGGAGAGGGCGGCGCAGATGATCTGGAGAGCTTCCTCAAGGCGTGGCTTATCGTAGGAGTAGAGTAGGCCGAGATCGACGGTGAGGAGGGAGCGGCCTTGGTCGTCGGTGAGGCGGCGGACCTGCTGTTCGACGAACTGTTTGTTGGGGATGGTGAGGATTCCTCCTGAGAGGGATTCGAGGCGGATGCTGCGTAAGCCACGGACGCGGACGAAGCCGTCGTAATCTTGAAAGGTGATGCGGTCGCCGGTGCGGAAGATTCCGTCGGCAAGAATTTCGAAGTAGCCGAAAACATTGGCGATGGTGCTTTGGGAGGCGAGGGCAAGGGCGCCGCCGACAAATCCGAGGGCGGCAAGTAGGCCTAAGAGTTTGATGCCGAAATTATCGAGAATGACTAAGGCGGCGATGAGGAGGATGAGGCCACGGAGGAGGCGGGTGGTGATGAGGGCGATCTCTGCATCCTCGGCAAATTTTTCGGGGAAGAAGCGGCGTTGGAAAAACAGCGTAAGGATATTGGCGGAGCGAATGGCGGCGCCGGCGGCGACGCAGGCGAGGGCAATGTGCAGGCCGAGGCTCTTGAGCTCAAAGAAGGCGGGGGGAAACCCAGAGATGGACTGGAATCCCGTCCAAAGGCAAAGGATGAAGGAGAGATTCGCGATGGGCCAGCGGAGGGTATGAATCCATTGGCGCCAGGCGGGATAGGATGGATCGGATTGACCTATCTTTCCACCGAGTGAGATGAGAACGCACCAGAAGAAAATGCCAAGGCCGAGGAGGGAGGCGCCGAACTTCCATTGGAAGGTCGGGACGGCGAGGAAAGCTTCGATCCAGGGTCGCCAGGCGGCGGGATAGGCGATGGGCAGGGCGGTCATTTGGTCCAAAGGCGCCAGGCCGCGTAGAGTAGGAAAAGGGCAAAGGCGCGCCGAGCGATGAGTTCAGGGATTTTCTGGATAAGCAGAGAGCCGAGGATAGCGCCGAGGATACCGGTGAGGGCGCAGGCGAGAACGATTTTCCATTCGACGGTGTGGAGGCGCCAACTAGTGAAGGAGCCAGCGAGGGAGATGGGGATGATGAGTGCGAGGGAGGTGCCGACGGCTACATGGTAGGGGACGCCGCAAAGGAGGGTGAGGGCGGGGACGATGAGGGCACCTCCACCGATACCGAAACAACCAGAGGCAAGGCCGGCGAGGAGTCCGATGGTGGCGTAAAGAAGAGGGCCAGTGGGCATAGGAAAGACGATTCACATGAAGGAGGGACTTGGCAAGCGGGTTCGGGGCGGGATTCGCAGGCTTGCCAAATGGGAAGAGTTCGCCTTACCTAGCAAGTTCTATGCAAAAACATCTAGCTCTTAGTTTAACCCTCATTTTGGCCCTTTTTGTCGCAGGTTGCGCGGTGAAGGATCCCGCGAATCCCCGTTTTGTGGTGGCGGAGGGGAAAGGGATTAAGGTGACCCGGGCCCAATTGGATGTGGAAGTGGACCGGGCCTTAACCAACTTTAATCTTTCGCGGGACAAGGTTCCGGCGGCCCAGCTGAGTTCACTGGAGTTGAACATTCTCAATCAGATGATTAATCGACAGATCGCCCTGACGGAGGCTCGCAAGTCCCCTTTGACGAATGCAGCGGTATTGGCCAAGGAGCAGTTGGAGAAGATGAAGAAAAACTTCCCTGATGCGAAAGCCTTTGAGGAGCAGTTGGCCAAGGCGAAAACGACTGAGGCGGCGATGGTGAAGGAGATCGAGCAGAAGCTGGAGGTGGATAACCTCATGAGGACACGAGTGGAGCCTGCCTTGAAAGCCCCGACGGATGCTGAAGTGCAGAAATTTTACACAGAGAACCCTAAACTGTGGCAGAGGAACGAAAGCGTGCAGGCGCAACATGTTTTGGTGAAGGTGGACCCGACGGCGGATGCGGCGACAAAAGCGGCCAAGAAAAAAGCGGCGGAGACGGCTCTCGCTCGAGTGAATAAAGGGGAGGCGTTTGAAAAAGTAGCGCAAGAAGTTTCGGATGATCCTGGGAGCAAGGCGCGGGGCGGGGAACTCCCTCCGTTCAGCAAAGGGCAGATGACCCCGAATTTTGAGAAGGTGGCGTTTTCGACGGCTCCTGGAAAAACCAGTGCGGTTTTCGAGACTCCGTTTGGTTATCACTTTTTGAAAGTGAAAGCCAAAGAAGCCGCCAAGACTTTGAAGTTGGAGGACGTGAAAAATGAGATCATGTCCCACTTGAAGCGGTTGAAACAAGGCGAAGCGACGAGGCTCTTGCTGGAAGATCTGCGGAAGGAAGCGGCGGTGAAGATTTTGCTGCCGGCACCAGCAGTTGCGGCGCCGGTGACGGCGACGACGCCTCCCGTATCGGCTCCGCCTGTTCCCGCGACTTCCGCGCCGGCCAAAAAATAAGGGGCCGGGGGAACCCGGATGAGCTCCAAGGTTGTGCCTTCGGGTGAGGGAGGGGAAAGCTTTCAGCCTAAGTTCGACGGTCAAGGGCTCTTGACGGCGGTCGCGGTGGAGATTGATTCAGGGCAGGTGCTGATGGTGGCTTTTATGAACGCGGAAGCGGTGGAGGCGACACGGACGACGCGCAGGGCAACTTTTTTTAGTCGTTCACGAAACAAGCTTTGGGTGAAGGGGGAAAGCTCGGGGAATTATTTACAGGTGGAGGAAATCTTGGTGGATTGCGATGAGGACTGTTTGGTTTTAAAAGTGCGTTTGCCTGCCAAGGGGGTGGCGTGTCACACGGGGGAGAAGAGTTGTTTTTATCGGAAGTTGAATTTGGTGGGCTCAGCGGGATTAAAGCGGATTAAAAGTTAAGGTGGGAGGCCGCCTGCGATGGCGACGAGGGAGGCGAACTCTTTTTCGATCGGGCCGATGGAGGAGGAAGGGCCTGTGCATTTAACAACAACCAGCTCTCCTTCTGTTTGAAAAATCGCACCGAGTAGGGTTGCGTCGGCGATTCCTTTTGTGGGGCCGCCCGGGAGGCCGCCTTTGAGGGTGCCTTGGAGTCGTAGGGTGGTGAAAGGGCAGACGGAGCCAGTGGTGGCTTGGATTTTTGCGGGCAGAGATAGTTTTGAGAATTGGGCGGTCCAACGATCGAGATTAGCTTGGATCGATCCGCTCGAGGCGTTGGGGAAGCGGGAGAAAGTGATAAGGAGAGTTCCGTTGGGTGTTTTTTTCTCGAGCTGGGCGGCACGGAGAGAGTCGGAGGGGGGAACCCAGCGCCAAGAGTCTGGGCGGTCGAAACGGAGGGAGCCAACACGGAAGGCGATGGGCTGAGGCGCGGGCAAAGATTCGGGGAAAGCGGAGATAGGGAGGGCGAGAAACGCTAGGCTGAAGCCAAGTCTGAGGAGGCGAGTCATCCTTGCATTCTCCGAGTCCACTCGTCGACGGCGATGGGGCGGCAGTGAAGAAGGCGTTCGTATTCCTCGGCGATTTTAGCTTCATCCCAATCGGGATGGTTGGCTTTCATAAACTGGAGCATCCAAGTTTTCGCAAGGGAGCGGTCTTGGGGGCCGAGGCGGGCGAGGTCACGGCGGTAAAGGAGGCCGTTGAGGCGGGAGACGATCGAGAAAAAACTCACGGACGGGACTTGCGACAGAAACCTGCGAGGGCGCCGGCGAGAGCGCCGAAGAGGAGGGTAAGAAGAAGGGCACGGGGGCCCCCGCCGACAAATTCTCGATAGTAGGCGGGCGCATCGGCGGTGAGGGGATAGGGGACAGCGGTAAAAAATGCGCCTGGAACGCTGTAGAGGAAGCCCCAGAGAGCACCGGAGAGAAACTGAGGAGAAAA
>CAJBOM010000117.1 GCA_903956835.1 uncultured Verrucomicrobiota bacterium
CCTGAGGTGCGGTGGGCGAGGGCGGAGGCGAGGCGGACCCGTTGGGCTTCTCCCCCTGAAAGTCGTTCGGCGGACTGGCCGATGGGTAGGTAGCCGAGTCCGACTTTCTGCAAGGCGAGGAGAGCTTGGGCGAGATTTGGAATTGGTCGGAGGAGGTGGAGGGCGCGATCGACGGAAAGATTTAGAATATCGGCGATGGAGTGACCGCGGTAGGTGATGGCAAGGGTTTCGCGGTTATAACGGAGGCCTCCGCAGGTGGAGCAGGGTGCGATGGCTTCGGGGAGAAGCTGGAGTTGAACGCCGATTTCTCCGTGGCCTGAGCAGGTTTCACATCGACCCCCGCGAAGGTTAAAGCTGAAGCGGGAAGGACCAAAGCCGCGGGCCTTGGCGACAGGTAAGGTAGCGAAGAGTTGGCGGAGATCATCGAAGACTCCGAGAATAGTGAGGGGATTGGAGCGGGAGAGTCGTGGGAGGGGTGTTTGATCGATGACAAGGGCACGGGAGACAAGATGGGCGCCCTCGAGGTGGGTAAAGTGTCCTGGAGCGGGGGCAGAGTTGGGTCCACCGAAGTGGCGAAGGAGAGCAGGAGCGAGTGTATCAAAAATAAGAGTGCTTTTACCCGAGCCACTTACTCCTGTGACGCAGGTAAGGAATCCGAGGGGGATAGAGGCGTCGACATTTTTAAGGTTATGGGCTGAGGCCCCACGAAGGTGGAGCCAGTCGCGAGGATGAAAGGGGCGGGGCGGGAAGGAGATCTTTCTGCGGCCTGAAAGAAATGCACCCGTGAGTGAGTCGGTGCGTTTGGCAATTTCCTTAGGAGTACCCTGAGCCACGAGGCGACCTCCTTCGGAACCTGCGCCAGGTCCGAACTCTATGAGGTGATCGGCGCGTCGGAGCGTTTCTTCGTCATGCTCGACTAAGATGAGGGAGTTTCCAAGGTCGCGGAGATGAAAAAGGAGGTCGAGGAGTCGAGAGTGATCGGTGGGATGAAGACCGATGCTGGGTTCATCGAGTACGTAGAGAACCCCAGTGAGGCCACCGCCGACTTGGGTGGCGAGTCGTGCACGGCGGGATTCCCCTCCAGAAAGAGTGTCCATGGCACGATCGAGGGTGAGGTATCCGAGACCGAGTTGTTGAAGAAAACCGAGACGCTGGAGGAGTGCTTTTCGAAGGGGTTCGAAGGCGTGGGCGGAGGGACCGGTGGTCGGGGTAAGCTGGGAAAGCCATCCTTGGGCATGGGAAATGGAGAGAGCACAGAAGGATGCGATATCGTGACCTTGGCCCGGGCGACCGCCAAGGGTGACGGAGAGAGACGGAGGGGCGAGGCGTTTTCCATTACAGGCAGTGCAAAGAGTAGGAGTGAAGAAACGGCGCAGGCGGAGGCGTGCTGGTTCGGATTTGAGGCTGAGGAACTGGCGTTGAAGCTCGGGAACAAGGCCTTCGAAGGGTTTTTTTAAAAAAGCGACTCGTCCCTTGGAGCCGTGAAGGAGGAATTTCTTGGCGGCGGCTGGCCATGAAGAAAGTGGCGTGGCGGAATCGATTTTTAAGTGGGCTGAAAGTTGGCGTCCGAAAGTGCGGTAGAAGGCGCGCATTTTTGGATTAGCGCGATTCCAAGGGGCGATGGCACCCCGATCGAGAGAAAGAGATGGGTTAGGCAGAATTTTGTTTGGATCGGGAGCAAGGAGGGTGCCGAGGCCTGAACAGGTGAGGCAGGCACCTTCTGGGCTGTTGAAGGAAAAGTGGCGTGGGGTAAGGCGGGGAGCGCGGTATCCGGTTTCGGGATCTTCGGGCTCGGTAGAAAAAGTAAGATCGGGAAGTTTGAGAAGAGTGGAGAAGTCGGGTGAAGTGAAAGCGACTTTGAAACGGCCTTGGCCGAGGCGGAGGGCGAGTTCAATCGAATCAGCGAGGCGAGCTTGAGCTGAGGATTGAATAACGATTCGATCGATGACGAGTTCGAGGAGATCGGTTTCTGTGGGAAGGGTGGAAATTTCGACGAGTTGGTTCTGATGACGGGCGCGGAGAAAGCCTTCTTTTTTTAACCGAGAAGGGTCGGCGGCTTGGATGGGAGAGAGGATGACGGCAGGGCGACCTGCACCTGCTTGGATAATCTGTTCGACGATCTCTTGGGGCGAGGAGGAGCGGAGGGGGCGACCTGTTTTTGGGTCGTGCGGGGTGCCATTTGTGGCGAAGAGAATACGGAGGTGATCGTGGATTTCGGTGGAGGTGGCGAGAGTGGATCGGGCGGAGCTGTTGGAGTGGTGTTGCTCGACGGCGAGAGTAGGGGAAAGGCCTTCGATGGAATCGATGGCGGTAGCGGGGAGACGTTCGAGGTGAAGGCGGGCGTGGGCGGAGAGGCTTTCGAGATAGCGCCGTTGCCCTTCGGCATAGATGGTATCGAAAGCGAGGGAGGATTTTCCTGAGCCTGAGGGGCCAGTGAAGACTACGAGTTGGTGACGTGGGATATCAACGGAGAGGTTAGCAAGGTTATGTTGTCGTGCTCCTCGGATGCGAAGCCACTCGACAGGACGGATCACGGACGGGCCAGATGGGGCCCCAGAATCGGGCTTAGGCAGCCGCGACGGGGGTCGGATCGACGTGGATGCGACGATTGCCTTTATCGAAGCGAACCTGGCCGTGGGAGAGAGCGAAGAGGGTGTGATCACGGCCCATGCCGACATTGGCTCCAGCATGGAAGCGGGTGCCGCGTTGGCGGATGATAATAGATCCTGCGGGAACAGTTTCCCCGCCGAAGCATTTGACGCCAAGACGTTGACTGCGGCTATCGCGTCCGTTGCGGGTCGATCCCTGTCCTTTCTTATGGGCCATTTTAGAGTTCTCCCTTTATTTACCGACGGAAATCTTCTGAATTTTTACTTTGGTACGGGCTTGGCGATGGCCCACGGTGCGGTGGTATCCTTCGCGACGACGGTATTTGAAGGCGATGACCTTGGGGGCGCGATCGTGGATTAGAACTTCTGCGGTAACTTTGGCGCCCGAAACGTTGGGCTTACCGATTTTAACATCGGCATCATCGATCAAGAGAAGGACATCGGAGAACTCGGTAGAGGTTCCTGGAGCGGCGGTAAGGCGTTCAATTTCCAAGGTTTCGCCTTCGATGACCTTGTACTGTTTTCCTCCCGTACGAATGACGGCTACTTTTGCCATAAGGGGAAAGAGTATCGGAAAGTAAGGTGTTGGGCAAGGCGGGACTTTTTCTAGCCGGAGGGACGCGATTAGGCCCGCGTTGCTCACGCAAAGGACGGGAAGGGGTGGGATAGAGGTTTTAGGGGCGGACTAGCTGGGGAGTTTGGGTGCAGTTTTAAAAGCGGAGCGGATGAGAAGGACATCGTCGTGGCGGGCCCGGCGGCGTTGATAGCGCTTATCGACTTCTTCGATGAGGCGTTCCCAGGTTTCGGTGGCGAGGAGTTTTGGGGTTTCCCATTTTTCTGCGTTTTTTTCTTTTCGTTGCCAGCGAACAACACCCGAAAAGAGGGAGACGCGGTAGGTGGTTTCTGGACGGTCGCCTTCGGCCTTATCAGTCCATTCCATGCAACGGCGCATGGGGAGTAACTCAGAGCTCGCCGCGGGCGACAGATTCGCGAGCGAGGCGGGCGGCTTCTTTGACGCGTTCTTTTTCGGCTTTGGTGGTCCAATCGTCCCACGATTTTCCGAAAGCGGTATCTTCGCCAGTGAAATGAACAGCGGTTATGGTGTCGGCTGGGACGATCTGGGGGATGGAATCTTTGCCATGCACGACGAAGAGGTGAACTTGGCCAGGGTTCTCATCGTAGCGGAAAACAAAGCCGATAATTTTTTTACCGTCGTTCAGGTCGAGGGTAATGTCTCCGCGGTAGTCGAAAGCGGTGGTTAGGGCGTTTTGGCGGGAAGCGGCATCGGTGCACTGCAGGGTGGTGTGTTCGATGGAGCCGGGTTTATGAGAGGGGAGGGCGTGTTTATCGGCTTGGGGCATAAAAGGAGGGGGTGGACCCAAGGTGGGGTCAGGTTCCGTAGGCGATGGCAGCTTTGACGGTACGGGCGAATCCTGGGAGAGAGCCGAAGGTGTCGTCGACGGAGCTGGCTTCGTACCCGCAGTGCACCATGCAGTCGCGGCACTTCACGTTGCCACTTTTCTGCCCGTACTTTTCCCACATGGTATCGGACATCAATTCCTTGAAGGTAGGGACGTAGCCGTCTTGCAGGAGGTAGCAGGGTTTCTGCCAACCGAATACGTTATAGGTTGGGTTGCCCCAAGGGGTGCAATCGTAGTCGACGTTGCCTTGGAGGAACTCGAGGAAATTGGGGGAGAGATTAAACTTCCAAGATTTTTTGCGGCCTTTAAGAATTTCTTGGAAGAGTTTTTTGGTCCGTTCGCGACCTAAGAAATGTTCCTGATCGGGTGCTTTTTGGTAGCTGTAGCCTGGGGAGAGCATCATGCCCTCAACGTTCAGTTTCATCATGGCATCAAAAAATTCGCGGACGCGAGTGGGATTGGTGCCTTCGAACAGGGTGGTATTGGTGGTGACGCGGAATCCGCGGGCGACGGCTTCTTTGATGGCTTCGAGGGCGACTTGGTAGGTGCCATCGCGACAGACGGCGGCATCGTGTTCGGGTTCGAGACCATCCATGTGGATGCTGAAGGTGAGGTATTTTGTGGGTTTAAAGAGATCGAGCTTCCGCTTGAGGAGGAGGGCGTTGGTGCAAAGGTAAATGTATTTTTTGCGGGCGACGAGGCCTTCGACGATCGAATCAATCTCTGGATGGATCAGAGGTTCACCGCCAGGGATGGAGACCATAGGAGCGCCGCACTCGTCGGTGGCGTCCCAGCACTGTTGGGGGGTGAGGCGTTTATTAAGGATGTGATCGGGATACTGGATTTTACCGCAACCTGCGCAGGAAAGGTTGCAGCGGAAGAGGGGCTCGAGCATAAGGACAAGCGGATACCGTTTGACCCCACGCAACTTCTGCCCGAGTACGTAGGAGGCAACTGTCCAAGCTTGGCTAACAGGAACTGGCATAAGAGAAGGGATGAGGCTACAAATCTACAGAGCTTTGTCAACGGATGCCGAAAAACATATAAAATGCATAAAATACTAAATAATAGCAGTTTATGAATATTGGAATTCTCCAGCTTAATTTTACGATCGGGGATTTTGAGAAAAACGCGGACAAAGTGGCCCGAGCGTATGGGGAGGCGGTCGAGTTAGGCGCGGAAATTGTGGTGGCTCCTGAGCTTGGTCTTTGTGGTTATCCGCCAAGGGATTTGCTCAATCGAGCTGATTTTTTAGAAGGGCATGATCGTGGGGTGCGGGAGTTAGCCAAAAGGGTTGGGAAAGTCCCCTTGCTGATGGGAGGGATTGAGAAATCAACTAAGAAAGAGGGGCGGCCATTGCACAATGTGGCCTTTCTAATTGAGAAGGGAAAAGTACGGGTGGTGGCACGGAAGCGCCTTTTACCGACCTACGATGTATTTGATGAGGACCGATATTTCGAGCCTGGGGAAAAGGTGGCCCCCGTGCGGATCGGCGGTCGGCAGGTGGGGGTGACAATTTGTGAAGATATTTGGAATGATGAGGATGTCTGGATGGAGCGGAGGTACTTAGCTGATCCGGTAAGGGAATTAACAAAAAAAGGCATCGATCTCCTGATTAATCTCTCGGCATCCCCTTGGCATCAAGGCAAAGAAAAGACGCGGTACCGTTTGTTGGAGAGGGTGGCGAAGAGGGAAAAGATTCCTGTGGTGCAGGTCAACGCGGTGGGGGGGAATGATGAACTTGTTTTTGACGGGCAAAGCCTCGTTTTGAGTAAGCGAGGCAAGCTTTTGAATATGGGATTGGCTTTTGGTGAAGAGGTGAAAGTGGTGGACTTGGATGGGCAGGAGAAAAAAATAGAGTGGGCCAGTGAAGAGGAGCAGATTTTTCGCGCACTGGTTTTGGGAACGAGAGATTATTTGGGGAAGTGTGGTTTCCATGAGGTGGTGCTGGGATTAAGTGGGGGAATCGACAGTGCGTTGACTGCGGTGATTGCGGCTGAAGCGCTAGGAAAAGACAAGGTGTTGGGGGTGGCAATGCCGAGTCGATACTCCAGTCAAGGCAGTTTAGATGATGCAGAATCTCTGGCTCGAGCCTTGGGGATTCGGTATGAAAAAATCTCCATTGAGGGGCCGTTTGCGGCGATGTTGCAGGCGATCACGCCATCTCGCGGGGGCCGAAGTGGGGGTTTGACCGAAGAGAATTTACAGTCGCGCCTTCGGGGAGTGATTCTCATGGGGATTTCGAATGACTCAGGGCGGCTCCTCCTGACTACGGGGAATAAAAGTGAACTGGCAGTAGGGTACTGTACTTTATACGGGGATATGTGCGGGGCGCTGGCGGTGATTGCAGATGTGCCGAAGACGTTAGTCTATCGAATTTCGAGATGGATCAACCGGGAAAGGGAGATTATCCCAAAAAGTTCGATGGAGAAGGCGCCGAGTGCGGAGTTGCGGCCCGATCAGAAGGATCAGGATAGTTTGCCTTCGTATGAGGAGTTGGACCGAATTTTAGATAGCTATGTGGTGAACGAGGGTTCGATTCGGGGGATGGTGAGAAAGGGAATTGCCCAGCCGATGGCGGAAGAGATCGTGAGAAAGATTGATCTTTCAGAGTACAAGAGGAGGCAAGCGGCGCCTGGCTTGAAGGTGACGACAAAAGCATTTGGGGTGGGCCGGCGGATTCCCTTGGCTCAGCGGTTTGATCCGCGCATTTCCAAATAATAATCGCCAGAAAATATTACTCCGGGATGGAGCGTGTTTTTCTTAAGGGGTGGCGTGGAGATGGGCGGGCAGGTATGGAGGCAGAAAATTTATGTCTTTTCATGAGGCCGCCGAGCTCCCGCCGCAACCACTCAGGCGATAGGCCGTATTCCGCCATGGTGTAGAGGTGGGAGCTTTTGTAGTCCACGGCGAGGCGGGCATCGGACCGAATCTGGCGTTTTGCTTTTACCGAAAGCGGAAGACCGAATCGGCGGTAGATGGATTGAATCGATCTCTCTGAGTTTTGTACAAGGTCGGGGTAAAGAATTCGGTAGTAGCGCTCGGGCTGAGCCGAGATAGAAAATTTCTCCAAGTGCAGGTACCACGCAGCAGCTAGCTCGGCATATTCTCGAGATTCGGCCCCGTTCTTTCTTAGAGACGGATCGATCCACTGCCAAACGGTGGAGAAGACACTGATGTGGGAGGGGATCGACTCCCGAGGATTTCGCAGAATATTAATAATCCTGGCGTCGGGAAATTCTCGTTGGAGGCAGAGAATCGATCCGGAAAACTGGGTGGCTTTGGATAGAAGAATCTTGTCGGGACCGTTTAAGTAAAGATGTCTTTGCAGGCAGGAGCGGTAGTACTTCATGAGTCTCTTTTGTTGCGGGAGAGGTAGGTCGTCGGCAAAGCCAGCTCCCCACAAGGCACGGACAAAAGGAAAGAGCAGATAAATGGCTTCGGTGACAAAAGTATAGACGAAGAAGCCCGCCTCTTCTTCAGGCTGGGTAAAACGCATTTTGTGCATGCCGTCCCAACCGCCGAAGCAGTGGTGCTCGACCCAAGACGTGATATCAAAAAGAAGATGTCCCTTTTGGCGGCTGGCTTGAGCTACGGAATGAATAAGCTTCTGGATGGTGATGCTTGGAAAAATGGTTTGATACATGAGAACAGGGGCAAAGATATCGCGGTTCTTTGCGAGTAGTCTTTGCAGGAAGGTGGTGCCACTGCGGGGAGGGGCGATTATGAAAATAGGCTGACGGATTTCCTGCCTATGAAAATCAGGGTAAAGGATATGGTCGAGGAGGCGCCCGATAGCTACGACAATCCAGAAGAGGCAAAGCAGCAGAAGGAAAAAAGTGACAATGACCCAGCGCCGTAATTGGAAGGGCTGACTACAAAAGGAAAGATAAAGTGCTCGAGTGGTTAGGCGGAGGTTTAGGTACATCGACTAAAACTTTTTTAGTGGATAATTCTTCGACATCAATGCAAACCCTCTTGAGGTATATCCGTGGTAAACATTGAATTTCTAATTCAGGCCATCTCAGAATCTCGCTACTGGGCGATGTTTGGGATTCTCTTTATATCGGCCATGGGGGTACCGCTTCCTGAGGAGCCTTTGTTGGTGGCGAGTGGGTTGTCGGTGGGCTGGGGAACGTCCTCGTACTGGTTGACCTGCTTGGCCTGCTTAACGGGGATTCTATCGGGGGATTTATGGGTTTATTTTCTGGGCAGAAAAGGTGGAAAGTGGTTTTTGCAAACGCGATTGGGGTCGGTGCTCTTTTCGCCTGCGCGGCAGAAAAAAATTGAGCACCTCTTTGAAAAACATGGAATGAAGACTGTTTTTCTGGGCCGGTTTATCCCTGCGGTACGATTTGGAATTTTCTTTTTTGCGGGACGGCATGCCATGCCGCTGGGGAAGTTTATCGGTCTGAATGCTCTGGGGGCTTTGGTCTATGCTCCCTTATGGATTTGGCTGAGTGCGTTAGCGGGTGAGCGATTTGCCAAAACGGCCGCGGCAACGCGACTGGCGGAGCGGTGGGTTGGTCAGGGAAGTTTGATCTTAATTGGGCTGGTTGTTTTGGTGGTTGTCGGCCTGATTTGGGGTGCGGGAAAGAAAAAGGGATAGGTCAGCGCGAAAAGTTCCACTCGCGGTTGGCGTAGCGACTGGTTTCTAGATCGGCAGTGGACTGAATTTCTTGGGCGGTGAGAGTTGATTCCTTGGTTTGGGCCTGAAGGCACTCTTCGAAGGAGTGGATGAGGTGGGCGGAGAGGGAGGCGGGGATCGGCCCATGTAAAAGGATACTTCCTTGGTGGAGGCAGCCCTGTTTTGTGCGGCGCTGGGCAGCCCCTGCGAGTTTGTGGCCTGCGGAGTCGAGAACATCGGCTGGAACTGGTCTAAGAAAGCAGGAGGGGTCATCGTTTAGGGGTTGGGCGCAGGAGAGTTGGCAGGGGATATCGCAAGCGGTCAGTGCCTTAGCGACGGCTTGGTGAACGGCTCGGTAGCTGGGCAGAGTTCCTGCAGTGGTTAAGGGGTGGTGGGCGGGCAGAATAAGGGTGTAGGTCAAATCGTAACCGTGTTCGACGATTCCTCCGCCGGTGTAACGCCGCACGAAGGCCTGATCTTTTGCAACGAGAGACGACTTTTGAAAGTAACCGAGGGAGAGGCAGGGAATGGACCAGCCATAGATGCGGAGAACGGGCTGGAGGACGTGGCGGAGGATGGATTCGTCGACCGCCATATTTTTAGCGGGGGAAGATTTTCCGTCTTGGATGAGGCGAACCAGGGTGGTGGCTAAGGACATCCAGTTAAACTGCGAACAGATGGAGGAAAGGGCAAGGGTTGCCAATAGGCGGTGGGTTGCTAGCTGGTAGGTATGAAAAACCTTCTTTTGATCTTTGCCGTAGCGGGAGTTTTTGGATTAGTAGGTTGCGCGGGTACAGGAAGCCGGGATGCGGGCTTGGCGATGATTCTGACTGATGTGCCCCTGAAGGAAAATGGGCCCAATCAGGTGACACCCGCTTCCTCGACTCTGCATCGCGGAGATCGGGTCAGCGTGCGGCGTGTGATCGGAGACTATGCGGAAGTGGAGACGATGGATCGGCGGCGTGGCTATGTGCCGACGGCGGTTTTAGAAGATCAGTAACTGCGGGAAAAAACTGGAATAGGGGAGCGGAGCGGTTAGGCTTTGAGCGCGGGGAGTCCGGCCGGCCGGGCTGAGAGTCGGGAACCACGGTCCCGAGACCCTTAGAACCTGAAGCGGATCATGCCGCCGGAGGGAATAGGGTGTACCTTTTCTTCTGGCGATTCGTGGAGGGGAAAGGAAGAAAATGAGTTCCACAACCCAAGTCCCGAGTCCCCAAGAAGCCCAACCTCTCGAAGGGTCGCGGCGTGTTTACCTGAAGGGTTCTCGCCCTGATCTCCAGATTCCTTTTCGCGAAATCGAACTACAACCTACGCGCTTGCCCGATGGAAAACTCCAGGCGAACGATCCTGTCAGGGTTTACGACACGAGTGGGGCGTGGGGTGATCCCACTTTTCATGGGGATGTTCGGCAGGGTTTGCCTGCCATCCGATCGGTCTGGATTGAGGAGCGCAAGGATACGGATAGTTATCTTGGGCGTGCGGTTTTGCCGGTCGACAACGGGCATCGCAACGGAAATGGGGTGGTGACAGAGCAGTTTCCTGGAGCGAAACGAACTCCTCTGAGGGCGAAGAAGGGATCGGTCTCCCAGTTAAACTACGCCAAAAAGGGGATGATCACTCCTGAAATGGAGTTTATTGCCATCCGAGAAAACACGAAGCTCCAGTCGGTTCGCGAAGGACTAGAAATGTCGACGAAGGTTTCGCGGGATGATTTACGTTTCCAGCACCCTGGTCAGTCTTGGGGGGCAGCAATTCCGAAGGAGATCACTCCTGAGTTTGTTCGAAGTGAAGTGGCGCGGGGGCGGGCGATTATTCCGGCCAACATTAATCATCCGGAGTTAGAGCCGATGATCATTGGGCGGAACTTCTTGGTAAAGATCAATGCGAACATTGGGAATAGTGCGGTGGCGTCGTCGATTGAGGATGAGGTGGAGAAGTTGCGTTGGTCGATTCGGTGGGGAGCGGACACGGTGATGGATCTTTCCACGGGCCAAAATATTCATCAGACGCGGGAGTGGATTCTGCGAAACTCGCCTGTACCCATCGGGACGGTACCGATCTATCAGGCGTTAGAGAAGGTGGGGGGTAAAGCGGAGGATTTAACTTGGGAGATATTCCGTGACACTCTGATCGAGCAAGCGGAGCAGGGGGTAGATTATTTTACGATTCATGCGGGAGTATTGCTCAGGTTTATTCCGATGACGGCGAAACGGATGACCGGGATTGTGAGCCGAGGGGGTTCGATTATGGCGAAGTGGTGTCTTTCGCATCATCGGGAGAACTTTCTCTTCACTCATTGGGCGGACATCTGCGACATCATGGCAGCTTATGATATTAGTTTCTCGATTGGGGATGGGTTACGACCCGGTTCCTTGGCGGATGCTAATGACGAGGCGCAATTTGGAGAGTTGAAGGCTCAAGGGGATTTAACCAAGCAGGCATGGGAGCGCGGGGTGCAGGTGATGAACGAGGGTCCGGGCCATGTGCCGATGCACTTGATCCAGGAAAATATGGAGAAGCAGTTGGAGTGGTGTCATGAGGCTCCCTTTTACACACTGGGACCACTGACCACAGATATTGCGCCTGGCTATGATCATATTACCTCGGCAATCGGAGCGGCCATGATTGGTTGGTATGGATGTGCCATGCTCTGTTACGTAACTCCGAAGGAGCATTTGGGACTACCGAATCGTGATGACGTCAAGGCGGGTGTAATTGCCTACAAGATTGCGGCGCACGCGGCGGACTTAGCCAAAGGGCATCCTGCGGCGCAGTATCGGGATAATGCCTTATCGAAGGCGCGGTTTGAGTTTCGTTGGAGGGATCAGTTTAATCTAGGACTCGATCCAGTTACTGCGCAGAAGTTTCATGATGAGACCTTGCCGGCTGAGGGTGCAAAGAGCGCTCACTTCTGCTCGATGTGCGGTCCGCAGTTCTGCTCGATGAAGATTACGGAGGATGTGCGGAAGTATGCGTTGGAGCAGGGCGTGAAAGAAGAAGAGGCGTTGAAGAAGGGGATGAGGGAGAAGTCGAGGGAGTTTGTGGAGAAGGGGGCGGAAGTTTACGGGTAAGAAGGACGGAGGAGCTGGAGGTATTGATTCCACTTTACTAAGCCCCTAGGCCAAGCCCTGTTAGCGGGCAGGCGTGGCCTTTTCTTCAAACTGTGGCAAGTTGCACCCTGCATGAAATTTTGGCGAAACGTTCTACTTGCTCTTGTCCTCGTCTGGGCAGTGGCCGGGAGTATTATCTATGGGGTGCGACAGGCCCGTCCGACGGCGCAATCCCTCACCGTTTACCTTGGGCAACATCCGCTCGCTATGGAGACGGGAGCGAAGCGAGCCAAAATCATCACCCGCGTCGGCGATATGCTGAACGGGCTGAACTTGGAGGATCGGCAAGCCCTGCAGGGCGATGGAGTCACCCGGGATTTTTTCATGAGCTTGACCACAGCGGAGCAGGCGGCCTTTCTCGACGCCACCCTCCCTGCGGGGTTTAAGCAGATCATGGAGGCTTTCAACAAAATGGAGCCGGAGAAGCGTAAAGAATTTGTAAATCGTGCCTTGGCGGAAGCCAAAAAGCGCCAAGGCGAGGCCCCGCCGGCTGGCTTGAACGAACAGCTGGTTCAAAAAATGGTCAATCAGGGACTGAACACCTTCTATGCCGAAGCCAGCGCCAACGCAAAGCTCGATCTCGCTCCGTTGATCGAGCAAATGCAGAGGAATTTACAATCCCTGCGTTAAAAAAAAGCGCCTTCACCCTGGTCGAAATGCTGGTGGTGATTGGGGTGATCGCTCTCTTGGCGGCCCTTGCCGTGCCCGTATCCATGCGCATGGTCCAAAAAGGACGCTCCACCGCTTGTCTGGGGAATCTTCGGCAACTCGGCATGGCCCTAAATTTGTACCTAGGCGAGCACAACCAGACGATGCCAGTGCTGGCAGCAGGGCGATCGCAAAAGAGCGAGCAGGTGGACGTGATCGACACCAAGCTGAAAGAGTATGCCCCCGATGGGCGTATTTTTTCCTGCCCGGCCGACACCGGTAATTTTGCCCTGACGACAGGCACAAGCTACCATTGGAATAGCGCTCTTAATGGCCAGTCTATTTTAAATTTAAATTTCATGAACAATACCACCACCACCACCATCCCCATTTTAGCGGACAAGGAGGGATTTCATACTTATCGCGAAAATAAAGTGAATATTCTCACGGCCGACGGCCGCATTAACCAAGGACTTAATTTCACAACCACCCCCTAAACATTGTCATGATCCGACTTGAGCACCTGAGCAAAACCTTCAAAAAGCGCGTCGCCTTGGAGGACTTGTCACTGGAAATTCGCCAGGGCGAAATCTTCGGCCTGCTCGGCCACAACGGGGCGGGTAAAAGCACGACCCTCGGAATGTTACTCGGACAAATATACCCGACTTCGGGTGAAGCTTTTATTCGGGGGGTTTCCGTGCAGAAAAATCGGCAGAAGGCACTCGATAAAGTCGGAGCGATTTTCGAGGAGCCCGCTTTTCACGATTACCTGAGTGGTTGGGACAACCTGCGGATCCTGACGAGCTACTCCTCTCATCTACCGGATGAGGAATTGCGCGAGGCGGTGCGCTTCACCGGATTGGAAAAGCGCATTCACGATCCAGTTTGGGTTTATAGCCATGGCATGCGTCAGCGCTTGGCTTTGGCACAGGCGTTGTTGCCTCGTCCGGACCTTATCCTGTTGGATGAGCCGGCCGAGGGCCTCGATCCAGAGGGTATTTACGAGATGCGTAAGTTAATTGTTCGTCTGAACCGTGAGCGGGGTATGACCGTCGTGCTCTCTTCCCATTTGCTGGCCGAGGTGGAGCAACTTTGCGACCGCGTCGCGATATTGAATCAGGGGCGCTTGATTCTCGAGGGGCGCTGGAATGAACTCACGGCCGATTCTTCTCCGGCCCACCGCTTGGAAGTGGATGACTGGAAAAAAGCGGAGGGCATTTTGCAAAAACTAGGGGTAAGTCGGCCGACGGCAGAAACTATCTCACTGGCACATGGGGGAGACATGGCCGACGTAGTTTCTGCTTTGGTCAAAGGGGGTGTGCGGATTCGAGCGATTGAACCCCTTCGCCGAAACCTTGAAGACATCTATTTGAAGGCCATTTCGGCCGCAAAGAGCGCATGAGCCTATTCTTTCTGCAAATGCGCAACGAGTTGCATAAACTCTTTGCCCGCAAACGGACCTACTTAGGGTTTGCCGCCTTCGTCGCGGTGGAAATCCTCCTGCTTCTGCTCCTGAACCTGCCCAAACCGAAAGCGGGCTTCCGGAAGTTGATTGAGCAAAATGGCTACGGTTTCGACCAGTATTTCTCCGGCGCCACCTTGGGCCTGCTCATGCTCATGTGGACGACCTTTCTGCTGGGTGCGCTCTATCTTGCTCTGGTAGCGGGCGATGTCGTGGCGAAGGAAGTTGAAGACGGCACCTTGCGCATGATCCTTTGTCGGCCCATTTCTCGGCTGCGGGTGGGTTTTCTTAAGTATGCTGCATGCGTGCTCTACACTTTCGCCCTGACCTTTTTCATCGGCATAACCGCCTTGGTCGCGGGGTTACTCTACTGTGGGTGGGGCGGTCTTTTTGCCATTGCACCGCTGGAGCAGCTTTTGGCCATGCATGAGGCGTGGCCGGGGCTCTGGCGTTATCTGGGCGCTTTGCCTTTGCTGGGCTTCGGGCTGGTGAGTATCACCAGCCTAGGTTTCCTCTTTTCTTGCTGCGAGATGAAGCCGGCAGCCGCCACGATTTTGACCTTATCGATTTTTTTCTTCGACTCTATCTTTCGGAGTATTCCATATTTCGAAAGTCTACGCGGGTGGTTTATGACCACTCACATGACATTGTGGCTGCGGGTTTTTGAATATCACATTCCCTGGTGGAGGATTGCCGAAGACGTCACTTGGCTGGGAGCGCTCAACGTCACCTTTGCTTTAGTCGGATTGGCCATCTTGCAACAGCGGGACTTTAAGGCCTAAGAAAGTTCTAAGAGGGGCAACGGGCGGAAGTGAAGGCGTGGGTGAGGGAAGAGTAGTGTGGGTTTAGGTTCCCAGTCGAACGATGGTGGAAAAAAGGTTTGCAGGGATGGGCATAACGGAGAGACGGGATTGGCGGAGAAGAAGAAGTTCGGAGAATTTCTTGTCGGCCCTCAGTTGATCGAGCGTGACCGGCTGAGAGAACGCGCGTACGGCCGAGAGTACGACAGAGGTCCACTCTTCTCCCTGCGCTGAGGTGGGGTCTGGGAAGGCGGTTTTCTTGATTTTGGCTAGGCCGACGATGGCCCGCTGCTCCACGCTGTGATAATAAAGGACTGGGTCGCCGAGTTTCATTTGGCGGAGGAAATTTCGGGCTTGGTAGTTGCGTACACCGTCCCAAGTCACCTTTTTATCTTTGAGGAGTTGTGAGAATGGATAGGAGGAGGGTTCCTGTTTAACCAGCCAGTGGGACATGAAGAGCAGAGTTGAAGGTTAGAGGGTATGCGTCAATGGAGAAGTGGCGTATCGCTGGTGTCAGACACGTGTCTGGCACGAAGGTTTCTAGCTCCCCATGGGGAAAAGAATAGGTAAGGTGATGGCATGCATCGCTTTCAGCGGAAGGGCGGGAAACTTTATGCGGAAGGAGTAAGCCTAAATGGGCTGGCGGACCGCTGTGGAACGCCACTTTATGTTTATTCAGCGGGAACTATTTCGGACCATTATCAGGGACTGCGTCGAGCGCTTCGGGCGGTGGATCCGCTGATTTGCTACTCCGTAAAGGCCAACAGTAATTTGGCTATTCTTTCTCTTTTGGCGCGATTGGGCAGCGGATTCGATGTGGTCAGTGGAGGAGAACTGGAACGAGTGCAACAAGCTGGAGGCCAACCCGCCAAGTGTGTTTTTGCCGGGGTGGGCAAGACGGATGAGGAGATTGAGCTTGGACTCCGCTATGGGGTGAAGGCTTTCCATGTGGAAAGTGAAGAAGAGATGGACCGCATCGCGATGGTGGCAGGTCGCAAGGCAAGACGCAGAGCCCCCATTGCCTTAAGGGTGAATCCGGATATTGCGGCGGGGGGGCACGCCAAGATTACTACGGGGACCTACGCAAATAAGTTTGGCATTCCTTTTGAGGAAGTGATTTCGATTTATCGAAGAGCAGGAAAGGATCGACGACTCTGCCTTCGTGGAGTGCAGATGCATATCGGCTCACAGATTACCCAGGGAGCTCCTTTTCGGGCCGCCGTCCGTAAAATGATCCCGTTGGTCAAGCAGCTCAGAAAAGAGCACGGCTTGGAGTACTTTGACATCGGAGGGGGCGTGGGGATTGTTTACGAAGATGCCCTAGCGAGTGGTCGCCAAGGTTGGTGGAAGACGCATCAGGCGGAAAAAGCGATTCCCTTGTCGGAATATGCGGATTCGGTCGTGCCTCTTTTGAAGGATCTCAAGATGAAGATTCTACTAGAACCCGGCCGATTCTTGGTCGGCAATGCAGGGGTGCTGGTGACGGAGGTCCTTTATCGCAAAAGAACGGGGCGGAAGAACTTTGTCATCGTGGATGCGGGCATGAATGATCTGCTTCGGCCAGCCCTCTACGAGGCGTACCACCAGATTGAGCCAGTGGGGAGTCCTCGGAAGGGAACGGTCTCGACCGATGTGGTGGGTCCTGTCTGTGAGTCGGGTGATGTTTTTTGCCATGATCGAGGTATCTCACCAGTAGATCGAGGAGATCGGTTGGCGATTCTCAGCGCAGGGGCCTATGGTTTTTCGATGGCCTCCAACTACAACACACGACCTCGTCCCGCCGAGATTCTGGTCCAAGGAAATCGGGCGCGCGTGATTCGAACCCGTGAAAAAGTGGCCGATCTTTGGCGGGGAGAGAAGAAGTCATGAGCCGAAGGATTGCTTTCTGGAAGTTGGAAGGAGCGGGAAACGATTTCCTTGGTTTGGACGGCCGTCGTAAGCCCCTGGGATTGAGTCGTGAAAAGATTGCCGCTTGGTGTGATCGTCAACGAGGGGCAGGAGCCGACGGGGTGCTGGTGGTGGAGAAGCCACGCGGCCGAGGGGCTGATTTTCGGATGCGCTACTACAACGCGGATGGCGGAGAAGCAGAGATGTGTGGGAATGGGGCACGCTGTTTTGCTTTGCTAGCGAAAGAGGTCGCCGGAGGGCGCGGACAAAGGTTAAGGGTCGAAACCAAGGCAGGGCTGATTCTTTTGGATCTGGTAGGTAAAGAGGTGAGGGTTTCGATGCCCGATCCTGGACTGCCCCGATTAGGTAAGGAGATCACGGCCGCAGGGCGCCGAGTAAAGTTGGACTTTTTGAACACGGGAGTACCGCATGTGGTGGAGTTCGTTCGGTCAGTCGAAACGGCCGAGGTAGTGAAGAGTGGACGGGCGATTCGCTTCCACTCCGCTTTTGCCCCCTCAGGTACCAACGTGAACTTTGTCGCAGTGAATCGGAAAAACCGGATCGAGGTTCGTACCTATGAGCGTGGGGTGGAGGCGGAGACGCTGGCCTGCGGAACGGGAGTGGTGGCTTCGTCAATTTTAGCCAATCTCCGACGTGGGGTGAAACCCCCCGTTAAGGTTCTGACCCGTGGTGGAGATGTTCTGACGGTGAACTTTATTTTAGATAACGGGCGCCCGAGAAAAGTTACGCTACAAGGTCCTGCACGAATCGTCTATGAAGGAGTCTTCAATGTTTGAAGGAACCTATACCGCGCTAGTTACCCCTTTCCGCAATGGGCAAGTGGATGTGAAGGCTTTTGAGGCGTTGATTGAGCGGCAAGTTGCGGCAGGGATTGAGGGAATCATTCCGATGGGCACGACAGGCGAGTCGCCGACTCTGAATATGCAGGAGCATGTCCGGGTGATTGAGTTGGCGGTGCAGTTTGCAAAAAAGAGGACGAAAGTAGTAGCGGGGACAGGATCGAACAGTACTGCGGAGGCGATTGAGTTATCCACGGGAGCATGCCAAGCCAAGGCGGACGCACTTCTTCTGGTCGCCCCGTATTATAACAAGCCGACTCCTGAAGGGATGTTTCAACATTTTCGGGCAATTGCCCAAGCCGTGGACTTACCGATCATGCTCTATAGCGTTCCGGGGCGTTGCGGGGTGGAGATTACGGTGGAAACGATCGGACGATTGGCGAAGGAGTGTCCAACGATCTGTGCGATCAAGGAGGCGGGAGGTAAGGCGGAGCGGGTAGATGCGATTCGAAAGGTGGTGCCTTCCAATTTCGAGGTGACAAGTGGGGATGATGGGTTGACGGTCGAGTTCATGAAGCGCGGGGCGGTCGGGGTGGTTAGTGTTGCCTCCAATCTAATCCCTGCTGAGGTGAAGTCACTGGTGGACGCGGCCAGGAAAAAAGATTGGAGCAAGGCGGATGAGCTGCATGGAAAATATGCGGCGGTTTTCCGAGATTTATTTATTGAGAGCAATCCTGGACCGGTGAAGGCCGCAATGGCGGCGAAGGGTTGGCTGGCGGATGAACTGCGATTGCCCTTGGTACCGCTGCTGGAAGAAAGCAGAAAAAAGCTTTTTGCGACTTTAAAACAGGCTGGGTTGACCTAATCTCAGCGCAGGACACCACGATGGCAACTAAACTAGTCATGGTCGGAGCAAAAGGAAGAATGGGGCAGGCCATTCTCGCCCTAGCGCGTCAAGATAAGGCTTTCGAAGTGGTGGGGGAGGCCGATCAAGGGGACGACATGGCGAAGGTGTTGGCAAAAGCACAGGTGGTCATCGATTTTAGTCATCGTTCGGCCACGGAATCGGTTCTGAAACAGGTCTGTGCCTTGAAGGTCGCCTATGTTTGCGGGACAACTGGTCACACCGAGGCGGAAGCAGGGTTGATCAACGCGGCGGCGCGCCAAGTTCCTTTGATTCTTTCCCCCAACTTTTCTCTTGGGGTGAATCTTCTTTTTTATCTTACGGAGCAGGCAGCCAAGGCATTGCCCGAGGGGTTTGATCCTGAGGTGATTGAGATTCATCACCGCCTGAAGAAGGATGCCCCTAGTGGAACCGCTAAACGATTGGTTGAGATCTTAGCGGAAGCGCGTCGCACCAAACCGGAGGTGGTAGCGAGACACGGTCGTTCGGGGGAACCAGGAGAGCGTTCCGAAGATGAGATTGGGGTTCATGCGGTTCGTGGGGGAGATGTCGTGGGAGATCACACCGTTTTGCTGGCGGGAGATGGGGAAAGAATCGAGCTGATCCACCGTGCCAGTTCTCGAGATGTTTTTGCTAGGGGTGCGTTGCGGGCGGCACATTGGCTAGTGGGCAAGCCAGCGAAGGCCTATCGCATGGTCGATGTCCTTGGTTTGAGCTGATGCGGGTAGGGATTGGGCTGGGATCAAATGTGGGGGACCGGTCTGCAGAATTGGAGAAAGTTCGCGGATGGCTGCGCGGTTTCGATCCTGGAGCGAAGTTCAGCTCCGAAGTTGAGACGGAACCAGTGGATTGTTTGCCTGGATCTCCCTCTTTTCTTAATCAAGTCGCTGAGATTGTTTGGGGGGGACGTGTTGAGAGCCTACTCGATCAAACCCAAAACTACGAACGGTCGCGTGGTCGTAAAACTTTGCGATTACGAAACGAGCCACGGCGGATGGATCTCGATATACTTTATGCGGGGGGTATGAGGATGCGAACTTCTCGTTTAGAGCTTCCTCATCCGCGAATGGGACAACGACGATTTGTCATGGAGCTGTTAGCTGAAATATGTCCAGAACGCAGGATAGTGGGCTTGCCTGGAACCGTTGGGGAAACGGCGTGCTGGTTGCGGCAACAGAGAGGGATGTGATGTCGAGAAGTCGATTAAATCCTGAGCAGCTGCGAGATTGGCCTAAGGAAAAATCTCTTCTAGCGCTGACGGCTTATGATTATCCGCTGGCCCGAGTTTTAGATGAAGCGGGGGTCGATCTGATTCATGTAGGGGACAGCTTGGGCATGGTGGTGTTGGGGATGGCCGATACTACTGGGGTGACGATGGCGGATATGGTCCGGGCGACGGAAGCGGTGGCGCGGGGTAGAACGAGGGCCATGATCTCGGCCGATTTACCCATTGGATCATATGAGACTGCGGAAGCTTGTGTCGAAAATTCGAAGCTCCTTTTACGGGCTGGTGCAGATGCGGTGAAGCCCGAGGGTGGAAAGGAGAGTCAGCCCCAGTGGAAAGCGCTTCAGCAGGCGAAGATTCCGTGGATTGGGCATTTGGGAATGTTGCCGCAAAAGGTGTTGGAGGAGGGTGGATACAAGCGGAAGGGTAAAACGGCAGAGGAAGTTCAGCGGATGAAGGCGGATGCTCTGGCGATGGAAAGGGCAGGAGCTTGTGCGATCGTTTTGGAGTTGGTTACTGCAGAAGCGGCGGCAGAGGTGACCGCCGCCTTACAAATTCCCACGATCGGAATTGGAGCAGGCAAGGGGACGACTGGGCAGATTCGGGTAAGCTATGATCTTTTGGGACTGACTCCATGGAATCGCCCAGGATTTGTTAAAGAAGATCTGGGGTTTGCCCGCCAGATTACCGAAATGGTGCAGGGGATTAGGAAAGGCGGGCGCGGCGAGCTTGGATAAAGGAGCGGACGGCTAAAATAATGTAGAGGATAGAGAAGCCCGCGTTGAGAGATTGGGTGATGATGGCGGCCGGTTTCTCGGTGGTGCCGTTGAATAGTTCGGGTAGATGGGGGAGAGAGCGAGCCGTCCCAATAAATGCGAGAAGGGCGATGAGTACCGCGATATGCATCACGTGTTTACGAAGAGATTCTTTCCGCCCCAAAAGACCGAAAACAAGAAAGAGTACGCCGAAAACACAAGGGATAAGGGCGGTTTTGTGAACTGAACCTGTGAGAACAAAGCCAGAGATACCGAGAATGAGGTAGGCAAACCCGAAGACAATCGTTGTTGAGGACATCTTTTCTTTGTAGGGAGAAAATACTTTTGGCACAGAAAATAAAAAATTCTTTTCTGTTTAGTTCTAAACCCACGCCCCTTCCTATGGAATAAATCTACCAACTTCTCTGGAGCCAGATAATCTGTAACTACTACCATGAGGAGTCTCCGACTTAACGTTTTGTGTGCCCTTGGCTTCCTGATTTCACTTGGAACGAATTACATTTCTGGGGAAACCATTACCACGGCCCTCACGAACAAATACAGTGCCGAGGTAGCTAAGTTTGGGCATCTGGTAGCTCCTGAGCCTGGGGGGATTCTTCTGGTGGGAAGTAGTACTTTCAGGCGCTGGACTAATGCGGTGATCGATCTCGCGCCTTTGCCTGTTACGAATCGAGCCTTCGGAGGTTCCCAGACCTCGCATCAGCTGATGTTCTTTGATCAGGTGGTGGCGCCTTGCCGTACGCAACTGATCGTCTGGTACTGCGGGAGTAACGACATCAAAGGAAAAAAAGATCCTAAGGAGGTGCTGGTGAGGACGGAGGAGTGGTTGGACAAGGTAAAGAAGCTAGATCCATCGATCCAAGTGTTACTGGTTTCGATTCATCGATGCCCTCAAAAGCGAAAGGATGGGCAAATTGAAGGGGTTGATGCAGTTAACCGTGGGTATCAAGAGTTAAGCAGAAAAAGGGAGGGGGTCTTTTATGTGGATGTGAACCCTGCCTTGGAGAACGCGAAGGGAGAATCCAAAGAAGAGCTTTATGTGGCGGATGGACTTCATTTGAATATTGAGGGTTACCATCAAATGGTCACGTTACTGAAACCTGCCATGGAGAAATACTGGAGAAAGAAAGAGGTGAATCCATGAATACTATTGCGAGGATGATTGGAAATCGCTGGACCGTATGTGCTCTTCTTTTCTTTGCCACCACGATCAACTATATCGATCGTCAGATTCTCTCCCTTTTGAAACCGATCCTGGATGAGCAACTTCACTGGACTAATGCGGAGTTTGGAATGGTCAACTCAGCTTTCCAAGGGGCTTATGGGCTTAGTCTGCTTGGTTTCGGTTGGTTTATCGACCGTTTTGGCACAAAGATCGGTTACACCGTATCGATCGTAGCCTGGAGCGTGGCGGCTATGGCCCACGCCTTGGTGGGAAGTGTCGGTGGTTTTATCTGGGCCCGAGTGGCCCTCGGTCTAGGGGAGGGTGGAAACTTTCCTGCCGCGATTAAAACCGTTGCCCTCTGGTTTCCCAAGAAGGAGAGGGCACTTGCCACAAGTATCTTTAACGCAGGAACAAATGTAGGAGCAATTGTCGCTCCTGCGATTGTCCCTTGGATGGCTTTTACATGGGGATGGCAATCCGCTTTTATTGCGGCGGGCCTGGCTGGTTTTGTCTGGCTGTTTTTCTGGATCCCTTGGTTTCGGCTTCCCGAAAAGATGAAGGGGCTCACTTCCCAAGAGTTATCTTTGATTCGCAGTGATGAAGCGGCGGGAGTTTCCGAAAGCAGTGCGAAAATACCATGGGGCCAGCTCTTGAGGTATCGGCAGACGTGGGCTTTCATTATTCCTAAGCTGATTACCGATCCTGTCTGGTGGTTTTTTCTCATCTGGCTGCCTGACTTCTTTAAGCAGACCCGAGGACTCGATATTAAAAAAAGCTGGGTACTCCTTGTCACCATCTACTCGATTGTCACTGTTCTAAGTATTGCGGGGGGGTGGGTGACGGGTCATTTGGCGAAAATGGGTTGGTCGATAAATCGTGCAAGGAAAGGGGGAATGCTGCTCTTTGCCCTTTGTGTCGTTCCGATTCTTGCGGTGACAGGGGCTTCGGATTGGGGAGCTGTCCTTTTGATCGGACTGGCAGGAGCCGCGCACCAAGCCTTCTCGGCGAACTTGTTTACGACCGTCTCCGACTCTTTTCCGAACCAGGCGGTGGCCTCGGTCATTGGGATCGGGGGAATGGCGGGTGCTATCGGAGGAATGCTTTTTCCAATCGTCACCGGCATCCTGCTCGACTCCTACAAGGCGTCTGGAAATGTTGCGGCAGGGTATGGGATCCTTTTTGCCTTTTGTGCGGGAGCCTACTTATTTTCCCTTCTCATTCTCCAGCTCCTGAATCCCAAGCTGGAACCTGTACACCTCAAAACTGCATAAAATAAATTGTGTCTATCAGCCGATCTGGAATAGTTTGCAACCTAACAAGAAAGGCAACTCCTATGAAAAAACTAACTACCCTTATCCTTTTCACCCTCCTCGGAACTTTCTTCGGCTTCGCCCAAGAGACTCCCGCCCCTGCGAAGACGAAAAAACCAGCGGTAACGAATTCGACCGCAGAAACGGTTACAGGGAAGATTGGTTATATCTCTGATAAAAAGATCACGGTGAAAGCCAAAGGGGCAGAAGCATCGACCGCTTTCCTTATCGATGCGGAAACCAAAGTTACGATCAATGATGAACCCAAAACTGCGAAGGATATTATGACTAAATCGATGGCCTCGGTTACCCCCAAGACCACCGACTTCGCCACCGCTGCAGCCATAGCCGTAACCAAAGTTGCGGCACCGACCAACGCCCCAACTAAAGCCGAGTAGTAATCTCGTCACTGGCTTTTGCGGGAGTCAGTAGTGATTTCCTGTAAGGAAATCTCCAAGGCAATTAGCTATGCAAAAATTCACTCCTTTTGGATGGTCTAGGCGTCTTTAATATTCGCAGTTAGTCAGAGCAACGAAAGGTGGTACTGGTCTTATTTCGAGCGGCTCACGAATTTCAACCATTGTGGTAAGTCCAATTGGCTCTTCTCGATAGGACGAATCCAGCTATGTTACTTCGATGCGTGCCACCAGTAAGCCAACCCGGAAGATGGTCAAGGGTTCACCAGTCAAGAACCCGGTCACTCAGACCGATTTCTTGCTGACGACGAAGACCGCACAGAAGCTGTACGCGTCTGCCGCACAGGAACCGATTTACGACTATCACTGTCACCTATCACCCAAAGAGATCGCCGAGGACAAAAAATGGGCTGATTTGTCGGAGGTTTGGTTAGGAGGGGATCACTACAAGTGGCGCGCGATGCGGGCGAATGGCATTCCCGAAAGCCACATTACGGGCAAGGCCAGACCGTACGAAAAGTTTCTCGCTTACGCCCAAACCTTGCCACGTTTGATTCGTAATCCCCTTTGGCACTGGACCCATCTGGAGCTGGATCGGTTCTTTGGGATCAAAGAAATCCTTAATGAGGAGAGCGCCCCGAAGATCTGGTCTAAGGCGAACGAAAAGCTGAAAAGCCTTTCGGCCCAAAAGATCCTCAAAGCCAATCGGGTCTCGGTCATCGGGACGACGGACGATCCCTGTGATGACCTGGCTTATCATCAGAAGATTCGTGCCAGCGGGATGGGAACGCGGGTTTACCCTGCTTTTCGGCCCGACAAAGCGTTGCAAGTGGAGCAACCTGCGCTTTTCCGTGAGTGGGTTTTCAAGTTGGAAAAGGCGACGAGATCTTCCTGTGCGACGTTTTCTGCCTTCCTGACTGCATTAGACAAACGGCACGAATTTTTTCATGCGCAGGGCGGCCGACTTTCCGATCACGGCCTCAATCATGCCTACGGCAAGGGAGGAAGTGAGGAAGATGCGGCACGAGTTTATGGGATGGCTTTAGAGGGCAGGCGAGTGGATCTGGCCGATATGGATGCGTATCGAGGCTTCATGATGGTCTATTTTGGGGAGTTGGACGCCAAAAGGGGTTGGGTGAAACAGTTGCACTTTGGAGCTTTGAGGAATGCTAATTCAAAGAGTGCGAAGGATATTGGGCCTGATAGTGGCTTTGATTCGATTGGGGATTGGCCGCAGATCGATCGATTGGCGGGGTACATGGATGAGTTGGAGGGGCGTGGCAAATTACCCAAGATGGTGCTCTATAATTTGAATCCAGCGGACAACTACGCCGTGGCAACGTTGTGCGGGAACTATCAAGGGGGTGGAGTGAGGGGCAAGATTCAGTTCGGGAGCGGCTGGTGGTTTCTCGATCAACTGGAGGGAATGAAGTGGCAGATGAACGCGCTCTCGAGTTTAGGGCTCTTGGCTAACTTTGTCGGTATGATTACCGATTCACGAAGTTTCCTCAGCTATCCACGGCACGAATATTTCCGCAGGTTACTTTGTCAGATCCTTGGGGAAGAGGTTGAGAACGGGATGTTGCCCAAGGATATGAAACTGCTGGAGGGAATGGTGCGAGATATCTGTTATCGCAACGCCACAGCCTATTTCGGAATGGAGGCGGGGAAGGTTTAAATCTGTTATGTGTGGGGTGGGGTGATGGCTCGGCCTTGTTCTGTTTTTCTAGGAAGTTGATCCGTGCTCGCAGCATGCTGCGAGCACGTGTTGGCTTGGGTCAGAGGACTGTTGTGCTTGGCAGTTTTGTTGCCGCTTTTTCGAAGGTCAGCAATCGGCGATTATGGCTTCGAACCTCAGCGTGGATGATGCGGTCGACAAAGCCTGGTTTCGCCATGGCCAGATTGGGAGTGCTCTTCATGATTTCCAGTGCAAAGCCCACCGGTTTTACGTCTCCGCTTTGCAGTAGACGCAGCAAGGCTTCCAATGCTTCGGCCTTGGGGACTTGGTAGTGGGATTGCAGAGCAAAATAAGCTTCGACGACAACCAGGTCGGTGACGAGCGGGGGTTGGCCGCGCTCGATACAACGCTCCAGCATCGCCTGTGCTCGTGCGGCCTGATCATGGGGATCGCCAGTTAAGAGGCGGATGATAAAACTCGTATCGAGACTGGAACTCATCTGCCTGAATCCCGAGCCATAGCGCGGCCGGTGAGTTCCCCTTGGCCTTCACGGGTCCAAGGAGACTTGGCCTGCGCAGCAAAATGACTTAAGGAACCGATCCATGGCGATGTGGATTTCAGGACTGGTTTCAGCACCCATACCTTCTGGTTGTTGTGATGCAGAGGCAGAAGTTCCATCTTATCC
>CAJBOM010000118.1 GCA_903956835.1 uncultured Verrucomicrobiota bacterium
GGTTAGGGATTTGGGGGAGACAGAAAATCCGGCCTAGCGACGCTGGCTTTTTGATTTTGGGCCGAGAAAACGGGCCTGAAAAGAGATGTGACGGGTTTCGGGGAGAATGAATTTTTTCAACTCTAGATCAATCCAAGGGATTCGAAAATGAGTGAAGGCGGCTTGGGCGAGATCGTGAGCAAGAGTTTCGATGAGTTTACGCTCTTTGGCTTGAGCGGTTTTTCGAAGGAGCTGGCTGAGGTCAAAATAGTTGACTGTATGTTCTAGGTTGTCGGTCTGAGCGGCTTTTTTGAAGTCGGCAACAGGAAAAATTGCGGTGCAGAGGAGTTTTTGCGGATGTGCACGTTCTGCTGGGGGAACGCCGAGATGGCAGAGAAGTTCTAGGTCGACGATGGAAAGAGTAGGGGCCATGAGAAAAGGGTAAGGAAGCATGCAGGTTGAAGAAAGCCTGGAAGCATCAAAACCAAAGGCGGGATTTGACTCGTTAGACTAAGTGACTACATTGGTCACATGATTATGAATCTGAGGGGGTCGAAGGCTAAGCTGAGTATGCTGGTGGAGCGGGCGGCCGCTGGGGAGGAGGTAGTGATCACCGTGCGTGGAAAACCGCGGGCGAAGTTGACGGGGATGGGTCAGATGCTTCATCCAATGCCCGATCGACGCTGGGCGGAGGAATTACGAGTTCTGCAGAAGAAATACTCCCGATTGCCGCGCAAGGGGAGTCGATCTGTGCTGGATGATCTGCGGGAAGATCGGTCCGAGTGAGCGAATACTGGGATACCTCGTGTGTCCTGAAGCTCTACACCAGAGAAACGGATTCGGAGAGAGTCCTTGAATTGATGGAGCTGAGTCCGAAGCCCATCATCCTCTCTGTCTTGGTGAGAGCCGAACTGGTTTATGCCTTTCTTAGAAAGGAGAGGGATGGGCAGATTCGGCCAGGGGGAAGCGGGCCTTTGCTGGAGAGATTGGAGATGGATGAGGCGAATGGTAAATTCCGGTTCATTGAATTGGGGAGGGAGGTGTTGAAACGATCCGAGCAGGTGGGTCGGGCTTGTTTGCGAGGGGGGCGAGGCATTCTCTTACGGACGCTGGATGGTTTGCACCTAGGGACGGCGATCCATTGCGGGTGCAAGACGATCGTGACTACGGATGAAAGGATGCGGGCTGGGGCGAAAAAGATGGGCTTAAGAGTAGTGCCTTAAACTGAGGTGGTGGTGTGCGGGCGGCGGAAGAGGGCGAGGGTGAGGATGGCGAGTTCGAGAAGGGCGAAGGCGCCGACGTAGAGTTGGCCTCCATCGCCGAAGCCGTAGCTGTGAAGTCCTTTGCCGAGGACGAAGTTTACTCCGTACCAGGCCATGAGGATGGTGAGGAAGGAGGCGATGGAGCCGACGGCGAGGCCGTATCCGCCCCACCAACCGCCGAGGCGGCCGTGAAGAAGAATGATGTAGGCCATGAGAGCGATAAGGGCCCATGTTTCCTTGGGATCCCAATCCCAGAAACGGCCCCAGGAGTAGTTGGCCCAGACGCCGCCAAGGATGACGCCAGCGGCTAGAAGAAAAACTCCGATTTGGAGGCAGCGATAAAGGTGGAGAACGGTGGGATCGCTGGCTGGCACTGCCGCACGATGGCGGAGTGATCGGAAAACGATGAAGTGAGCGAGGGCGGTGGCGAGGGCAAAGGCGCCGTAACTGAGGGTGATGGTGAGGACGTGGATGGTGAGCCAGAAGTTACTTCGAAGAACGGGAACGAGCGGGTTGAGGGCGGGATCGAGGACGGCGGGTTGGAGGTCGGACGCGACGAGGGCGAGGATGACGACAGGAGAGGCGGCGAGGAGGTAAATGGTCGAGCGGTGGCGAGTGGCGAAGATAACCGCAAAGAGGCCAGCACCGAAAGCGACCCAGAGAATACTTTCATACATATTGGTGACAGGCGGGCGACCTGCGATCCAGACGCGGGTGGCAAAGCCTGCGATGAGAAGGAGAAGACCGATCCAGGCGAAGAGAGACCCGATGGAGAGAAGGCGGGGATTCTTTTTTTGGCCTGCGGCAAGGAGAAGGAGGGCGGAGAGCAGCCAAGCGATCCAGGACAAGCGGAAGGGATGGAGTTTTAGGTAGGCGACTTCCAGTTGAATTTTAGTGCGGGAGAAGTTGGCATTTTGCTGGAGAGCACGCAGGGGAGCGGAGTCGAGGGAGTGGGGAGAGTTGGGGGCGATCCATGGGGATCCTGCGGGAGAGCCTGAGGGGGAAGGGATGAAGCGGAAGGCTTCGCCAGAGAAGAGGGCGGAAAAAATCTGTAAGCGGAGGGATACGGTTTGGGCGGCGGCGGCGAGGGGGGGGACGTCGCTGCGGGGGCCTGCGGCACGGGCGGTTTCGGCTTGGCGAGTGAGAGTGGTGAGTTTGGGGTTGGCGGCGAGGAGGCGGGGGGGGAAGAGGCGGGTGGTCGCGGGGAGGTCGAGTTCGCGACGCAGGGCGGGGTCGTCGACAAGCAGGATGGGTTGATTTTCCCAACCTGCAGGATTGAGCCAAAGGGAAAGAATGAGTTGGCGAGAGCTAATTTTTCCGAGAGAGGGAACGGTGACAGAGGTGCGACCAGTTAAGGAGGTGGTGATTTCTTGAGCGAAAGAGAGAAATGGTTTGAGGCGGCCGCGGTGTTGGATGACGAGCGTATCGAAGGTGGAATTGTTGTCGGCGAGGGTGGCGGTTTGATCTTGGGAGAAGGAGGGAGTCGCGAGGAAGCTGAGGCCGAGAATAAAAAGAAGAGAGAGAGGGCGGATCATAAATTAGGTTTGGGCTGTGGGTTCCCGGCGAAGATAGAACATAGAAAAGATGCCTGCGACCATGAGTAAGGAGCCACTCCATTTGAGGAGCCAACCCGGATCGTGGAGAACTTGGAGAGTGGTGCGGTCGAGGTTTTGCGGATCCCAGCCTGCTTGAGAAAACTTATAGGAAAGTCCGGTGATCTGGGGGAGGAGACCTGGTGGGTAGGTAGCGGGTTGATTCATTTCGAGTTGGGCGGGGACTTCGAGTTTCTTTTTTTCGTCGGCAAAGGTAACGGAGGCGAGGAAGTTGGCGGGCTCTTCGGTGCCTGGGTCGCGGGGAACAGCGAAGGAGTCGAGACGGATGGAAAAGGGGAGGGGTTGGAGTTCGAGGCCAAAGCCGATGCGGGAGGTGGCGTCGGCGGAGCTGAGGATGGCGGAGGTGCCTGAGGCGATCCAGCGAGCGGGACCGGTGGTGCCGTCTGGGGCGCGTAGGTGGGCGTGGAGAGCGGGGCGGCTGGGGGTGGGGTCGGGTTTATCTGAGGGGACGGTGATGGTTTCGATGCGGGCATGGGGTTCGAGGGTGACGAGTCGAACGGACCAACCTTTCCAGCCTGGGGAGAGAGTTTGGCCGAGGCGGATGGTTCCGGTGGTGGGGGGTTGGGAGGTGGATTCGCCGAGAAAGAGGAGGGAGTCGGGGGTGGGGCCTGGGGCGAGGGTGAGGCGGGAGGGGGATGGGGGGGTGGGGAGGATGCCTTCGAGCATGACGAGAGCGGCGGGGTTGTTGGGTTGGTCGCCGTCGGATGAGGGTTGGCCATCGCGCAGGACCATATTGGGCCAGTAGCGGGCGACGAGGATTTTGGCGCCAGAAAAGTCGTCGAGAGTTCGGTTAAGCAGGTCGCTGAGACGATAGATTTCACCTGAGCCGTCGGGACGAAGGATTTCGAGTTCGAGGGGATCTCCGGCGTTACGGGAACCGAGAAAGAAGTGGAAGCCGCTGGGAGTGCCTGAAGTGTTGTGGAGGATGGGCTGAGTGGGATCGCTGGCGAGAATGATTTGGGTTTCGCGGAAGGTGGGGGCGGGTGTGGGGGTGGTGGGGGCGGGGAGGGTGGGGAGGAAGGCGATGGTGGCTTGGGAGCCAAGATCGGTGCGGGAATTAGAGGGAGAGTTGAGGGCGAGGGAAACGAGGATGGGTTCGGAACCGAAGGGACCAAAGAAGGAGAGAGCGAGAGCAGGATTGGCGGAGGAGGGGTCGGCAACGAGTTCGGTTTTTTCGTTGGATCGTGAGGAGTAGCCGTCGATGACTAGTTGGACATCGGAACCTGGGAGGGGAAGGAGGCGGGGGCGGTCGGGGCGAGGAGTGCGCACCTCAGGATCGAAGGGGGTGGAGAAGAGTTCTCCCGTGGCTGGGCTTTCTACGGTGAGGCGGGGCCGATCGAGAAGGACTTCTTGGGAGGGTGGTGCGCCGCGGGCGAGGTCGAGGGAGCCTTCGAATCCTCGGGCGCGACCAATGAGGGCGCCGCCTAGAAGGATGATGATGCCTGCGTGGGTGACAATGAACCCTGTGTGGTGGCGTTCGAAGGGCCAACGGGTGGCGGCGGAGCAGATGAGATTGAGGCAGAGAAGAATGAGCCAAAGGTTGAACCAGGGGGAACCGTAGACGTAGGCGCGGGCGATGCGGGCGCTGAAGCCTGATTCGAGAAAGGTAGCCACGGCGCAGACTCCGGTGAGAGTGATGAGGAGGAGCATGGCAAGGTCGAGGGAACCGAGGGCGTGGACTCCGCGCCAGATGGGGGAGCGGGCGCAGCGGGCGGCGACCATCTGTTTACGGGTTTTGTCGAGAGGCATAAGAGGATAATAGAGGGAACTAGCGAGAGGACAAGGGGGGTAAGTGTCCCCAAGTTATGCCCGAGCTATCCATGGGGTGTGAGGGGAGGGGTGGTAGGGAGAAAGAGAGAGGTGGAGGATTTAGGGGTGAAAGGTTGTCTTTATTTTTTGATCTTAGTGGCATCGCTGAGTTGGGCAGGGGAGAAGGAGAGTCCCGTTGTACGGTCTTTTCGGCAGGGGAAGGTTGGGGTGGGGCAGGAGTGGTCTTTAGTGGATGACCAGGGAAAGCCAATTAGTTCGGCGCGGTACGATTGGGTGGGGCCATTTTCTGAGGGGTTGGCTCCGGCAAAGGAGAAGAGGCAGTGGGGGTATATCGATCCTCAAGGGAAATGGACGATTCAGCCGTATTTTTCCGATGCGCGACCTTTTCGAGGTGGATTGGCGGCGGTGCAAGTGGGGGGAGAGTTTGCCTTTGCGGATAAAACGAACTATGGGGAAAAAGCAAAGGAAACAGCGGGAAAAATTTATTTAGCGGATCGGAGTGTGGCGACTGCGGTGGGAGGAAAGTGGGGATTGATCGATGGGCGAGGTAATTACGTGGTGGAGCCTAAGTATGCGGAGATTCGGGAAGGCCGAGAGGGCTTGATTCCAGTACGGGAAGGTCCTCGTTGGGGCTTTGTCGATTCTCAAGGGGAGGTTAAAATTAAAGTTGAGTATGGATCGGTAGATTTATTTTCGGGCGGATGGGCGAAGGTGACGGAGATTTCGGGTCGGGCAGGATTTGTGAATCGGGAAGGCCAATTTTCTAGAACGGGACCTCTTGGGCAAAGGAGTTTGGAAGTGACCACAGCGGCGGGAGCGACCGAGGTTGAGTAGAGGAGCTTAGTTTTTTAAAGGTCGAGGGTTTGCCCTTGGCGAGCGAAGGCCACCTCGACGGAAGAGGCACGGACGGAGACCGCTTTGCAGTTGATCGGCACTTCCGAATCTATAGCTATTCTAAGACGCTCCATTATGGACTGAGGCGGTAGAATTCCTTGTTGGCTGTTTTATCGAGGATGAGCTGGAGATTTCCTGCTGGCACCCAACTATTAGGAGCCAAAGTGCTGTTCTTGCTTATTGGAAGGGTTAGCGTGACCGAAGTGGCGCCTGCCTGAATCATTAATTGGCCGGCTGATTTGAGGTCTTGAATCGATGCGGCGGTGTAGAGACTGTAGGTGCCAGGGTTGGCGATTACACTGTTCTCTCCTGCGGTGAATCCAGCAGCCTGCCCGGCGGCGTAGTTGGCCTCATATTCAGCCTGGGTGTAACCAATCACTGTCACAATGGCCGTTGTCGTAGCAGTGGTGTAGTTAACCAAATCATTCGGAGTGAAGGTTACGGCGGCGGTATAGTTGCCGGTTGTGCTAGGTACAATACTTGGATCGGTGAAGGTAAACGTCCCCGGTGTACTGGGGGTTCCACCAGTTAAAGCAGACCTAGCCAAGGATTGGCCAGCTGTGATCTGTTGTGCCAACGGCAGTACTGAGATTATTGGGGTCTCCTTAGCCGCGGTCACGAATTGTAAGCTAGAACCAACGATCTGAAAAATACCCGGCTTAAGACCAGCCCCAAGATTCGTATAACTAAAGTTTGCACTGGTGAATGTTGTCGTACCTGCCCACTGGACCAACGTAAAGGTTCCCGGGTTCGTGCTTCCTTGGAAGTCGAAGCGGAAGACCGATCCTGTACCTTTGAGTAAATCACCGTTTCCTCCAGTGATATCCAGCATGTCCGACGCATTGGCCGTGCCCAAGTCAAACTGCCAATCGGTGGCTGCGCTAGCCAATGTTGCGCCATTCCATGTCACAGCAGGCTGAACGGTCAAGGTACCTACGCTGTCATTTCCCGCGGCAAGAATCCCGTTGACGGAGAGCGTACCTGCAATAATTCCAGTTCCTGCAAGTTTTGCGCCACTCTCGACACTGACCGCGCCCGTGCCCGTGGCTGATCCACTGGTATTGCTGACCAGCAGCGTGCCTGAGTTCACCGTTGTAGTGCCGTCATAGGCATTGCCAGAAGCCCTGGAGAGATTGACTGTGCCTGAGTTGACCGATGTGGAAGTGCCGATTTCTATGGCGGCCGTGCCAGCATCATCACGCAAATTACCGCTGACATTGAGGGTCCCAGCGGTGGTTGAGCGCAGGATCGTTGAGAAGTCTCCCAAGAAAACCTGCCCACTGTAGGTGGAAGATGCTGCCGACATATTTTCGATCGTACGGCTCGAGGCTGCACCCGCAAGGAATGCATTATTAGCGATGGTTACGCCATTGAGGGCAAGGGTCCCCTTGCCAGCAGCGTCTCCTAAATTGATATTGGCAGCAGTTCCGAAAGCGGTGTCATTATTCGCCTGCACCGTCACATCGCTTCCACGAATGAAGAAGCCATAGGCTGTCGATCCACCACTTACCGCATCGAGAATGAGGCGACCCGTGCCCCCTGGCATCGTCATGACAGATGGTCCGGTTGAGCCCAAGCCAGCGTTTCCA
>CAJBOM010000119.1 GCA_903956835.1 uncultured Verrucomicrobiota bacterium
CGGTGCTGATGCGTTTGCGGCAGGCGTGTTGTCATTTGGGGTTACTGCCTCAAGCGGGGGCGGGAGCGAAGGTATGGACGGAACCGTCGGGTAAGATGGAGTATTTCTTAGATCGGTTAGATGAGGCGATTTCGGGTGGGCATCGGATGCTGGTTTTCAGCCAATTTGTTTCCATGTTGAAGATCGTGCAAGAGGAGTTGCGTCGGCGAAAAATACCGCACTGTTATTTGGATGGGGGAACGATGGATCGAGCCGGCGAGGTGGATCGGTTCCAGCGGAACCAAGATATTCCAGTTTTCCTGATCAGTTTAAAGGCGGGGGGCACGGGATTGAATTTAACTGGGGCGGATACGGTAATTCATTTTGATCCTTGGTGGAATCCGGCGGTGGAGGATCAAGCGACGGCGCGGGCACATCGTATCGGTCAGAACAAGATCGTGAGTTCTTACAAGTTGATTGCGCGAGATACGGTGGAGGAAAAGATCGTGCGCCTGCAGGAGCGCAAAAAGGAGCTCTTCCGAGGAACCTTGGTCAGCGAGGAGGATTTTGTGCGAGGGCTGGACTGGACGGAGTTGCAGGAGTTGTTGAACTAGAGGTTTCGATTGATAAACCAACTAGTTGGACTAGTTGTTTGGATATGAGGGTAAAAGAGGTAGGATCGTTCAAGGCTAAGACCCATTTCGCAAGGCTCTTGGATGCCGTGGAAAAAGGAGAGAAAATCTACATCACGCGTAGAGGAAAAAGAGTTGCCCAGCTGACTGCTTCGGAGGAGCCCAAAAGAGCAAAGTTTGGATGTGCAAAGGGTCCAGGGTTTTACATGGCTCCTGATTTTGATGCGCCTTTGGAGGATTTCAAGGAATACATGTGAAGTATTTGGTGGGTACGAATGCATGGTTGGGATTTTTTGAGGGGCGAAAAAACTTTGGTCGCCTAGCTCGTGAGACGATGGAGTCAAACCCGAGTTCGTGTTGGATCAGCGTGGTCACTGTTTGGGAAGCCGCAATTAAAAGAGGCCTTGGGAAATTAAAGATAGATTATGATTTGCAACGAGATCTGCCGCGATTGATTGAGGAAAACGGATTTCATTATTTGGGGCTGGATTTAGCTGATGCAGCTGGCGTTCAGCACATTGAAACTGTCCACCGTGACCCCTTCGACCGAATGTTAGTTTCGCAAGCTCGTCGTATGCATTGCGCAATTTTGAGTAGCGATAAAGTATTTGCTGAATATGGGATCCATCAGATTTGGGATTGAGGCGCAAAGAGCAAGTCGCGCTAAAAACTTGGTTTAGGCTCCAGATGTAGGAATGTTAGAAAGTGTGAAGGTGAGAATGTAGTTTTGTGTTTTGAAGTTTAGGTAGGGCGGCATCTCCGAGGCCGCCTCGCTGGACGAATAAAGCTGGAGGTTGAACGCAGGCGCGCCCTGGATTATGGGTCTTGAGTGCTTCAATCGGCCTCGGCGCCGGCACGGGGAAGACACCGCTACGCTTACGTACGCAAAGTAAGTACGTAAAAATGGGATTTAGTTTACTTGTAAAACACAATAGCATGCTCATAATTAATAGATGTAAATACATGCTAAACAGATGAATATAAACTATTATGCACTAATAATAAACTATAGCAGTAAATACAATTAGACACTCAGTAAGGTTGAGTTATGGTTTATCTTGGTGAAAGTCCTATACTAGGTTCGAACGGTCCTACCGATTTCGAATCTAAATGAGGAGGTATGAATACTATGGAAACAAATCCATCCTTAAAAACCCGTCCTACTGATTCGTTTTTTACTTTTTTTTCAGCCCGCCTTTCAGTCTTCGCAGTGGCTGTGCTAAGTCTGGTCTCTTTTTCTTCTGGGCATGCTGCTGAGTGGTTGAACGAAACTTTCGAGCAGTACACCGTGGCATCGCCGGCGACCGCACCGACTACGGCTTTGTCTCCGCTTTTGCAATTTATCAGCACGGGTACCACCGTTGTCGGCACCACGGGAAATCAGATGTGTCGCTACTACAAGCCCACCTCGACCGCTCTTACTAGTTCATCCCATCAGTACAGTCTCTCTGCGGCCAACGCCACTCCGCGCCCTATGGGATTTTTTTCCTTTAAAATAGTCCAAAATACACCGCCAAGCCCTGCAGTAGCTGGCAGTGAATTTTATCTGCGCCTCGGATCAAATGATAATACCAAGATGTCTGGTAATAACACTGCTTATATCGACTTTAGGTTTACTCCTTCAGTCGCAACAGCAACAACGTGTGTGTTTTCAGTGCGCTCCGGTGGCAATGTTCAAAACGTTATCACTACCGTCAGTGCAACGGCGCAGAGCACAATTAAGACTTGGTACAATAGTGGCTCCGTGGGCATGCCCTATACCGACCCAGCGGGCGCTGCCCAAACTTTAAGTGCAGGATCCTACGTTTGTTACGTCAATAATGTTCTGGCCAGCTCTAGCGCATCAGGCACACCGCTAGTTTCATTCGTTACTACTGGAGGAGCGGTGACAAGTACGACCATCGGTAAGATCGCTTTCCAGTGCGGCGGAGGCAATGCGGTGGACTTTTCTGTCGACGACATCTACGCGGGGGATACTGCCCCCGTTTTAGCTACATTGCCTATCACGAGTGCGACGACGGCTTCGGCTATGGTCGGCTACCCTTTCACCTTCCAGGTATTGTCCGATGCCACCACCTATGGAGCCACAAGTCTGCCTGGTGGACTTAGTATTAACCCCACAAGCGGTTTAATCACGGGAACTCCTACGACTGCAGGTCCGTCGACTGCCGCTCTCTCTGTCGCTAACGGTGCGGGAGTTACTGGCTCGGGAAATTTGGAGATCACGGTGGCGGCGGCGCCCACTTCTATTCCTGTTATGAGTGGTGCGACCACCGCCAGTGGGAATGTCTCCGTTCCTTTCAGTTACCAGATTGTGGCATTGAATACGCCGCGTAGTTATACTGCGACCTCTCTACCCGGTGGTCTTACCTTGGACCCAGCGAAGGGGTTGATTAGTGGAACCCCAACCACAGTGGGAGACACGACTGTTACACTGACGGCGGAAAATCCTGCGGGACCAAGTTCGTCACGAGACCTAACCATCAGCATTGGGATTTCCCCACCCAATATCTTCACGGGGAGCAACGCCAGCTTGAACAACGCGCCCAGCTGGAGTCTGGGCAGTACCCCTACTACAGCGAGTAACCCAGGATCCTACACCGACCTAGTTTTTAGCTCTACTGTGTATCCCTTAACTACCACGTCGGGAAATGTGTTTGGAAAATCTTGGAA
>CAJBOM010000120.1 GCA_903956835.1 uncultured Verrucomicrobiota bacterium
ACTCAGGCTGATCCAAAATCACCACCTCCACCCCGTGCGACCTTAAAAATTCAGGTGCCCCAGGAAAATTCACCGCCTCCCCCACCACCACTCGCGGAATTTTAAACTGCACGATCGTACCCGAACACATGTAACACGGGCAGAGGGTCGAATAGATCACCGTATCTAAATAACTTTTTTGCCTCCCCGCATTCATTAAACAGTCCATCTCCCCATGCAAAATCGCACTCCCCTTCTGCACTCGTTGATTGTGCCCCCGCCCCACCACCTTCTCCCCTCGCACCAAGATAGACCCAATCGGAATCCCTCCTTCCGCCAATCCTTTTCTCGCTTGCCCCTCGGCCTCCTTCATCCATTTCAGATCTTCCATAGTGGTACTCATCGCTTATGCCTTTCCCGACGATTCTCGCACCACTAACTCCCCTTTCACAATCTCCGGTTTCATCTCCCCCTTCCCCTCTCTCACCTTCTGCCAAAGAGAAAAACCAACCCTTCCCAAACTCGGAAAACAAACCGTCGTCATCGGCACTGGCCCATAGCACGCTAACGCCCCGTCCCCCACCCCCGTCACACTCACCTCTCCACCCACCGAAACTCCCGCCGCCAAAAGAGCCCGACTCGCCCCCGCCGCAATCGCATCATTCACACAAACCACCGCCGTCGGTCGCTCTTTTTTTCCGAGCATTTTCTTCATCTCCGCTTCCCCCCCCTCCGCTTCCAATCCCACCATCTGAACTCCTCCCAATATCACCATTCCCCGAGCCGCCACCCCCTCCTCCATCCCCCTTAAATGCTCTGCCGAACTCCGTGCTGCAGGATGCCCGCCCAAATACGCCACCTTCCGATGGCCCAAATCATGAAGATGATCCAAAACTAAATTCGCCGCCCCACCCATATCTCGCACCACCCAACTCACCTTGCCCTTCCCCCCATCCACATCCGCAGGATAGCGCTTAAAAAAAATCAACGGAAGCCCAGCCCGACCCACCACCTCCAGCACCGCCGATCGATGTTCCGTGCTAATCCGTGGTAAAAAGAAAATCGCCTCCGCCCCCCTTCCCATCATCGCTCGTACCTGCTCCGCCTCCTCTTTCCCACTTCGCGCCACTCCCACCAGTAGTGCAATCCCCGCTTCCTGTGCCGCCTCCGCTAAACTTCCCGAAACCATCGCCCCCTCCTCCGACGTCAAATCAGGCAGGAGCAAACCGACCAACCCACTCTGCTTCACCCGCAAACTGCGCGCCGCCTCATTCGGCCAATACCCCCGTTTCGCCGCCTCCGCTAAAACCCGCGCTTTCGTCGCCACCCCAATATCCGGCGCATCTCTCAATGCCTTAGATACGGCCATCACCGAGAGCCCCAACCCCTCCGCCAAATCGCGTAAACGTACCCTCACACCGCTTCGGGATCCTCCCCCAAAATCGTCAGAAACTCCTCCGCACTCTTCGCCGCTAACAATTTCGTCCTCACCTCATCATGCCGCAACAAGCGCGCCATCGCCCCAACCAAAGCCAGATACTCCGTCACCATCCGCCGAGGTGTCCCGATCACAAAAATAAAATGAATTGTCTCCCCGCTCGTCTCAAAATTCACCCCGCTCACACTCCGCCCCACTGCTAGAACCAGCCGCTTCACATGATCCGTCCGCGCATGAGGAAAGGCCACCCCATTGCCCAACGTCGTCGGCTCCACCCGTTCCCGAGCCAGCAACTCATCGTAAAATCCCTTAAAGTTAATCATGCCAGAATCATTTTCTAAAAGACTGGCCACCTCATGAATCGCGGCCGTTCTCTTTGTCTCCTTCAACTCCAGAAGGAGCAAACCCGGCTGCAAAAGTTCACCCAACTTCATCGCCCTAACCCTCCTGCCGTACCACTCCACCCCAACTTGCGCCGTGCCAACCCATAAAAACCAAAACCCGTAGGATGAACCAGTCGAATCACTTGGCTGGCCACCGTTACTCGCAGACTTTTACCCCTGGTTAATTGCCCCATCTTCACCCCGTCAAATCGCAGAACCGCCGCTACTTCCCCCTCGCCTAAACTCAACTCCACCCCCTCCTGCTCGCCCACCACCACCGGCCTCTGCGCCATGGCATGCGCACACACCGGAGTGAGTAACATGACCCGCGCCCGCGGACTCACCAGCGGCCCGCCTGCCGAAAGCGAGTAGGCCGTCGATCCCGTCGGACTCGCCACCAACAACCCATCCGCATGGTACTCCGTTAAAAATTCCTTACCCACCGTCACCCGCACTCTCACCATCTGTCGCCCCGACGCCGGCGCCACCGATACCTCATTCAGACTGCACCACGCACCTTTCCTTCCACTTAGTTTTGCCAAAAGTACCGAACGCGAGCTCAGACCATACCGCCCACTCAAAATTCTTGGTAAAATCTCCCGAATCTCGTCCACCTTGATAGAAGTCAAAAAGCCGAGCGAGCCCAGATTAATTCCCAACAGCGGAACTCCAGAGCCCATCGTCGCTTGCGCCGCATGCAACATCGTCCCATCTCCACCCCCCACCACCACCGCATCCGTCCCCGTCCGAACCGCCTTCGCTAAACCAGCCTCCGTCACCCACCTCGCCTTCACCCCCGACTCTTGAAAAATCAACTTCAAGACCTGCGCCACTCCCAAACCCCCACGCTTACCTTGACGCAAACAAACCACTACCCTTCGCATCCGCTTTACCCGAGAAGGTGCGCCATGTGCCATAAAGTAACATTCACCGAAAAGCCTTTGCTCTCAAGAGGATTCCCACTCTTGCGCCAGCGCTCTCCTCAAGTATTGTCAAAGACACATGGCAAGATTCCGTCTCAATCATCAATTGCCCCGACCCCAAGGGCTTTACTCGCCTGACCACGAACACGATGCCTGTGGCGTCGGTGTCGTCGCCGATATCCAAGGCCGTCGCTCCCGCACCATTCTCGACCGCGCTCTGGGCTGCGTCTGCCAACTTGCTCATCGGGGCGCCCTCGATGCCGATGCCAAATCAGGGGACGGCGCCGGTGTTCTAACCCAAATTCCTTCTAAACTTTTTCGGCGCGAAATCGAAAAACTCGGACACCGCCTCTACCAAGACAACGACCTAGGGGTAGGCTTCTTTTTTCTTCCCGCCAAGGACACCTACGCCCAAGCCCACATCCGCCGTATCGCGGAAGAAGTCATCACTCGCCGCGGCCTTCTCTCCTTCGGTTGGCGCGTTGTCCCCATTAACCCCCGCATCCTCGGAGAAAAAGCCGCAGCCTCTGCCCCACGCATTGAGCAGCTTCTCGTCGCCCGGCCCGACGCCAAAAAACTTTCCGACGACGCCTTTGAACTTTCCCTCTTTCTAGCCCGCAACGAAATCGAACACCGCTGTGCTGCCGATCGCACCCCTCCCTTCTATATTCCCTCCTTCAGCTCCCGCCTTCTCGTCTACAAAGGCATGCTCACGGGCACCCAACTCAAAAGCTTCTACCTCGACCTCCAAGATCCAGCCTACGAAACCGCTCTGGCAGTTTTTCATCAACGCTACAGCACCAACACCTTCCCTACTTGGCCCCTCGCCCACCCCTTCCGTATGGTCGCCCACAACGGAGAAATTAATACGGTTCGCGGCAACCGTTACTGGGTCCATGCCCGTGAAGCCGATCTCTCTCACCCAGGTCTCGATCCCGCCGATCTCCCCCTCCTCCATCCCATTATCCAGCCTGGCGGAAGCGACTCCTCCAGCCTTGATAACGCCTTCGAACTTCTCTCCATCTCAGGCCGCGGCCCTCTCCATGCCATGCTTATGCTCGTCCCTTCCGCCTTTCACTCCGAAGATGGCCTCTCCCCAGAAGTCCGCGCCTTTTACGAATATCATGAGTGCCTCAACGAACCTTGGGATGGTCCCGCCGCCCTCGCTTTTAGCGACGGGCGAATCGTCGCCGCTTGCCTCGACCGCAACGGCCTCCGCCCGGCCCGCTACAAAATCACCAAAGATGGTCTCTTCGTCATGGGCTCCGAAGTCGGCATTGGCGATATCCCAGAAAAATCCGTTATCGAGAAAGGCCGCCTCGCTCCTGGAGAAATGATCGCCGTCGATACCGTCGCCAAAAAACTTCTCCGCAACGCCGATATCAAAAACTTTGCTGCCTCCACCCAGCCCTACGCCCAGTGGATTCAAGCAGGCCTCCGCTCGCTCCCCACTCTGCCCCCCACCCTCCCCGCCGTACCTACCACCCTCCAATCGACTCTCCTCTCTTTCGGCTATTCCGAGGAGGAACTCAAAGTCGTTCTTCTACCCATGTTCAAAAACTCCGAAGAACCCACCGGTTCCATGGGCGACGATGCCGCCCTCGCCGTCTTCTCTCGTCGGCCTCGCCTCTTTTATCACTACTTCCGTCAACTCTTTGCCCAAGTCACCAATCCTCCCATCGATCCCATCCGAGAAAAATTAGTCATGTCCACCTCCGTCTATCTCGGCACCCGCCCCAACTGGCTTACCGATGGCCCCGATCACGTTCGCCTCCTTCAACTCTCCTCTCCTGTTCTGACTCCTGCAGAACTTTCTCACGTTCTCGAAAGCAAAGAACCTCATCTCCGCTCTCGCACTCTTTCCGTTCTCTTCCCCGTCTCTGGCGGTCCCAGCGCCTTCCAAAAACGCCTGCGCGAAATCAGCGAAGAAGCCGCCGCCGCCGTCCAAGATGGGGTCACCATTCTCTGCCTCTCCGATCGTGGAACCGATGCCGCCCATTCCGCACTCCCCATGCTCCTCGCCATCTCCTCCGTCCACCACAGCCTGATTCGTGCAGGACTGCGGATGCGTATCTCCCTCATCGCCGATACCGCCGATGCGCGTGACGTGCACCACTTTGCTTGTCTCATCGCCTTCGGTGCCTCCGCCATTTGCCCTTACCTTGTTTGGGAACTCGCCGCTCGCTGGCACGCAGAGGGTTCTCTCCCCGATCTCGATCCCGCGAAAACTCTTGCGGCCTACCGCAACGCTCTCGACAAGGGACTTCTTAAAATTATGTCGAAGATGGGAATCTGCATGCTTACCAGTTACCACGGCAGCCAACTCTTCGAAGCCGTCGGTCTCGGACCCGATCTCATCCGCGATCATCTTCCTGGCACTCCCTCGCAAATCGGAGGCCTCACCGTGGCCGAACTCGCCACAGAAACCATTCGTCGCCACACCGAAGGCTACACCGCTGCCGCCGCCGTCACCGATCGCTTGCCAGATGCAGGACTTTATCGTTGGCGCCGAGACGGGGAAGTTCACGCCATCACCCCGCCCGCCATTCAAGCCCTACAAGCTTTTGTCGGACTCAAAGGGGCCGACCAGAAAAACCAGCCCGCTCAGTACGCCGCTTACGTCGATGCTCTCGCCAAGAATACTCCCATTACCATTCGCCACCTCCTTCGCTTGAAAAAAGGTCGCTCCGCCATTCCCTTAGATGAGGTCGAGCCGATCGAAGAGATTCGGCGCCGCTTCACCACCGCTGGCATGTCCCTCGGCGCACTTTCCCCCGAAGCTCACGAAGCACTGGCTATCGCCATGAACCGCATTGGGGGGAAATCCAACTCAGGTGAAGGCGGCGAAGACCGCGCTCGTTTTGCCACCATGGAAAATGGCGACTCTAAAAACAGCAGGATCAAACAGGTCGCCTCCGCCCGCTTCGGAGTCACTGCCGAATATCTTGCCAGCGCCACCGAGTTGGAAATCAAGATTGCCCAAGGCGCTAAGCCGGGCGAAGGCGGACAACTTCCTGGTCATAAAGTCTCGCCGCTCATCGCCACCCTCCGCCGCTCGACCCCAGGCGTTACTCTCATCTCTCCCCCTCCCCATCACGATATTTATAGCATCGAAGATCTCGCCCAACTTATTTACGACCTCAAACAGGTCAATCCTCGCGCCAAGATTTGCGTCAAGCTAGTCGCTGAGGCTGGCGTCGGCACTATTGCCGCCGGCGTCGCGAAAGCCCACGCCGATGTCGTTCTCATCGCTGGCCACGACGGGGGCACGGGAGCCTCTCCTCTTTCTTCCATTAAATATGCTGGCAGTCCTTGGGAGCTAGGAGTTGCCGAAACCCAACAAGTTCTTCTCCTTAATGGTCTCCGCAACCGCATCACCCTTCGAACTGATGGCGGAGTACGCACAGGACAAGACATCATCATCGCCTCCTTGCTCGGTGCAGAGGAATTTAATTTCGGCACCACCGCTTTGATTGCTCTCGGTTGCGTCTACGTGCGCCAGTGCCACTTGAACAACTGCCCCACTGGCGTCGCCACCCAAGACGATAAATTTCGCGCCAAGTTCCGTGGCATGCCCGATGCCGTCGTCGACTTCTTTAATGCCTTAGCCCAAGAGGTCCGTGAAATTCTCGCCTCGCTCGGGGCACGGAAATTAGACGAGATCATTGGTCATCCCGAAATGTTGGAAACTTTTGTTCCCGCCGATCACACCAAAGCCGCTTTAGTCGACCTCCGCCCGCTCCTCACCGTTCCCGATATCGATCCTTTGGCCCCACGGCATCACACTTGGGAGCGAAACGATAAATTGGAAGACCAACCGATCGACGCCCGCATTCTCCAAGACGCCAAAGATGCCTTAGCCAAAAAGAGGAAGGTGAAACTCTCCTACAAAGTGAATAACGCCCATCGTTCCATCGGTGCTGGTCTCAGTGGCGAAATCGCCTACCGCTACGGAGATGAAGGCCTAGCGGACGGTAGCATCACCCTTAAGTTTGATGGTTCCAGTGGACAATCTTTCGGCGTGTTCCTCGTTAATGGAGTCAAAATGACGCTGCAGGGTGAAGCCAACGATTACGTCGGCAAATCGATGTCGGGTGGGGAAATTATTTTAATTCCTGCCAAAGCCGCGACCTTCGATCCTTCCCTCAACACCATTTGCGGCAACACCTGCTTGTATGGGGCCACCGGCGGAAAACTCTTTGCCTATGGGCAAGCGGGCGAACGTTTTGCTGTCCGCAATAGCGGAGCCACCGCTGTAGTTGAGGGTGTCGGCGATCACGGTTGCGAGTACATGACCCGTGGCACCATCGTTGTCCTCGGTCCGACAGGCAAGAACTTCGGTGCAGGCATGTCGGGTGGACTCGCCTATGTGCTCGACGAAGATGCTGGATTTCAGAAGCGCTATAACCCGGGCATGGTCAACTTGGAGCGAATCTCGGGCGCAGAGGACGGAAAAGTTTTACAGGCGATTATTTACCAGCACCTCGAAGCCACCGAAAGCAAGAAGGCCAAAGAAATTCTTGCGCAATGGGACACCTACTCCAAAAAATTCTGGAAAGTCATCCCCCACCCTCCCCTTTCCATTCTCCCCCCTGCCCAAACAGCAATCAGCCCCCAACCCGCTACCCTTCCCACCCCATAGCACCGAGACCAGGCCTAAGCCTGACCTCGAATCATCCTTGATTTGCTAATCAGTTCCCCAAACTTTAGTCTACTCCTATGCCCGCAAAGACTCCGGCCCTGCCTCCCTACTCTCACCAACCCAAGCCCTACCACGGACCCTCCACCGAAGAAGTGCTCAAGCTTCGCAAGGAACACCTCACCCCATCCCTTTTTCACTACTACAAAAAACCCCTCATGCTGGTCGAAGGATCGATGCAGTATCTCTACGACGAAAAAGGCCGCCGCTACCTCGACGCCTTCGGCGGCATTGTCACCATCTCCGTGGGTCACTGCCATCCCGAGGTCATCGCCGCCGTTGATGAACAAAATCATCTCCTCCAACATACCTCTACCATCTATTTCCACCCTGGCATCGCCCAGTACGGAAAAGAGTTGGCCGACTGCATGCCCGGCGACCTCAAAGTTTGCTACTTCGTTAACTCAGGCTCCGAAGCGAACGAACTCGCCCTCATGCTTGCCCGCTCCTACACTGGAAATTACGATATCATCGCCCTACGCAACTCGTACCACGGCGGTACTTCCAACACCATGGGCATCACTTCGCACCACACCTGGAAGTACAACGTCCCCCAAGGGTTTGGCGTCCAGTTTGCCAAATCACCCAATCCCTACCGCGGACTTTGGCCTGCCACCGACCCCCAAGCTGGCAAAAATTACGCAGCCGACATTGAAGATCTGATCCGCTTCGCCTCCCCAGGAAAAATCGCTGGCTTCATCGCCGAGTCGATCCAAGGGGTGGGCGGAACCGTGGTTTATCCCGATGGCTACCTCGCCGAAGCCTACCGCCATGTCCGCGCCGCAGGTGGTCTTTGCATCGCCGACGAAGTCCAAACTGGCTTCGGTCGCACCGGTAAATCCTTCTGGGGTTTTCAAAACCAAGGCGTGCAGCCCGATATCGTCGTCATGGCCAAAAGCATCGGCAACGGCGCACCCCTCGCCGCCGTTGTCACCACCAACAAAATAGCCGAAACCCTAGCCCAACGAATCCATTTCAACACCTACGGAGGAAATCCTGTCTCCATCGCCCAAGGCCGAGCTACTCTCAAAATCATTCGGCGCGACAATCTCCAACTGCGATGCGCCAACCTCGGGGATCGTCTGCTCAACGGACTTCGTAAACTTCAGGAAAAACATGAACCCATTGGAGATGTCCGGGGCATGGGTCTGATGATCGGCGTAGAAGCCGTTAAGGACCGCAAAACCAAGGAACCGAATAGGGAGTTCATCGCCGAAGTTCTCGAACAATGCAGGGAACGCAGTCTCCTCATCGGCAAAGGTGGTCTTTTTGGAAACGTTCTCCGCATCAAACCTCCGATGTGCATCACCGAAGCCGACGTCGACTTCATTCTCTCCGTCCTCGACGAGTCCTTCACCGCCGCCACCACCAAGCATTAACCCCATTTTGGGGTCAGATTAACCCCATTTTGGGGTCAGAGGTTAAAATCCAATTTAAACGTTTTTATCGAATCATAACTGCCTATCAATCAGTATTTTGTGGGTTGTGTTTTGCATTTTTGGGGTCAGAGGTCAGATTTCAGTTTCTTTAAATGCCCGCCCTTTGCCTTTCGTAACACCTGTAAAATCTCCGCCAAGACACTGACCGCAATTTCCGCAGGCGTATCCGACCCAATGTCCAGTCCGATTGGGGCATAAACCCGTTCCAGCAGTTCCTTCTTCACTCCTTTCGCTTTCAGCTCGTCGTATACCTGCAAAACCTTCTTTCGACTCCCAATCATCCCTAAATACCCCACCTCCTTCACCTTCACCGCCTCCTCCAAAGCGTCCCGATCCAACATAAAACTCCGACTGACCAGCACGATCGCGTCGTCCCCAGTCCAGCGAACTTCTCGAATTACCTCCTGCGCGCTCTGCTCGGTTATCTTTCGGTGAACTCCTGGGCAAATCTCCGTCCACTCCTTACGATCGTCCACCACCGTGACATGAAAACCACACTCCGCCGCAAGTTTTGCAATCGACTGCGCACAGTGCCCCGCCCCCACAATCAGCAATCCCGGAGCCTTCTTCTGCGGCTCGAACCAAAGAGTTACTTTCCCACCACAAATCGCCCCAAAGGAATCGCTCTCCCCTTCCCGTAACGAATACTTCTTCAAAAGATTCTGCCCATCCAGCAACCTGTTCTGAGCTTCCACAATAACCAACGACTCAAATTTCCCTCCCCCCACCGTTCCACGAATTGAACCATCGGCGAGAACCACCATTTTCGCGCCAGGATGTCGGGGCACCGATCCTTCCGTCTCGACCACCGTCACCACCACAAACGGCTGGCCACTCGTCCTCGCCTCAATCAGATCGGAAAAGAAGTCAGCCGCCATCCAACTTCAGCTCCGACGAACCACTGCCTCAATCTGGCCATAGGGCTCGTCCGTTGCCGTGAAGATCACGTTGGGATTTTCCATCCCAAATGGTTTTAGATTAAACAAATTGCAGTGCTTATTCGGCATGGCCAAGGAGACCTCCGAGATCTCAGGACAAACCTTCAACGCCTCGCTCGCCATCTCGTACATCGTCGTCTGCACCGAGGGACTAAAATGATTCAGAAACGGCCCAGTCATTGCCTCCAGAATTTTCTCGTTGGCCACAGAATAGTCCTTGGGCTGCTCCGACCATCTCCATCCTGCAGTCACCGAAGTCGCGAAAATACGATCACTCGTCTCCGGCAAGGTCGTGAGTTCACAACGGGGATATCCCTCAAATCCAGACTGCGCCGATTTCAAAATCAACCAATCTCGCAATCCTGACTCCACCGCCGCTGCTTGGACCCCCTTCTCATGCACGACTTTAACCCACGGCACGGGGGATCCTGGCGCCGTGAAGGCGTGATCATGATTTTGAATCCGACCCCAAACTCGTTGACTCAATTCCACCGTCGCTTTCTTCACTTGGGGATATTTCGAGGTAAAATGCTTTGCGAGATAGACGGCAAACCGCTCCACCTCAGGTGTCAGATGATCCTTCGCCAACACATGCACCGTATTTTTCACCGTATCCGTCGCCACCACCTTCGAGTTATCTCCCCCAGTATAAGAACTTTCGAAATCCCCCTCCAAGAGTACTTGGACACTAATCTCCAGAACGGTGTGCCTTGAACCTTCCCGAAGGATTTTGACAACACGCACTCGGCTCTTGCCGTATCGATGGCTGGATAGTTGAGTTCCCATATGAGCCGAGTTGGTTCATCCTATGCCGTATGCGCCTCTCAGGCAATGCCTCCGCCCATGCCCGCTTCATGCGCCGTGCAATCGAACTGGGTCGAATCAGTGGTCTCGTAAAAAAGACCGGCGGTCCTTTCGGCGCGGTCGTAGTCAAGAATGGCAGAATCGTTGGTGAGGGATCAAACCGCGTCCTCTCCACTCGTGACCCCAGCGCCCACGGAGAAATTGTCGCCATCCGAGAAGCCTGCCGTCGCCTCCGCACCCATGACCTCTCGGGATGTATACTCTACACTAGCGCCGAATGCTGTGGAATGTGCTACTCCGCTTCCTTTTGGGCCCGCATCCGCCGTATCTACTACGCCGCCACCCACGCCGACGCCCTTCGGTACGGAGATTTCGACGATACCCCTCTCGAAAAGCAGTTACGCCGCCGCTCCATCCATCGCCAACCTCGCTGCGTCCCGCTTCTTCGCAACGAAGCAGTCCTTGTCTGGAAGAAATTTCACAACCTGCCCGACCGCGCCTGGTACTGATTCTTGAAAATTTCCCTCGACGATCTTAACGCCCTGCCCGCATCAGGCTTCGTCGATCGGCTTGGCGCCATTTTCGAACACTCACCATGGGTGGCGGAAAAAGCTGCCGCCAATCGTCCTTACCCGAACATCGCAACCCTACACCAATCCATGGTCCAAATAGTTCAAGAAGCTGGGGAATCAACCCAACTTGCCCTCTTGAATTCACATCCCGACCTCGTCGGCCAAGCTCTCCTCACTCCCGAATCAACCTCCGAGCAAGCCGCTGCTGGACTCACCCATCTCTCCCCAGAAGAAGCGCAAAGCTTCCGCTCCTACAACCACGACTACCGAAAAAAGTTCGGTTTCCCCTTTATCCTCTGTGCCCGACTCAACAAAAAGGAGGCCATCCTCGCCACCTTCCCCCAGCGCTTAGCCCAAACCCGCGCGGCCGAGATCACGACTGCGCTTGAGGAAATCGCAAAAATCGCCAGACTCAGGTTAGAAGACGTTATCGGATGAACGGAAAACTCAGCACCCATGTCCTCGATACTCGATCCGGAAAACCGGCCGCGAACCTCAAGATCGAGCTCCTCTTTAAGGGAAAGCTGCTCACCACTCACACCACCAACCCCGACGGTCGCACCGATTCTCCTCTCGTCGCGCCCGGTTCTCTTCAGAAAGGGGAGTACGAAATCCGCTTCCACGTCGGTACCTACTTTCAGGAAAAAACCTTTCTCGATGTAGTTCCCGTCTGCTTCACCGTGACCGATCCCTCTCAGAATTTCCACGTTCCCCTTCTCTGCTCTCCCTGGACCTACACCACCTACCGAGGGAGTTGACCCACTTGGGTCGGCGTCCAGCGATCCATATTTCTATGCCCGCCATCGATCTCTGTATTCGTGGAGCCACGGTTGTTCTGCCCGAAGGCATCCGGAAAATCTCACTCGCAATAGATCAAGGAAAAGTCGTGGATCACAGAGAGACCGAAGCCAAAAACGTAGTCGATGCAGAGGGACTCACTCTCCTCCCTGGGGCCGTCGATGCCCATGTTCACTACAACGAGCCAGGCCGTGAAGAATGGGAAGGATGGACCACAGGTTCCCGTGCTTCTCGGGCGGGCGGCGCCACTACAGTGATCGAGATGCCTCTCAACGCTCTCCCGCCTACCCTCGACGCTGACTCTTTTTCCAAAAAACGTGCCGTGGCAGAAAAAAAGTCCTGCGTTGATTTCGCCCTTTGGGGAGGAATCACTCCACTTAACCTCGGAAAGTTACCAGAGCTTGCTCATGCCGGCGTGATCGGTTTCAAAGCCTTCATGGTCGACAGTGGCACACCAGATTTTCCAGGTTCCGATCCTGCCACTTTAAAACAAGGCATGAGCGCGGCGGCTAAACTAGGCCTACCAGTCGCGGTTCATGCAGAATCACCCGACCCCATTCGGCACCGAACCGAGGAAATCCGCCACAAGGGTGGAACTTCAGTCCGCGACTATCTCTCCTCCCGTCCGATCGAAACCGAACTAGAAGCGATTCGGCTGGCCTGCGAACTGGCAGGAGAAACCCGTTGCCGCTTACACATCGTCCACGTCAGCTGTCCAGAGGGCATCGACGAGATTCAAAAGGCCCGCCGAGCTGGAGTAGACGTCACCGCCGAAACCTGTCCGCACTATCTGGTTCTGACCGACGAGGACATGGTTCGGATCGGGACGCCTGCCAAATGTGCTCCCCCGTTGCGAAGCGCAACCGCCCAAAGAGGGTTACTTCAGAAAATCCACCAGGGCGAGGTGCACACGATTGGATCCGACCACTCCCCCTCTCCCCCTTCGATGAAAGCAGATCCAGACTTCTTTAATGTCTGGGGTGGCATTGCAGGATGCCAACACATGATCCCCCTACTTTTCTCTGCAGGACTTTCCCCCACGCAGATCGCACGGCTCACCTCAGAAAATCCTGCCCGTCGTTTTGGCCTCTACCCTCGCAAGGGATCCCTCGAGATCGGTTCTGATGCCGACTTTCTGCTCGTCCGTACCGGGGTCACAGACGAAGTGCGGGCCCAAGATCTTCTCACCACCCACCCGATCACCCCATATCTTGGTATCAAGCTCTCCGCCCGAGTTGAACAGGTGGCCGTCCGAGGCTGCTTTCAACCTACCGCAGGGCAGTTTCTTGCGCCCCTTCTCTCCCAGTAACAAATTCCCGCGCGGGATAGGACGAACGATCGGCTTGTTCCACCCTTCTCTACCCGATAAGATATCGCCATGTCCCACTTTCAACCTGTTCCAGGGGGAAGTCGCACCGTCATCCGGGACCGTTATGCCCTGATCGGTCCCGACAGCCATGTACCCAGTGTTCTACCCGGCTGGACCCAGACGACCGCCCACATCTTGATCAGCCCAGCCATGGGCGCGGGCTTCGTCCAAACCCTCCTCATCCTCGACAAGAAGGCTTCCGGCACGGGCAACACTGGTGCCGAGGAACATTTTTACTACGTTCTCGAGGGAAGCTGCCGCCTCAACGGAAAAGATCTAACCGCGGGACACTATGGATGGCTTCCCCCAAGCTCGAAGTTTGAAGTCCAATCCTCGGCATCAAAAGTCATGCGGTTTGCCAAACAGTACGAACCCCTGGTCGGCACGCCCGTCCCCGCTGCTTTCTTCGGTGACTCCGCCAAAGTGCCCGAAACCCCGTTTCTCGGCGATCCCCAAGCCCGCCTTCGTAGCCTAATTCCAGAAACCGATCTCGGACACGACTTCGCCGTCAACATCTTTACCTTCGATCCCGGCGCCACGCTTCCCTTCGTCGAAATCCATATCATGGAACACGGTCTTCTCGTCCTTGAAGGAGGCGGCATCTACCGATTGAACGACGATTGGCATCCCGTGGCCCAAGGTGACGTAATCTGGATGGCACCCTACTGCCCCCAATGGTTCATCGCCAAAGGCCCTGGCCCCACCCGTTATCTTTACAGCAAAAACGTCAACCGAGAGCCACATACCCTCCCCCTCCATCCCAAAGGATAATATATGGAAAAAATCTATCGCGATGCCGACGTCAGCATGAAGCCTCTCGACGGCAAACTCGTCGCCGTGATCGGTTACGGTATTCAAGGAAAGGCCCAAGCCGCAAACGTCCGCGACAGCGGAGTAAAAGTCATCATTGGAACCCGCCCGCCAGAGGAATCCACCAGCCGCGCCCAAGCCAAAGCAGACGGCTTCGAAGCTTACTCCATCGCCGAGGCCACTAAACGAGCCGACGTACTTTTAATCGAATTAGCCGACCCTGCCCAGCCACCGATCTACAAGACCGACATCGCCCCCAACCTCTCCGCCGGAAAAACACTCTGCTTCTGCCACGGATTCAACGTCCTCTACGGCGTCATTCAACCTCCCAAAGACGTCAACACAGTACTCTTTGTTCCCAACGCACCTGGCCACCTCGTCCGCCAAAAGTACCTCGCAGGCGAAGGCGTCTACGGATGCGTGGCTGTCGACCATGACGCCACCGGCAATGCATTGGCCATCGCCCTCGCCGTTGCCAAGGCTGTGGGAAGTACACGAGCAGGCGTCGTCGAGATGTCCTTTCAACACGAAACCGAGGGAGACAATTTCGAAGAACAGATTCTCTACGGCGGTGCCATCCAGCTCATGCGGACGTGCTTCCGCGTCATGGTCGAAAACGGTTATCCCCCGAGCTTCGCTTACGCCAAAGCGATCCGCTCCCTCCGCAGCGTAATCGACGTCATGGACGAAGTGGGAATCGAGGAGTACATCAGCCACCGTTGTAGTCGCACCGCCGAGTTCGCCGTTCGAACCCGTGGTCCGCGTGTCGTCAACGAGGATGCGATCCGCGATATCTTCCGTGAGACCGAGCGCGGAGAATTCGCCCGCGATTGGATGCAGGAGTGGGCCCTCGGCATGCCAACCCTCCACCGCCTCCGCCGTACCGCGGCCGACAGCGAAATGGAAAAAACGGGCCAAACCTGGCGCCAAGACTTCGGCCGCTAGTCCAAACCAACGGGAACGCCGCTATGCCCGTCAACGCCGAGCGAATCGCAGGCGACATC
>CAJBOM010000121.1 GCA_903956835.1 uncultured Verrucomicrobiota bacterium
ACCCTCGCTCGCTCCTCACGAGCCGATACCGCCTCCGCCCCAGGACGAGTCGACTCTCCTCCAATATCCAATCCATCCGCCTGATCCAAAAGAGCAATCCCCTGCCGCACCGCATCAATCCTCTGGACATACTTCCCTCCATCCGAAAAAGAATCAGGCGTAAGATTTAGAATTCCCAAAATAAAAGGCCTGCCTACCCGGAGACTCACCGCCCTCTTCCCGCAGAGCCACGCCATCGTGGCGGGATTGTTCATACCACAGAACTATTTCAAGCTCCCGCTGGAGCACCTTCTAAACCAGGCAAAATTCCGCTCTTATCTTTCACCTTCTCAATCGGCCGATTCACCGGCAAGGCTTCACTCGGGGTCGGAGTCGAGGGCGCAGAGATCCCCTTGGGCGGAGGGTTCATCATCTTACCAAACTTCACAATCTCCTCCACTTGCGCCCCATCCAGAGTCTCATACTCGAGGAGAGCCAGCGCCACCCACTCCACCTTGGTGCGATGCTCCTCCAAAATCTTTTTCGCCCGTTCATGCGCCCCATTCACAATCTGATGCACCTCCTCATCAATCTCCCTCGCCGTTTTCTCGCTGTACCCCTTCGAACGCCCGATATCCCGCCCCAAAAATACGTAGTCCTCATGCTCCCCATATTCCACCATCCCCATCCGCGTACTCATCCCCCACTCGCAAACCATCTTCTTTGCATACCAAGTTGCCATCTTAATATCCCCGCTGGCTCCGCTGGAAACATCCCCCAAAAACATCTCCTCCGCCACCCGTCCACCCATCGCCACACAAAGATCATCCAAAACCTTTTTCTTGGCGTACCCGTACCGATCTTCCGTTGGCAACATCATTGTCACGCCCAAGGCTGGACCACGCGGAATAATCGATACCTTGTGCAACGGATCCGTATGTTCCAAAACAATGTTCAAGATGGCGTGCCCCGCTTCATGATAGGCCGTTAACTTTTTCTGCTCATCGCTCATCGCCAAACTCCTACGCTCCCGACCAAAACGCACCTTATCCCTCGCCTCCTCCAAATCTTTCTGAGTAATCGCCTCGGCATCGCGCCGAGCCGCCATCAAAGCCGCTTCATTAATCACATTGGCCAATTCCGCTCCTGAAAATCCAGGGGTACTCCTGGCCAATGTCGCCCAAGAAACATTCTCCATTGCTTTCACTTTCTTAGCGTGAACCTTCAAGATTTCCTCCCGCCCCTTCACATCGGGCAAGTTGATCATCACTTCCCGATCAAACCGACCCGGCCGCAAGAGGGCTGGGTCGAGCACATCCTTCCGATTGGTCGCCGCAATAATGATCACTCCCTCCGCCGTATCGATCCCATCCATCTCTACCAGCAAAGCGTTCAGGGTCTGCTCTCGCTCATCATGCCCGCCGCCCACCCCATGACCTCGACTCCTCCCCACTGCGTCAATTTCATCGATGAAAATTAGGCAAGGGGCGGTCTTCTTCCCCTGCTCAAACATATCCCGCACCCGCGAGGCTCCCACCCCAACAAACATCTCCACAAAATCCGATCCGCTGATCCCATAAAAGGGCACATCCGCTTCGCCCGCGATCGCTTTTGCTAAAAGGGTCTTCCCCGTTCCTGGCGGCCCCACCATCAAAATCCCCTTGGGAATGCGCCCGCCCAATTTTTGAAATTTCTTCGGATCCCGCAGGAACTCCACAATCTCGCTCACCTCATCCTTCGCCTCCTCCACCCCCGCCACATCCGCAAAGGTAATCTTATTTTTATCCTTCGATACAATGCGCGCCTTGCTCTTACCAAAACTAAAAGCCGATTTCCCCGCCATGCGTATCTGCTGACGGAAGAAGAAATACATGATCAAGACAAAGAGCACAAAGGGCAACGTCCCCGCCAGCGCTTGCCACATCGAATTATCCACCACCTTCTGACTCACCTGCGGAAACCCGTTCGCCGCCAACACCTGCTCCAGATTTTGCTTAAAGGCTAAATCGACCGTCACTTTGTATCCGGTGTTTCCCTGCGCATCCATCCGTACACTTTTCTTTAGGGCTTCCGACGGTTCGAATTTCCCTGAGAGCCAACGCACATTGGCCGCTGGCTCCACATTCAAAACCACCTCCTTCACCTTGCCTTCCTTCAGATATCCTTCGAACTCAGAAAAAGTCAGGTCTCGCACCGACGCCGCGTTCTGGTTCTGATGAGCATAGAACGCCAGAAGCAAGACCGAGGCCGAAACAAGAAAGAGCACCA
>CAJBOM010000122.1 GCA_903956835.1 uncultured Verrucomicrobiota bacterium
CGGCTCGGCGCTTTGAACTTGAAATTCGTGGAGCTCAAAAATGGAAACCTCGCTGGGATTTCACGGCGGGAGTTTTCGTTCTGGGTATGACGATGGTCTACGGGGCAAGGACAATGCTGCGTCCGCTCCCTCCAGGGGTTCACACCTTGACCTACGCTGCGATCCAACCTGCGGTGCCTCAAGATCCGTGGCGGTCGGCCAAGATCGAGAAGGTGGCTGGGGAGCTTGCTCGCTGGTCGGAGATTGTGTTGGTAGGAAATGGTCCGATTGATCTACTGGTCTGGCCTGAGAGCTTAGCGGGGACAGGGTGGAGGGAAGAACCTGCTTTCCAGCAAGCGGTGCAGACGGCGAGAAGATTGGGGGCGCGCTCTTTGTTGACAGGTTCCCTTGACGTTCGCGGGACAGAAACATTTAACTCCGCGGTGCTTTTCACGGGTCCAGAAGGAAAGACACCGAGGGTCTATGATAAAACCCATCTGGTGATCATGGGCGAATATGTGCCACTGGTTAAAATTTTCCCATGGATGCGTAAACTGGTTCCGCCTGGAGGGGATCTAACTGCGGGAAGCTCCGCACGAATTCTTGAGCTGGAACCGAGCGGGATTCGACTAGCCCCGCTGATCTGTTTCGAGGATTCCGTGGCAAGGGGAGTTCGCAGATCAGCGCAGGAAAATCCGCATCTTTTGGTTAATCTAACCAACGATGCTTGGTTTGGTTCATCCTCGGGGGCGGAGCAGCATCTGGATAACGCTCGATTTCGGGTAATTGAAACTCGGTTACCACTTTTGCGGGCAACGAACGATGGGGTGACCGCGTTGATTAGTCCAAAGGGGGTTATCGTATCTGAAGTGTGGGATCCTGAACTAAAATCGTATCGAGAGCCGGGATTTATTTTAGGGGAGCTGGAGTTGAGCGACTTTTCACCAACAATTTATACTCGATGGGGTGATTGGACCGTCGTGGCATCGATGGGACTGGTTCTTCTGGGGTTGATTCGTTTGCGAAACTTGGTCTAGTCCGCGTAATTGTGGTGGACACCTAAAATAAATATATAATATTATTCACCAATAGGTGGACTCTACTGCACTTTGGCAGTAATCACGGTGCCTCGTGAACACAACCAAACAACAAACAAACCTAAGGAGATAGTAAATAAAATGATCAAGAATATTACAGCCCTTCTTGGCGTGCTTTCGGCCGTGGCCAGCTTGTCCCTCGCGGACAGCGCCCCGGAAGCATCCGCTCAAGATACTAAAAAGATGGTTCAGAATAACTTCGTTGAGACTGCTCAGAAGGGTGTGAAGCTCAGCGGGTATGTGGATACGGGCTATAGCTACAACTTCACTGGAACAAGCCAAGGATCTTCCACTGTGAATGGCCGGCTAGGCAGCGATACAGCCCAGAAGGGCGACTTCAATCTTTACGCATTGAAAATTGCCTTAGAAAAGGCGATGACCTCCGAAAACAAAGCGCAAGCCGGATTTCGTGCGGATGTGATGATCGGTGAAGATGCGACCTACTTTATTAATCGCACTTCACCTCAAACCGCAGTCAACGGTGGGCCTACGAACACGAGCATGAACTCCAACTCACTCTTTTTGGAGCAGGCCTATGTTGATATCCGTGCCCCTGTGGGTAACGGCTGGGACTTCAAGGTTGGAAAGTTCGTCTCAATTCTCGGATACGAAGTCATGGAGCGTCCCGCCAACATGAACACGACTTTTGGTCTCATTTTTAATCAGCTACCGCTGTACTACACAGGGGTACTATCATCCTATAAATTCGACGATTATATCGATGGGAAACTGGGCGTAGTCAACGGATCTAACAGCGATAATAACACCACGACGAACCCAAACGATGGAGACGGATGTGCGCTTTTGGCAGCATTAAACTTCACAGCACCAGGAGGGAACGCCAACTGGAGTAATAATTTCCAGTACAGCACGGGTTACGATAATAACACGGCTACTGGAACTGGTAATTCCAGCCAAGGCTACAATAATGGTGGTGGTTCTGTTTCGGCTTACACGTGGTACTACAACTCTTGGGGGAATTGGGCGCCCAAGTTTGCGGAGGACAAGTTGCTCCTCGCTTTTAATACTGTCTGGTTTGTTAAAAGTGGTAACACCACAGGGCCTACAACAGTCAATTCCTGTGTCTACGGTGTGGGTGCTTATGCGAAATATCAGTTTAGCGACTGGTTTAGCTTGGCCAGTCGTGGTGAGTATTTAGGAAGCAATAATGATCTTAAGTTTGGGACACAAGGGAACCCGTCGACCAGCGTGAGCAATGGGGGTCACGTCACGGGAACCAACCTATGGGAGTACACGCTCACAGCAGGTTTCAATGTAATTGATAACCTCCTCATTCGTGCTGAGTATCGGATGGATTGGGGAAGTAACATAGTCAGTAATGGAACCGTGGCTGGAAATAATAGCGGGGCTGTTTCTGGCGGACCGGCTTACTACGCAGGGGCGGAAGTGGTCTACAGCTTCTAAAGATTATTTAGAGCAAAATTGGTTAAGAAATCCCTCGGAGCCAGTTATTGGGCTCCGGGGGATTTTGCTTTTCAAAGTTTGTTTAGGAAGCCAACTCTTCGACGGTGGGACAGGAGCAGACGAGGTTGCGGTCGCCGTGAACGGAATCGATTCGGGAAACTGTAGGCCAGTACTTGGAGGTACGCGTCCACGGAGCTGGGTAAGCCGCTTTTTCGCGACTGTAGGGACGATCCCAAGTGTCGGAGGTGACATCCGCTGCAGGGTGAGGGGCAAGCTTCAAGGGGTTGTGGGCGCGATCTATTTTTCCTGATTCGATTTCAGCGATCTCCTTGCGGATGGAGATCATGGCATCGACAAATCGATCCAGTTCCTCGCGAGATTCGGATTCGGTGGGTTCGATCATCAGGGTCCCGCCCACGGGCCAGGACATTGTCGGGGCATGAAATCCGTAATCCATCAGCCGTTTGGCGACATCTTCAACCTCGATCCCCGCGGTGGCTTTGAAAGGCCGGAAATCGAGGATGAACTCGTGGGCGACCCAGCCTCCTGTACCCCGGTAAAGAATTGGGTAGTGGTCGGAGAGGCGTTTTGCGAGGTAGTTGGCATTGAGGATGGCGACCTCGGTGCAACGGGCGAGGCCCTTGCCTCCAACCATAGCGAGGAACATCCAAGGAATGACCAGAATGCTGGCACTGCCATAAGGAGCGGAAGCGACGGCTCCGACCTGATCTTTTTTTAGAGTCTGATGAGGATGAGAAGGGAGGAAGGGGGCGAGATGGTCTGCCACAGCGATAGGGCCAACTCCCGGGCCGCCAC
>CAJBOM010000123.1 GCA_903956835.1 uncultured Verrucomicrobiota bacterium
AGCGGCATTTTCGTTCGGGAGAACCCGAGCCAAAAATTCCGCAACACCTTTCCTGGAGGAGGACAGGAGTAGGGTTTAATCGTGCGGAGCACAACAGGAGTCGGCCTCCACTACAGGGCAGACGCATCTAAATACCAGTCAATCCGAGAGATTTGAACAGAAGTCGCGAAGCTCGCAAAGGTCAAATGTGGCGTTTATTTTGTTGCCACGGGTACACGGCAACAAAATAAAAGCCACGGTTTGCTTGAAGAATCGAAGACTTGTCGCCTTCTACCGAGGGTTGGTGCGGGATTTTTATTTCCGGTACTCCGGAAATACAAATACCGCACCATTTTCACGGGGTCGGCATCTCCCCTTTGCGTTCTTTGCGACTTGAGCGAAGCGGGTGTTCAAATTCTTTCCGATTTTGCTGGCATTTAGATGCGTCTGCCCTGGCCTCCACTATTCTTCACCAGGAGGTGTTTCGCGATTTTTCAAAACGGGGTACTCTCCGTTCTGAAAAATCGCGAAACATTTTCTTTCTCTTTCCCATCCCCTCCGCTTTCTCCAGCGAAGCGGGTGGTAAAGCATTATTCGGGAGTCCGTCATTGCATCGGGGCGGGGGCTTCGCTAGCATGAACCCACATTTTGTGAATCAACCTGTGGGGTGAATTATGCTGGATATCAAATTGATTCGGGATCATGAGGAGACGGTTCGGCAGGGGCTGAAGGCCCGCAACGCGAGTCTGGAAGTTCTGGACAGTGTCGTCGCGGATGATGCCCAACGCCGGAAACTGGTGACGGAAGTCGAAACCCTCAAGAACCAGCGCAATGTGGTATCGAAGGAAATCGGCATGCTGAAAAGCAAGGGGCAGGATACTGCGGCGACCCAGAAATCCATGCGCGACCTCGGCGATTTGATTGCGCAAAAGGACACGGAAGTCCGGGATCTTGAGGCGCGCCTCAAGGATAACCTGCTCCGTATTCCCAATCTCCCCCACAGCAGCCTGCCCGTGGGAACCGATGCCTCGGCCAATGTGGTGGTTCGCAGTTATGGCACGCCACGCCAGTTTACCTTCCAGCCGAAAGGCCATGTGGAAGTGGGCGAGAAGCTGGGGATCTTTGACTTTGCCCGCGGCGCCAAAATGACCGGATCGGGATTCCCGCTGTTCCTCGGAATGGGCGCAAAACTCCAGCGCGCCCTGATCCAGTTCATGCTGGACCTGCACACCACCGAACATGGCTACACCGAAATGCTGCCGCCGTTCGTGGTCAATACCGCCTCGATGATCGGAACCGGTCAGCTTCCTAAAATGGCGGAGGACATGTATCACGCCACCGATGACCTGTGGTTGATCCCGACGGCCGAGGTGCCGGTGACGAATTTCTATCGGGACGACATCATCGATAAGCCGCTTCCGGTCTACATGACCGCCTATACGCCCTGTTTCCGGCGCGAGGCGGGTGCCGCCGGCAAGGAGACCCGGGGTATTATCCGGGTGCACCAGTTTGACAAGGTGGAGATGGTGAAGTTTGTCGAGCCCTCCACGTCCTATGCCGAGTTGGAGACGCTGGTAACGAATGCCGAGGATGTGTTGCAGCGG